>JACMPK010000169.1 GCA_014377535.1 Gemmatimonadaceae bacterium
ACATCAGCTGGACGAGCGAGCCACCCATGTTCCAGCCGATCGTCGGATCGAGGACGACGTTCAGGTTGGCCGTGATGCCAGCCGCGGCGTCGCCGCGAACCTGCTCCCAGTCCACGGCAGCGCGCTGCGCCGGTGTACGGGCCACAGCCGCCCGGAATCTCGCCTTGTACGAGCGCACCATGCGAATGAACTGCGTCGTGTCAATCGGCGAACCGGTCATGAAGTCGGCCGGCAGCGGGAACTGCGGATTTGCACCGCCCGGGCCGCGCGCCACGGCAATCGCCGAATCCAGCATCGCGAGTGCCTGCACGTTCACGACCGCCGCGCTGAACAGCGTATCCTCCGGCGTGCGCGCCGGCGTCAATATCGCAGCTGAATCATAAATCGCAGCCAGGTTGCCCATCGCGTAACCCAGCACGAAGTAGCCGAACGCGCGGGCGCGTCCCGTCGTGGCGGGCGTCGCACCGGCGAGGTTGTCCAGCGAGCGCAGTGCATTCACGTTCTGGCGGGCCAGTCGCGTGAAGATGGAGAAGTCGCGGTTCGTGCCGACCGCCGTCTGGTTGCCACGCGCATTGTCGATGCCGATGCGCGGAATCGCGTTGCGCAGGCCCATGCCGAAGTTGGCCACTGACGCACTGCTCTCGAGCGACATGTTCAACGTCTGCAGCCAGATGGCACCACCGGTGGCATACTGGCCGACGAAGATGGCCTGGAACGACTTGCCGACGATCTGTTCGATACCCTGTTGCGTCTGCTGCGCCGACGTCACGTCCACAACATTCTTGTTGGACACGCTCAGTGGGTCGCCACAGGCCGCCAGGCTGGCGGCGCCAAGCAGCGCGGCCAGTCGGGAGAGTCTGATCTTCATGTATGGATGTCTCGTGTCATGAGGCCCGGCTTCAGCGCGCCACCAACCAGCGGCGCGCCGTTGCCGGTCCGGCTCAGAAGCTCGAGCCGATCGAGAAAGTGAAGGTGCGGAGGTTCGGGAACGCGTAACGATCGATGCCGTTCAGCACGGCCGACCCCAGCTGCCCGCCGCTCAAACCCGTCTCCGGATCAAAGCCCTTGTACGAGGTGATGGTGAACAGGTTGCGACCAACCACGCCGACACTCCAGTTCCCGACGCCACCCACCTTGCCTACGCGGAAGTTTGCCGACATTTCACGCAGACGGCCATACGTGGCATCCTGCGTCGTGTACTCGTTGCCGTAGAGCAGTGCGTCGTAGAAACCGCCGATGCCAGCCGCGCTGACCGGCGGCCCACCACGCCACCAGTATCCGATGGGACGCACGGTGGAGATGCTCTCGTTCGCCTGATCCTGCCCGCGCGTTGCGAAGTCGCCGAGCGACCACTGAATGCCCTGGTTCCACACTCGCTGGCCCACGGTCGCGTCGAACAGGCCGTACAGGTTCAGGCGCTTGTAGCTGATGGTCTGGCTGATGTTCCAGCGGAACTGCGGAATCGTGCCGCCAAGCTTCTGGGGTGCCGTCGATCCGGCTGCGTTCCGCAACGGAATCAGCATGCCGAAGTTCAGGCGGTCGCCGTATGGTGCGCTGGCGCCCGGGAGCTGGGCCTGAAAGTAGTTGCGTGCATAGGCGCTATCCTGCGACATGCCACCCGTGTAAGTGACGTAGCCATCACGGTTCTGCTCGAACTGTGCGCCCGTGCCATACGCGCCGCACTGAGTATTGAAGGGCGCGGGCAGCTGGCTGCACTCACGCACCCAGCGACGTCCGTAGAACGTACCCAGGTTCTCACCCGTGGCGTACCGGAACGTCTGGTCGGCACCCTGCAGCGCACCGACGCCGCTGAAGAACTCCGGCACACCCAGCTGCGTGATCTGCGAGCGCACGCGATCGAAGTTCAGGCGCGTGGACCAGGTCAGGTTCGGACGGCTGATGAGCGGAATGTTCAGCGATGCCTCGAAGACCTTGTTCTGCAGCTGACCGGCGTTCTGCCACTGCGAGCTGAACCCCGTCACTGTCGGCTGCGGCACCGGCAAAATCTGATTCTCGATTCTCGACTCGGCATACGTCAGCGTAACGCCGTACTTGCTCAGGATTTCCATGTCGATACCGACTTCCGTCTCGGTATTGATCTCCGGCTTGAGCAGCCGGTTGCCAAGCAGCGTCGGATTGATGACACCCGTGGACACCGTGAACGTCTCGTACTGAGCCGGGAAGCTCGGACGGCCACCGGCCGATCCGCGCGAGGCGCGCAGCTTGAACTCGTTCACGATGCTGGTCGGGAACCACTTTTCCTGGCTCAGGCGGTATGCGCCGGAGACACGACCGAACAGCGCCCAGCGCTCGCCGGCACCGAACAGCGACGACCCGTCGCGGCGCACGAGCGCCGAGAAGATGTACTTGTCATCCCAGTCAAAATCGCTGCTCACGAACATGCCGATGCCACGCACCGACTGCTTCGATGAGCCCACACCGAGATTCTGCACCAGTGCACCCGAGTTCTGCAGGCCCGGGAATGGAATGTTGCTGCCGTTGTTGCTCAAGACCGACGCATCCTGCTGCTCGTACAGGTAGCGGCCGTTCAGCTTTGCGTTGAGCTTGCCGAACTGGTGGCGCGCGGTCGCGTTGAAGCTCGTGTTGTACGACTGGTCCACGAACGACGCACGCGCAATGAAGCCGTTGTTGCTGGCCGGATTCGACAGCGTCGTGCGGAAGCCGCGATCCTCGATCTGGAAGAACGCCGCATTGGAGCGGTCGTAGCCGAATTGGCCCTGCACGTCGAGCCACGAGAACGGCGAGTACTTCACATCCACGTTGCCGAGGAAGCGATCGCGGCTGTCATCGCGTGTCGAGTTCGCGAACTGGTAGATCGGGTTCTCGTTCTGCGCGCCCTGGTTGAGCGGATTCGTCCTGATGTACATGCGGCCGAACGCATCCTTCGCGAGCAGGTCGGCGAACGCCGGCACGCGCGACAGGCGGAAGAAGCCCGCCGTGCCGCCACCTTCGGAGCCGGACTGGTTCAGGCCGTCCTGCGTGAGCCGGCTGTAAAACGTGTTCAGGCCCACCGTCCACTTCTGCGCGAACTGTTGCGACACATTCAGACGCACCGTGTTGCGCTTCAGGCCATCCAGGCCGCGAATCGAGCCTTGCTGACCGGTATTCGAAACAGACCCGAAGAAATTCGCGCCGGAATACTTGCCGGTCACGTCGAAATTCGTCGTCTGGAACATGCCGTTCGTGGTGACCTGGTCCACGGCGTCGTACGTCGTCGGCCACTGGTTCACTTGGTACAGGCCGGCGAGCTGGCGCTGCGACAGGGCCGCGGCAATGCCACCGTCATTCCGGAAGGTCTGCGGATCGAGGGCGAACGTGCCGCCAAGCTCGTTGATGCGCAGCGTTTCGGAGTAGACATCGACCTTGCGCACGCACGGCTGCGAGTAGGTACCCGCCGTCGCGACGACGGCATTCGTGCTGCAGAGCAGCTGGCCCGTGCCATCGGTCTGCAGGAAATGATTCTGTGCGAGCGGCACCTTGTTGTAGATGTCGCCACCACCGACTTCCGTGCGGAAGCCGAAGCGGACGACATTCTCGCCGCCAGCCTTGCCGGACTTGGTGGTGATCTGGATCACGCCGTTGCCGGCGCGTGCGCCGTACAGCGAGGCACCGGCTGCACCCTTCACGACTTCGATGCTCTCGATGTCAAGTGAATTCAAGTCAGGAAGCGGACCGTTCAGGATCACGCCATCCACGATGTAGAGCGGGTCCTGGCCACGGCCGGTCGCATTGATCGACGTCGGGCCACGGAGCAGCACGGCGGGCTGTGCGCCCGGTCGGCCGGAGTTCGAGACGATACTCACACCGGCCACCTTGCCCTGCAATTGCGACAGCGGATTCACGCCCGAGACGGGCATGTCGGAGCTGTCCACGCGTGCGAGGGCGAACGTCACCTTGGTCTGCTCGGTCGCGCCGGCCACGCCGGTGACCACCACCTGGCTCAGGCGGTTCACGTCCGCTGCAAGCACGAAGTTCTGGTTGATCACGCCGGGACGAAGCACGATCGGCTTCGCATCAGGCTTCATGCCGATCGAGCGCGCACGCAGCGTCACGCTCTGCCCACGCACACGCGCACCCGGCACCGTGATCGTGAAGTTGCCGGCGGCGTTTGAACCCACCGACAGATTCATTTCCGTGATGAAGACGTTGGCGCCTTCGATCGGTCGGCCCTGGTCGGTCGTGACCTTGCCTTGAATGGTCGCATTCTGCGCCTGTGCAATCGCCGCTGATCCTGTCAGCAGCGCGAGAACCGCAGCGGCGCGTGGCAACCCTGCCCACAACGTACGTGTCATATCTGGGACTCCTGAATCCGGTCGTACGTAAAGATCCGTCGGCTGGTGAATCCGTGTGCAGCCGTAGCCGACCACGTCACCCCGGCAGCCGACCGCCCGGGGTGGAACATCTCTCTTGCGCCGATGTACGACGTCGAAATTGATTCGACCGCCCGCACATGCGAACCGGTCTGAGAACAAGACGTCAGTCTTGCGACGACCACGCGTCGGTCCTGTCACCGCAGACAAGCGAAAACAGTCCAACCGGGCGAAGAATATATCCGCGCCCGATCGTCAACAGATTTTGAAGTTTACGGTCGGTGTTCGCGGCTGACAAGGCAGACGCCGACGTTGGGCCTGCCTGACACGAAGCGCTCAGCCTTCGGTCTGCAGCCCCTCTGTGCCGAGCAGCTCGGCCAGGACAGCCGCAACGCGGCGCAGTGCCGCTGGCTTGCGAAGAATCACGTCCGCACTCGCTGACTCCACGGGAAAATCGTCATCACCCGTCAGCATTACAACTAATGGTGCGGCTGCTCCTCGCTCCTTGAGCCGCGCCAGCAGCGTCCAGCCGCTCAGACCGGGCATGTTCGCGTCCAGCACGACCAGCGCCGGCTGAACCGCATCGATCATGGTCGCGGCGAGCACACCATCTCGCGCCAGGTGCACCTCATAGCCGGCGGCTTCCAGATACGTCTGCAGCACATCCGCCATTTCCGCATGATCCTCCGCAACCACGATACGAGGCCTCACGATCGCAGGCACCACGTCCTGGGCACCAGCGGCGAACGCTCCAGTAGGCTGCGAAAGGTCTGACATCGGGAACGTGAGGAGGGCGGAACAGGAACGGCGATGGGTGTGCTGACGCCTGCATCATGCCTTTCGCACCAACCGTGCCGGACGCTGATGTTCTCGAATCGAAAATAGCCCATACACCGACGTCCCGTCCGGCGAAAGCCGAACGGGACGTGGTGGTCAAAATATGTCAGCCCGACACTCGTAGCGGTGACGCCTTACGGAGCAGGAACGATCTGACCGCGAACTTCGCCACCCGGGTTCTTGCGGGTGTGCACGTTCACGTACGCCGTGCCATTGCCGATTCGCGTGACGAGCGAATCCCATGTGAACGCGCCAACGAACGCAGTACCTGCCTTCGTAAGCCGACCCACGCGAATGACTCCGTTCACGGAGGCCGCCGTGCCACCACCAGTCCCGGGGGCACGTGCTGCCTCCGACGGAAAGAGCCATACCATGACCGGCCCATTCGCGCCGGCCGCGCCGGCATGGATGTGCGCCATCGTGATGGAGTCGGTCGTCGACGTCGTCGAGACGTCATACAGAATGGTGACCGAGTCCTCCCTGATCACGTTCGCCTTGCCGGCAGCGGTGGTGGTCACCGGCGGAACCTCGTTGGTGCCGACCAGCGTCGCGACGAACTTGACTTTCGTCGGCGCGAGGTCGGACATCACCTGGTAATCGCCCGTGCACGCCGTCACGGCGACCGCCGCGAAGGCGAGCAGGGACGCAATTCCGATCGTGCGCTTCATCGGTGAGTTCCTCATGGATTGCGATCCAAGCACTGGGAAAAATTCGGGTTGTTGGTTTCCTGAAACGGTACGGGGAAATTCACGTCGACGCCGTAGGCGCCACCCTTGAAGTAGGTGCCGGTCGGGAAAACCGTCTCCGAACCACGGCCGACATGCTTGATCAGGCGGCGCATATCACCAAGACGATGGCCTGTCAGGAACAGCCAGTAGGCGCGCTCCTGGAAGACCTGATCGATCTGTGCCGCAGCCGTCGCCGGCGCCGTCAACGCCGGCAGCGGCGCCAAAACCGGTGCATTCAACAGCAGCGTGGCCGGACCCGGCGGCGCAAGCACCAGCGTCGGCAGCGCGGCCCGCAGCGTGTTCAGAATTCCCACATAGGCACCACCGGTCCGGGCAGCATGCTCCGCCTCGATCAGCCGCGCCTCCAAGCCATCAGCGAGAACGATCGGTGAGGAGCGCGATGGGTACTTCGTCTGCAGAAACATCGCGGTGAGGTTGTCGGCACCGACGACCGGAGACAGCGCACCACCACGACCCTGTGGTGCGAAGACGCGCGGGTCCGTCGAGTCGAGGCGGTACCGCAGGCCTGTACCACCTTCGTTGCCGGACACCGAGAAACGCGGGAAGTTCAGCGTGGGCAGGAACACGCCATTATTCTGGCGGCCCGTGTTCTCGCTGTGAAATAACGTGTAGCGGTACGACGTGGGCACGGCAGCGACCGCAGCGGCAGCATCCGCCGTGCGATTCAAATTCAGCAGGGCACGTCCCCGAACCACGCGGATCAAGTTCACGATCGAGGCATTTCCTGCAGCAGTGGCATCCAGACCGACTGCGGCCGAATCGGCCTTCGCGAGTGCCGTCGTGAACAGCTGCGCAACGGTCTGTGGCATGCCGAGCACGAACGTGCCGGCATTTACATCGAAGTCAGAGACCGGGACGCCATTGCAGTACATCTCGCCAAGCAGAATGTACGACATCGCGGCCAGTGCCTGAACCTCGGAACGCGCAGGCAGCGTCGGCGCAAGCTTGTTGTACGCCGCTGCCGTGCGGTCACCCGTGGCACGCGCACGCTGCAGCGAGTTGTAAATCGTGCTCAGCGTGCCGTTGATCGGGTTCGTGTTGCGCTGGTCCATCTCGCCGCGCGTCGGGAACGTCTCGGCCCAGATGAACTCGTCGCCGAGCAACGCGCTTTCCGTGATCACACCATCCTCGCCACCGGCACCCATTGCCACCTGCAGGTCGGAGATGGTGCTTACACGAAGCGTCGGCAACACGACGAT
The DNA here is from genome assembly GCA_014377535.1 of Gemmatimonadaceae bacterium. Taxonomy (GTDB): domain Bacteria; phylum Gemmatimonadota; class Gemmatimonadetes; order Gemmatimonadales; family Gemmatimonadaceae; genus JACMLX01. The sequence goes on from JACMPK010000169.1 coordinate 7,117, forward strand.
GTCATTCAACGTACTCGGGTTGGCGACATCAGGGTCCTTCACCGCCAACGTCTTGTCGATGTCACAAGCAGACAGCGACAGGGCGAAGCCCGTGAGCAGGAGACCGAGGGATCGCCGCGAAGTCTCGTATGAGAAAGTCATGGCAATGTCAGAAGTTGAAGTTGACGCGGAGCGTGTACGAGCGTGACGGCGGGTTCGTCAGGAAGTCGACGGTGCCGAAATTGTTGCCCGGGTTCGACAGCACTTCCGGGTCGAAGCCCGTGTAATTCGACCAGAGACCAAGATTGCGGCCGGCCAGCGTCAAGCTCAGGCCACCGGTCTTGAAGATCTTCGCGGCAGCGGCAGGCACCACCCACGTCATCGAGAGCTCGGAGAGGCGCACGAAGCTGGCATCCTCGATGTACCCGTCGCTCGTGCCCATCGCGCGTGCCGCCGACTTGACCTGATCCGACAGCGGTGCCTTGATGTCCCAGAAGTCAGGGCCGTCCGCAAAGCCGCCGTTGTTGCGGAACTCACGCGTGTTGTTGTACAGCTTGGAACCGCCGCGGTAATCCACCAGCACGTTGAACTGGAGGTTCTTCGCGACGCGAATGTCGGACTGGAACGACACCTGGCGCGTTGGCAGCGGGCTGCCGAGATACTCCAGCGAGTCGGACAGCATGATTTCGCATGCGCCACCGCCAACCAGGATCGGATTTGCCTGCCCACCGTACGCCGGGCAGTTCACCCGGCTGATGATGCCGTCGGCATTCCGGTCGGTGTAGCTCAGGATCTTGCGCTGGAAGTAGCCGCCAGCCGGATAGCCCGCGCGGAACTGCTGCGTACCCTGGATGATCGGAGCAATCGGCTGCCCGTCGATCCGGCCGAGTGCGGCGATCTCGTTGGCAAACGTCGTCACCGTGAAGCGTTGCGCATAGCTGAAGCGCTTGTTGTCGATAACCTTGACGTTGACGGTGCCTTCGAGGCCCTTCGTCGTCATGCGCGACAGGTTCACGTTCTGCGTGGCCGCTACGCCGAGCGACGGCGCAAGCACACGACCTACGAGCAGGTCACGCGTGTCCTTACGGAACACCGTGAACTCGCCGTCGATCCGGCCGCCCTTCAGGTTGAAGTCGAATCCGCCTTCGGTTTCGCGCGTGATTTCCGGCTTCAGCAATGCATTGCCCACCGGGCCACCGATCGTGACGGCCGGGAGGCTGGCATCAGGCGATGCGGCATTCACTGACACCGAGTTGAAGAACGTCTCCGACTGACGGAACGTCGGGCGGTTGCCCGCTTCGCCGATGGAGCCGCGCAGGCGCAACTGGTCGATCACACCGAACTTGGGGAACCACTTCTCTTCCGAGATCACGTACGAGGTGCTGACGGACGGATAAAACACGAACTGACGTGAGGCGGCACCGAACACGCTGGAGTTGTCCATGCGTGCGGCAGCCGTCACGAAAAGGCGATCGTTGAACGACGCCGTCTGCTCGAGCACGCCGGCAATGGTCACGATCTGCGAGTTCGCCTCATTCACGGCAAAGCGGGCATTTGCACCGCTGAGCGACGACGTGCCCGGCAGCAACACGGCGCCGAATGCGCTGGTGAAGCGGTTGGCTTCGTTCGTGTACTGACTACCCACGAGCGTCGAAAGACGGATGCTGCTCGTCAGGTCGTACGAGGCCTTGGTGTTCGCCGTCACGGTGTAGGTGGGACGGTAGGCGCGCGCCTGAAAACGGCTGCCCTCGATGTTCGCCGCGCTAAGGAAGATCTTGTTGGGAGGAATGAGCTGCTGGTCGTACTGGTAGACGAAATCACCACCGGCGCGCAGCGTGCTCTGGAGCCAGCTGAGCGGCGTGTAGTTGAACGTCACGCCAGTCTGCAGGCGATCCACATCCTGCTGCTGCGACTGCGCGAAGTATTGCGTTACGGGCACGTTCGCGGTCACATAACCACGCGATGCCGTGTCAGCACCGGCATTGCACTCGAAAATCCGCGGGCGCGATTGCGGTGTGCAATCGAACGCGCCGCCAAGCAGACCCGCGCTCAACACACCGGCGAAGGCGTTGTCATTGATCGGCAGGTTCAGCACGCTCTTCAAGTAGCTCATCGTCACGTCGGCACGAATCTTCGACGTGAGGTTTGCACCGATGTTGGCGCGGAGGTTCGTGCGACGTGCGCCGCTTGGACCCACGATGCCGTTCTGCCGCGAGAGCTCACCACCGAGGTAGTACTGCACCTGCTCGCTGCCGCCATTGACATTCACACCCATGCGGGTGCTGCTGCCAACGCGGAACGGAGACAGATTGGCGAACGGTGAGTTGGTGTACAGCGTGTCGCGGCTGACACAGGTGCGCAGTACCTGCGCCTCGAGGCTGCAGGGACCGTTGATGCCGCGTGCGCCGGGCGTGGCCAGACGGCCGATCTGTCGGTAATTCGTTGACATCAGCGGATCATTCAACGGCACTAGCGTCCGATCGGAGCCGGCTTCGGTATAAATGCCCCAGCGAGCCTTGCCTGCCTTGCCGCGCTTGGTGGTGATCTGGATCACGCCGTTTGCCGCGCCCGTGCCGTACAGCGCAGTCGCCGCGGCGCCCTTTAACACCTGAATATCTTCGATGTCCTGCGGATTGATGTCATCCAGGCGCGACGTGGTCGCACCACCGACACCAACCGCGAAATTGCTCGTGTTGTTGTTCGACACGAGACCGTCGATCACGAGCAGCGGATCGTTCGACAGGTTGATCGAGGTCGGACCGCGCAGACGAATTCTGTTGCTGACGCCGATCGTCCCACCACCCGCCTGCACCGTCACACCCGGCGTACGCGCCGAGAGCACCTGCGACAGGTTCGTCACCGCGGCGACGTTGAAGCTCGTGGAATCGATGCGGCTCACCGACGCGCCGACTTCACGCGCGCGGGCCGTACCACCGGTTGCACCAGAAACCGTCACCTTGTCCAGCACGTTCTCAGCCACGCCCAGCGCGAGGTTCGCTGTCGCTTCACCGTTGTTGCTCACGGTCGCCGTCGCGGTTGCGGCGGCGAAACCGATGCGCGAGGCGCGCACTGTATACGTGCCATTCGGCACGCCGACGATGCGGTACGTGCCGTTCGTCCGCGTGAGACCACCACGCTGCGTTCCGACGATCTGTACGCGAACATCAGTGATCGGCTGTCCATTGACGCGATCGGTCACTCGACCGACGATCGCACCACCTGCAGTCTGTTGTGCAGCGAGCGGCACTCCCAGTGCCAGCATCGCCGCGACGAGCGCATACCTTCCAAATCGCATGGTGCCCCCACAGGTGAGAACGCGGCGTAGCGGGAAACCATTTCCGCCCGACACGTGACAAAGCGGCCTCGAGACTCCGCATTGGAACAAAAATACAAGCGACGTTAGCCGTGACAAGTTCCATACTTTAAAGTCATGAAATCGCAATCTTCGGCATCTTGAAATTCCACGTCGCGTGGTGAACGGACTCCGAACATCTACGGACTAGCGCGCGAACGCGAAACGACGGCAGCCGATTACGGCCGCCGTCGTTTCGTTTGCTGACACATCGGCTGCTCAAATCAGCGTCGCCGACTCCGTCACCACGCGTACCGTGTTGTCCACGACCTGCAGAAAACCGCCCTGAACCTGAAAGCGATGCGCTTCGCGCTCACCCTCGAGACGCAAGACACCCGCACCCAGCACTGTCATGAGCGGCGCATGCCCCGTCAGGATGCCGAGCTCGCCATCAAAACCCGGCGCGACTACGGCGTTCGCCGTGCCCTCGAACAGCACCTTCTCGGGCGAAATCACGGAGACCGTCAGCATCAGGCCTTCGCCATGGCGTCAGCCTTCGCCATCAAGTCGTCCACGCCGCCGCACATGAAGAATGCCTGCTCCGGCAGATGGTCGAACTCACCGGCACACAGCCGATCGAAACTGCTGATCGTCTCCTCGAGCTTCACGAACTTGCCCGGGATACCCGTGAACTGCTCGGCCACATGGAACGGCTGCGACATGAAGCGCTGGATGCGACGCGCGCGGCCCACGATCTTCTTGTCGTCCTCGGACAGTTCGTCCATGCCCAGAATCGCGATGATGTCCTGCAACTCCTTGTAACGCTGCAGGATACGCTGCGTCTCGATTGCCACGCGGTAGTGGCGCTCGCCGATGTACTGCTTGTCCAGGATGCGGCTGCTGGATGCAAGTGGATCCACGGCAGGGTAGATACCGAGTTCCGAGATCGGGCGTGACAACACGACCGTGGCGTCCAGGTGGGCGAATGCCGTGGCCGGTGCCGGGTCCGTGATGTCGTCGGCCGGCACATAAATGGCCTGCACCGACGTGATGGAGCCGTTGCGCGTCGAGGTGATGCGCTCCTGCAGGTCGCCCATCTCCGACGCGAGCGTCGGCTGATATCCCACCGCGCTCGGCATGCGGCCAAGCAGCGCGGAGACTTCCGAACCAGCCTGCGTGAAGCGAAAAATGTTGTCCACGAATACCAACACGTCCGCGTTCTCGGTGTCGCGGAAGTACTCGGCGACCGTGAGGCCCGACAGCGCGACGCGCAGACGTGCGCCCGGCGGCTCGTTCATCTGGCCGTAAACCAGCGCAACCTTGTCCAGGATGCCTGCTTCCTGGAACTCCAGATACAGGTCGTTGCCTTCACGAGTGCGCTCGCCCACGCCGCAGAATACCGACTTGCCGCCATGTGCCTTGGCGACGTTGTTGATCAGCTCCTGAATGACGACCGTCTTGCCCACGCCGGCGCCGCCGAAGAGGCCAATCTTGCCGCCCTTCACGAACGGCGCGATCAGGTCGATGACCTTGATGCCCGTCTCGAAGATCTCGGTCTTCGGCTCCAGATTCACGAAGTCGGGCCGCTTGCGGTGAATCGGCCAGCGCGGCGAATCCGCCGGGATGTCAGCACCGTTGTCCACCGGGTCACCCAGCACGTTCAGGATGCGACCCAGTGCTGCGGCACCAACCGGCACCATGATCGGATTGCCCGTGTCCAGCACTTCCATGCCGCGCACCACCGAATCGGTGCTGCTCATGGCGACCGTGCGAACCATGTTCCGACCGATGTGCTGCTGCACTTCGAGCGTGACCTTGATGTGCGTGCCGTCGGCAAGGACTTCGTCGATGCGGAGTGCGTTGTACAGCTCGGGAAGGTGATCTGCCTCGAACTGGACGTCGAGCACGGGGCCGATGACCTGCACCACCTTGCCGGTCACCGCCGCGGGAGTTGCTGTTGCTGCCATATGAAATTCCGTCTCGGGGTTCTGGTCGTGAATCAGTGGTGCGTGCTAGCCTTGCAGTGCTGCGGCGCCGCCGACGATCTCGGCAATTTCCTGCGTGATCTGCGCCTGGCGCGCACGATTGTACGTGCGACGCAGGTTGCTCAGCATGTCGGTCGCATTGTCGGTCGCGTTCTTCATCGCGGTGCGACGCGCGCCCTGCTCCGCGGCAACGGTTTCCACCAGCGCGCGGTAGACGGAGTTGCTGACGTAGGCCGGCAGCAACTCCGTGAGAATCGCTTCCGCCGATGGCGACAACAGATAATCACGCTTGAGCGAGCCACCCGCGGGGGGCTTCACCGGCAGCACCTGCGTGGTCTGCGGCGGCGTGGACAGCGCCGAGTTGAACTGCGAGCTGGTGATGAACACAGCGTCCAGGTCACCCGTGATGAATCGCTCCATCAGCGAATCAACCAGCGACGAGGCATCCGCCGCCGTGGGCTTGTCGCTGATGTCGATGCGCTGCGCGGCCATCGCACGATTCACGTACTTGAAGTAGCCGATGCCTTTCTTGCCCACGACATGGACTTCGACCTGCATGCCGCGCTGCTCAAGTCCTGCGAGCTGTGCACGCGCTTCCTTGACCAGGTTGGCATTGAACGCGCCGCAGAGGCCGCGATTCGACGTCAGGACGATGTGCGCCACCATCCGCATCTGTGTCGGCTGGCGCAGCAACGGAAACTGCTCGGCCAGCTCGTCCGAATACAGGTCACCGATGACTTCCGCCAGCGCCGCTGCGTACGGACGGGCGGCGGCCACACGATCGACCGCGCGCTTCATCTTCGACGTCGCCACCATTTCCATGGTGCGCGTGATTTTCTTCGTGTTCTCGACGGACTTGATCCGTCCCTTGAGCTCGCGACCCTTGGCCATGGTGCGTCAGGCTGCCGTGTTACGCGAAATCAGCGGGCGGCGGCAGGCGCCGCCACCTTCTTGTACAGCGCGACCGCTTCACGCAGCGCAGCCTCGTTCGGCTTCGACAGCGCCTTCTCCGACGCGATCGCCTGGCCGATCTGGGGATGACTGGCGGCCATGTAGGCATGGAAGCCCGTCTCCCACTCACGCACGGTGTTCGGGTTCACGTCGTCCATCAAGCCGTTGGTCACGGCGTAGATGATCATGACCTGCTCCTCGACCAGCATCGGCGCGTACTGCCCCTGCTTCAGCACTTCCACCGTGAGCTTGCCGCGATCGAGCTGACGCTTGGTGGCGGCGTCGAGGTCGGAGGCGAAGCTGGAGAAAGCTTCTAGTTCGCGATACTGCGCAAGATCGAGGCGCAGGCGGCCGGCGACACCCTTCATCGCCTTCGTCTGCGCGGAACCACCCACGCGGGATACCGAGATGCCGACGTTCACGGCCGGGCGAACGCCCGAATAGAACAGGTCACCTTCGAGGAAGATCTGACCGTCGGTGATCGAAATCACGTTGGTCGGGATGTACGCCGAGACGTCGCCGGCCTGTGTCTCGATGATCGGCAGCGCGGTGAGAGAACCACCGGCCTTGAAGATGGTCTTGCCATCCACGATCGACTCGTCGCTGGACAGCTTCGCTGCCCGCTCCAGCAAGCGGCTGTGCAGGTAGAACACGTCACCCGGATACGCTTCGCGTCCCGGCGGACGGCGCAGGATCAGCGAGATCTGACGGTATGCGGCGGCCTGCTTGGTGAGGTCGTCGTACACGCACAACGTGGCCATGCCTTCGTTGTACATGAAATATTCAGCCATCGAGCAACCAGAGTACGGCGCGAGGAATTGCATCGGCGCCGGATCGGACGCTGTCGCCGCGACCACGATCGTAAACTCCATTGCACCGGCCTGCGTCAGCTTTTCGACGATGCTCGACACAGTAGACGCCTTCTGGCCGATGGCGACGTACACGCAGATGACGCCCTTGCCCTTCTGGTTGATGATCGTGTCGATCGCGATCGCCGTCTTGCCGGTGCCGCGATCACCGATGATCAGCTCACGCTGACCACGCCCGATCGGAATCATCGCATCGATCGCCTTGATACCGGTCTGCAGCGGCTGCTTCACGGGCTCGCGCTCGATGATGCCTGGCGCCGGACTCTCGACCTTGCGCTTCGTCGTCGTCACGATCGGGCCGAGGCCGTCGATCGGGTTGCCGAGTGCATCGACCACACGGCCGATCAGGCCCGGACCCACCCGCACTTCGAGCACGCGTCCGCTGCGGCGGACCTCATCGCCTTCCTTCAACTTCAGGTAATCACCGAGCACCACGGCGCCGATGTTGTCTTCCTCGAGATTCAGCGCCTGTGCCACGATGATGTCGCCAGTTTCACTGGCGCGAATCTCGAGCATTTCGCCGGCCATCGCCTTCGAGAGACCATAAATGCGAGCGACGCCGTCCTTGACTTCCAGGACGGTGCCAACCTCGTCGACATCGATCTCGTTGAGATCTGCCGCTTCGATTTCTCGCAGCAGAATGTCCTTGATCTCACCGGGGCGGAGTGTGGTTTCGGCAGCCATTGGGCAGACAGTCGGTAAACGTCGTGGGATACGATCGGAAGCAATTCGGATTCAGCTTGTGAAAATTATCACAAACTCAAGCGGAGGCAACCCATCGGAACTCAGGAGAGCAAACGGGTCGCGCAAGGTAACGATGTAGAGGCGCCGGGACCTGCCCGCCCGCGCGCGAGGGCGGCAGTGATCAGGTCATCACCCCGTAAGCCGCCCCACTGCCGCGGGGTGGAGCCGGTCGCGGCCCGCGCCGCGCGCGCCAGGTGCGACGGCGAACTGTAGCCAAGCCGGGAGGCGGCAAGCGCGACGGGTACGCCGGCGGCAAGCAGCATCTGCACCATCAGCAGCCGGACGAGCTCCAGCAACTGCTTCGGCCCCAGCGACCCGGCGGCTTGCAGCGAGCGAGACAGGTGCTCACGACTCATGCCAAGCTGCTTGGCCACCGTGGCGACAGAGGTCAGGCGCCCAGCGTGTGACACACCTGTCCGCCAGACAGCCTGTGCCAGCTCGCCGACCGCGTGCTCATCCAGCAGCACATCGGCGCGGAGCGTGAAGCGCGTCGTGAGCAGCACCGGATGGAGAAGGGTCCGGAGCATCGCGTCGTCCACTCCATCGAGCAGGACAGTGGTCACGCCACTCGCATGGCAACGTGCGAGCAGCGCAATGTCCAGCGCGCGCGGCGCCACCAGTCCCACGATGGGAATGGGCGCGTGACGTGTCGCGTGCTCAAGGGCGCGCCACCCTACCCGTGACGCCGCGCCGGGCAACAGGTCAACGATGATTGCGTCCACCATTCTCGTCTGCAGCGCGTCATCGAGCGCATCGGCGTCACGCACCAGATGCAGCTGCGTGCGACCACGGGGGAAGGCGCGCGTGAGCAGTTGGCGCGGACGGTCGCGCGTCGTGCAGACCAGGAGAATCGTGGCCGACGCGGCCGAACCGCGAACGGGTACAGCGAACCCGCGCCGCGGTGTGCGCGGACTCGCCGGCGTCAGGGTTCCGTCGCCGAGTCCGCGTCGGCCGTCACGACGGCGTCGCCTGGCGCGTTCGTGGCATCTGCGACAGGCGTCAATCCCGCTGCTCGTCGACGGATGATCTCGTCTGCGCGGGCAAGCACCACGCGCGCGTTCTCATACCCGAGCAACGATCGCGCCTCCTCAAACGGCGCCCATCGGCAGGCGGTGATGCCTTCCTCTCGCTGCGGCAACGTATCGGTGCAGTCGGTCTCCATCAGGAAAAAATGACAGATCTTATGCACGAGAGTACCGCGGAACCGGAAAAACCAGTCGATGGTCTCGATTTCGGCGCGCAATGTGACCCGAGGCAATCCCGTTTCCTCGCGGACTTCGCGCACAGCGGCGTCGGGCGCTTCCTCGTCGCACTCGAGATGCCCCTTGGGAAAGCCCCAGTTGCGATAGCTGTCGCGGATCAGCAGGTACAGCGGCGCACTGTCCACCACACGGTAGACGACGCCACCGGCAGACACTTCACGTCGCGCAGCATCGTGAGTGGACATGCCGCCTCTACGCCGCAGTATCCATTTCTGCCTTCCCCTCGATGAACTGCCGCACGACAGGATCGGTCGTGTTCTTGATTTCGTCCACCGTGCCGACCTGTCGCACTTTGCCCTCGTACAGCATCGCGATGCGCGTGCCCACACGATAGGCGCTGCGCATGTCATGCGTGATCACGATGCCCGTCACGCCGAGGCGGTCGCGCATGCGCACCATGAGTTCATCGATGACGGCGCTCGTCACCGGATCGAGTCCCGTGGTCGGCTCGTCGTAGAGGATGTACTTCGGACGCAGCGCGATGGCGCGCGCGATGCCGACGCGCTTGCGCATGCCACCGGAGAGCTCCGCCGGCAAGCGCGACTCGGTATTCGGCAAGTCGACCAGGTCGAGCGCCTCGGCTACGCGTGCCGTGATCTCGGCGTCAGTCAGCTTGCCCTGCTTGCGCAGGCCCATGGCCACGTTCTCGCCAACGGTGAGCGAGTCGAACAATGCGGCGAATTGAAACACGTAGCCGATCTGTGCACGCAGCGCCGTCAGCTCCTTGCGCTTCAACGTCGGCACTTCCAGGCCATCGACCTTGACGCTGCCCGAGTCCGGCTTGAGCAGGCCGACCATGTGTTTGATGGCGACTGACTTGCCGGTGCCGGAGAAGCCGATGATGACCATCGTCTCACCTTCGTTGACCGTCAGTGAGAAGCCGGCCAGCACACGCTTTGGTCCGAAGGCCTTGTTGACGTCCTTGAGTTCGATCATCGTGGCGCGCGGGGTCGGAGTCGACGAACAACTTGAGAATACGACAGGGGACAGCCGCAAACCACCGGCTGCCCCCTGTCGACGTCCAGCCGATACTGGTTGATCAGGCTGCGAACGAGCCCAATGCGCGTCCCACATCACCTTCGCGCAGACGCTTGAGTGCACGATCGCGCAGCTGTCTGACCCGCTCGCGCGTGACGCCAAGCATGGATCCGATCTCCTCGAGCGTGTGCTCGCGTCCGCCTTCGAGGCCGAAGTACAGTCGAAGCACCTTTGCATCCCGCGGCGGCAGCGTGTTGAGCGCCTGCTCGATCTCGTCGTTGAGGAAGCGGTTCATCGCCTCCTCCTCCGTGTCCGGCATCTCGTCAGCCACGAAACGTTCGATGAGCGAGCGATCACCCTCCGGATCCATCGGGGCATCGAGGCGCACGTCGCCAGTGTTCAGCGCCGCCAGCGACTGCACGACATCCACGGACAGACCGGTGAGCTGAGCGAGCTCTTCCGGGCTCGGCTCGCGCCGCAGCTTCTGGCGCAGGATCTCCGACGCCTTGATGATGCGCGAAAGATCAGCGGTGCGGTTGAGCGGAACGCGGACCGTGCGGCCCTGACGTGCGAGTGACGACAGGATAGCCTGACGAATCCACCACACAGCATACGAAATGAACTTGACGCCCTGATCGGGATCGAACTTTCGTGCGGCAGTGAGCAGACCGACATTGCCTTCACCGATGAGATCGATGAGCGGCAGGCCGCGATTCTGGTACTTCTTGGCAACGGAGATGACGAAGCGAAGGTTTCGCTTCACCAGCTCTTGCAGTGCATCGGGATCGCCGGCTCGAATCTTTCGCGCCAACTCGATTTCCTCAGTGCCTTTGAGCAGCGGATAGGTGCTGACTTCATACAGGTACTGATCGAGGATGTCGCGCTCGGGTTCCGTCGGGGCGATCCCCGCTGGCGTCGCCTTGCGGCGCCGGCGTTTCACGTCTGCCATGTATTGAAAAACCTCTGTCGGAACTCGCGAATTGAGAGCGCGTGACGGGGGCGCGAGCGATCCCGACACGCGCGAGCGCCACATCGGCGCCGAATCGCATCATCTTCATTGTCACAGAAGGGCAACGCGGCCTGCCACCCAAGGGTTGCAGAAGCGAATCGTGCGCCGCCAGGCAGTGTGACGTAAGGCGTGCAATGTATGCAGCTTACGGCCTTTCGCCAGTCATTGCCTTGACACCCGTACTACCTCCGGCTACCCTTTGCGGTTCCTGAGGACTTGCTGATCGACGCAGGCGCGGGGGAGTCCCGGGGGTGTAGCTCAGTTGGTAGAGCGCTTGAATGGCATTCAAGAGGTCAGGGGTTCGATTCCCCTCACCTCCATTGACGGGGTGGACTGGTCGAGCGTGCTTGGCCAGTGCAGAAGCAGGTCGTGCGTTGCGGGAATAGCTCAGTTGGTAGAGCACAACCTTGCCAAGGTTGGGGTCGCGGGTTCGAGTCCCGTTTCCCGCTCTGTTGTTCGTGTCGGGCGGTTAGCTCAGTTGGTTAGAGCGCCACGTTGACATCGTGGAGGTCACAAGTTCGAGTCTTGTACCGCTCATCGGGTCCCGGGAAACCGGGACCCGATTGCATTTTGGTGGAGCCGGGCGTCACCCGGTATGGACTGATCAGGGATCGCGCCGGTTGCGTGGCGCCGCGTGGGCTGATGTCACACGGCACGGCGGCGATCGGGTTGACGCACCGTCACGATCTGCGTAAGTTCGGCAGTCTGTATAGGAAAGATCGATTGCGCTCGTAGCTCAATTGGATAGAGCATCTGACTACGGATCAGAAGGTTGGGAGTTCGACTCTCTCCGGGCGCATGCAGGACAAGAAATGCTTACTGGTTTCGGGGTGTAGCTTAGCCCGGTAGAGCGCCTGCTTCGGGAGCAGGAGGTCGCAGGTTCAAATCCTGTCACCCCGATGGATTCATTTGCAGGTTGTATTTTACAGCCAATTCTCTGCGGCCATCACGCTGCAGAGAATTGGTTTTTATCGTTGTCTGCAGCAGACGCGACACTCAGTGAGTGATTGAGTCACCACCGCCCACCGGAGCGGCGGCCCGTCTGCTGCGACGTCTGAACGCCTCCGTCGCGCGATGCGAAGATCGGTAACACGATCGTCGACCGCCACAACACCACCACCAGACGTTGCGTCAGCACGCGGGCAGAGCGCAGGGGTCGCCATCGACGTGCGTGATCAGGTGCTCCCGCATCGCGACGGCGATTGCCTCGAGGTCGCGGCCGTCACCAGCCGCAATCACGATCTCATCCGCGTCGAGCAACGGCAGCAGCAGGCCGTGAATCAGACCGCGTTCCTGCCACCATGGCTGCACACTGAGCACGCGCGCTCCCACGAGCGAGGTCACCGCGCGGCGCGCGTTCATCGCCGATGTCAGCTGCCCATTCGATACCTCGACCCACCGACTTCGCTGATCCGAATCACAAACCGCGAGCAGCAACGCCACGTCAGCAGTCGGCGGTACGGTGACGATGCGCAATGCGGGACGTTCGTCAGGAGGTTGCGCAGCCTCGTCAGGAATGAACACGCTCGCCAGCGGCAGACTGCCGGTCCGCGAAGAAGCCACCGCGGCCCGCGCGTCGAGGGCACACATCATGGCGTGAACATCACATGGCAGGCTGACCGGCGCGAAGACGATCTCCTCCCACAGGCAGGCGAGCAGCACCTGCACGAACGCGGCGCCCTGCGGCAGCGCACAGACCAGCCGGTCTCCGGCGCCCAGACCGGCGCCACGGAACGCGGAGAGCCAGGCGCGCGTACCCGCCCAGAGCGATGCAGCACTCCACAGGCTGTCAGGCAGGACGAGCATGGGTACCGGCTGCCCACGCATGCGGTCGCGTAATGTTTCCCGCCAGGGATTCTGCAGCCCATCGGACACCACACGCCCCAGCGGTTCAAGTCCGTTGTCGGGACGGCCGATACAAAGGTTTACGGGTGTTGATCCGCCGCCACCACAGGATACTTCAATGTTCGACATCGCATGCGAGAGCCTCGATTTGCTCGTCCCGCCGCAACAGCACACGGCCGCGATGGACATCGGCGGCGAGCTCACGCCGCATGACATCTTTGCTATCGCATCCGGTGGCAGCCGCGTCAGGCTGGGCCCGGCGGCGGCGGCCCGCATGCACGCTGCAGCGGACACCTTGCGACGCATGGTGGAGGAGCGCCGGCGAATTTACGGCGTGACCACGGGCTACGGCCCGCTCGCGTCCCACGCCGTGACGCCCGAACATGCGGAGGAATTGCAGCGCAACCTGATCTATCACCTCGCCTCCGGCGTCGGTGCCCCACTCTCCGAACGACACGTGCGCGCCACCATGGCCGCGCGCGCCGCCAGCCTGGCGCGGGGGTATTCCGGCATCGGCGCACCGCTCTACACGTTGCTGCTCGAGTGCCTGGACCGGGACATCATCCCGGTCGTACCGGAAATGGGCACCGTGGGCGCCAGCGGCGACCTGACGCCTCTGGCCCACATCGCCCTTGCACTGATCGGCGAAGGCGAGGTGACGGTTCGCGGCAGGCGCATGGCGAGTGCCGATGCGTTGCGCGCCGCGAATCTCGAACCGGCGGTGCTGGGCCACAAGGAAGGCATCACGCTGGTCAACGGCACGTCGTGCATGACGGGCATCGCAGCCGTGAACGCCGTGCGTGCGCGACGACTGATGGCGTTCGCGTTGCGGCTGGTCGTGGTGCACAGCGAGTGCCTGCAGGGCCGCGTGGAGGCGTGGGACATGCGCATCGGCCGCGCCCGTCCGCACCCGGGCCAGCGGCTGGTGCACGAGGCGCCTGCCGCGCTGGCCGACGGCAGTACGCGTCTGATCCAGGCCGAACCGGTGCCGCCTCGCCTCGACGAATCACAGGCGGTGCGCGGGTGGCTGCCGGAAGGCGAGCTGCCCCAGGATCCGTACACGATTCGATGCGTACCGCAGGAGTTCGGCGCCGCGCTGGACGTCCTCGACTTCCACGACCGGATCGTGACGACCGAACTGCAGTCCGCGACGGACAACCCGCTCGTCTTCTCGGACGAGGGCACGGTGCTGCATGGCGGTAATTTTTACGGCCAGCATGTCGCCTTCGCATCCGATGCACTGGCACTCGCGGTGATAAAAATCGCCCTGCACGCGGAACGCTGCCTGGCTCGCCTCACCGATGTCACCCAGAACAAGGGCCTGCCTGCCTTCCTTCGCGGCGGCCCTGCCGGCGTGAACTCCGGCTTCATGGGGGCGCAGGTCACGGCGACAGCGCTGGTTGCCGAGATGCGGACGCGTGCCACGCCTGCGTCGATTCAGTCCATCCCGACCAACGGCAACAATCAGGACGTGGTCACCATGGGCACGATTGCCGCGCGAAAGACGGCAGAACAACTCGACCTGGCCTTTCAGGTGCTGGCGATCCAGGCCCTCGCCGTTGCGCAGGCCGCCGAGTTGCGAGGCGGCGCGTCGTGCCCGGGTTTCGCGCCACAGTCGCGCGATCTCATTGCATTCATTCGATCGTTCGCGCCGGCGCTTGGCCGCGACCGCAGCCTTGCCGGTGAAATCGCCCGCGTCGCAGCACAGCTGGATACCGAAGACTGGGCCGCCGGAACGCCGCTCGCCATGGACTGACGACGCGTTGGTCGGCGTGCCCGTCCGTCACATCACGCCGCCATCAGCACGCGCTCGACGCGCACGGCGGAGCCACCCAGCTGTGCCACGTCCCAGAGCGCGGCCAGGTCGAGCTCTGCGCCATGCACCGCGGCCATGTCTGCTGCCTCGGCCACGAACAGCACTTCGCTCAATGCGTTGCGGACGCGTGGCATGGGATTGCGATGATGTGTGGCGATGGCTTCTGCAGCTGACGCGCCAAGACCCCAGCTGTGTGCAGCCAGTCCGCCCAGCGGCTCGTGCAGGTCGCGCAGCACGCGACCGAGTTCAGCCGGCGTTATCGCGAGGTCGCGTCGCGCGTCGATGCGCAGTGTCGTGAGCCGGTCGAATACGATCAGCTTGCCTGCATCGTGCAACAGACCGAGACTGCATGCTTCTTCAGGATCGGCATTGAAGGGCGAGGCGAGGCGCCTCGCGATCGGCGCGGTGCGCACCATGTGCGACCAGACGTCGGCAACCATCGGTGCATACGCGGCGCCAGGCCGGCAGAGCAGCGCCGACACCGCATGCCCCAGCAGCACACTGCGCACGGCACCGACGCCAAGCCGAAGCACCGCATCCCGCACGGACACGCAGGGCCGGCCGGCACCGAACAACCCGGAGTTTGCTTGCGCAAGCAGCGCCTGCGCGAGGGTCGGATCCTCCTCGAAAACTTCCGTCAGACGCTGGACGGGCGGATCCGTGAGTTGTGCCAGCGCGAGCGCGCGCTGCGCGGCCGCGGGCAGCTGTCGGATGACTGCCGTTGGCGAACCGATGAGATCATCGAGCAGCTGTCGCACTGCCGGATTCGGCAACTCGCTCGCGAGCAATGACGCGCGGCGCTGGAGCTCAGCCGTCAGTCCGTCGGCGCTTGCGTCAAACTGGCGACGCGCCGCCTGCGGCGTACCCTCGGCAACGAGCGTGATCGCCGCAAGGCGCACGGTGATGGCGTCAGCCGTGGGGTTGGCTGGAAGGTTGGCTGGAACGACGGCAGTCGCCGACATCGCCGACTCCAGCGACGCGCCGATGTGTTCCGGCGCGACCACGTCGATGAATACCACCGGCGATTCACTCCCGTCGTCTGCAACCGGTGACGGCGTGGCCCGTCCGCGATACCTGAAACGGTTCCACGCCTGCAATAGCTTCGAAAGCATCTGGTCCCGGTCAGGAAAGCGGAGAGAGGGAGATCGCTTCATCACCCCACCGTGACGACAAGTCCGCATTCGCGCCCGAAATCAGTTCGACAGCGAACGAGGCCCAGCGGTCACGATCGCCGGCGTCCAGCAGGCCCTCGATGCGATCCAGCAGGTTGCTGCACGCACCGGCGGTCACGAGCATCAATGGGTTGGCCGCTCCATTTCGCACGGCCTGGTAATTGAGCACCATGTTATAGCGCTGCCACTCGAACCGATGCTCGAGCCACGCACTCGCAAGGCACCGGTACAGGTCCTCCTCGCTTTCCACGTCGTCCAGTGCTCCGGCCAGGCCGATCAGCGCCCACTGCTTCCGCTTCGCGTACTGCGCGAGACCGGCATGCTCCTCTGGCGACAAGCCCATTCCCTCTGCCAGCGCGACGAGGCTGCTGACGAACTGCGGATCGTCGGCGAGCGCACGAACAGAATGCGAGAGCATCATTGGGCACTCTCCGTCGCGCGCGGCGCGATGCGGACATCGGCCAGCAACTCAATTGCGTATCGGGTCAACATGTCGAGGTGAACGGCATCGAGGCACAGCTCCAGTCGTGACAGCATGAAAGACCCGATCGCACCTTCGACGATGACGCGCGGGTCGGCGTGGTCGCACATGACGGTCTGGTAGTTCATGATCTCGTTGTTTCGCTGCCATTCGAAACGCAGCTCGAGCCAGAAGGCGGCAACCGTGCGATACAGCTCCACCTCATCGTCGGCCTCGCCCATGGCCGTCGCGAGATCGCGTACCGCCGCGATACGGCTGACCACATGGTCACGCACTGCCGACTCGCTGACCGGCTCCAGCGGAGTGTCGTGAAGCAAGCCATCGATTGCGTGCTGAATCACGTCGCCCTGTGTGGCGACTAGCAGTTGTTCAACAAACATGGGTGTCCACCGTGAGAGGAATTTCCGGACGTTGTACTGCGGCGTCACCCCGGACGGAGCGACGCCTGCAGTGTACGGATCAAGCTGCGCGCATACCCACGAGCACCCAGTTCGTCTTCGATGGCGCGTGGCGCAGCAACCGGATCTGCACGTTCGTCGGCTTCATCTTGTACGTGAACGTGTAATTGAACTCGGCGTCCATGTCGCCCTTGGCCACACCGTCCTTGAACTTGCCATAGACCAGCCGGTTGTTCGTGCACGGCGCGACCTGCGTGAAGAAGTTTCTTCCCTCGGCCGAGGCGACCGGCACCGCCGCCATTTCCGACTCCCACTTGTTGTACAGCTGGATCATGCCCGCGTCATCCACCTGCACGACGCCGAAAGGCTGCGCATCAGCGGAACTGCGTGACACATCGGGCAACTGGCCGACGAAGGCCTCTGGGACGAACGACATCGTTCACCTCTGAAATGGGGACCATGGGAGTACCACGAGATACTGCGTCATGCCTTACGCGACCGCACCTCAGGCCAGCGCATTGTCCATCAGCGAGGCAACCATCGCCTTCGCCTTGATACGACTGCGATCGAGTTCGGCCTGCTTCTGGGCCAGAGCCTCGGCCCATTCAGCACGCTCGTCGAGCAGCGCAGTCACCTGAAGCTCGAAACTCTTCACCATCTCGTTCGCCTCGGTGATGCTGTCCGTCCAGGTAACCTGCTCCGCGTAGAGCGCCGCAAGCTGCTCCTCGAAGCTGCGCACCGTGGCAGATAGTGCCGCGGTATCGGACCCGCCGGCGTGGCCAGCGTGCTCGCTCGTATCCTCACGCTCGCCGTACAACGCCGCCAGCTGCGCTTCGAGCCCGTCCACGATCATCGACAGGTCGTCCTGCTCCTGACGCTCGGCGTAAAGTGCCGACAACTGCTCATTCAGCCCGTGCAGCGTTGCGTGGAGATGATTATCGTCCTCGCGGTCGGCGTACACACTGCTGAGCTGCGCCTCGAGTGAGTGCAGTGCCTCGTTCGTGGAGTCACCGGACGTCACGCTCTCCTCGTAAAGGCTTTCCAGCTGCTGCTCGAAGCTGTGCACCGTAGTCTGCAAGTCATTGATCGTGACCCGGCCGGCCCACACCTTCTGCTCATAGAGCGCCAGCAATCCGTCAATGTCACCGCCGACAGCAGCAGCACCATCGGCTTCCCGCTCTTCGTACAGCGACGTTACCTGCGCCTCGAGACTGGCGATGGTCTCGCGCAGCTCATCGATGGAGTCTGATGCCCCTGCGGCAAAGGCATTCCGCACACTGATCGCCATCACTCAATCCTGATATCTCGGGAAACCTGCTTGCGCGCTGCACTTCTACTCGCCCGTGCCCTGCGCTTGAATGTCGGCTCGTCAACCTGGATTATTGAGCTGCAGAATTCTCACTGTCTGCTTGCTGTGTGTTCATTCACCAAGTATCCGTGGCACTGTTGCGCGCGACGTGTCTGTGTCGGCTCGCACCATCTGCGTAGTGCAGGTGGCACATGAGCGACGAGCACCATCGGCCCGTAGCACGTGAAACCGCGCTCACCGTGCACATCGATCGTGCTTCCCAGGACACATCGCTGCATTGTGCA
The DNA here is from genome assembly GCA_014377535.1 of Gemmatimonadaceae bacterium. Classification (GTDB taxonomy): domain Bacteria; phylum Gemmatimonadota; class Gemmatimonadetes; order Gemmatimonadales; family Gemmatimonadaceae; genus JACMLX01. Next base: position 25,491 of record JACMPK010000169.1, read on the forward strand.
GCGCGCTTGCACCTCCACGGGCAACTCGCAGATCTCGCACGTGCCGTCAAGTTGCGCGCATGGGAATCCGAGATTCCAAGCAGTCTGCAAGGTCTTGCGGTGCGACAGAACAGGCCGGCATCGCATTCACTGTTCGCGACAGAATGCGCCCTTCAGCAAGTCAGGCTACGGAGATGATGGATATGTCGTGTGATCGGAATACTGCGCGGCCGACGATGCGTCGTGTCGGCCGGCAGAAGGCACTTCGTCACGGGACGGCGTGATGTCACAGCGCGTCATGGCACTTCTCGAGCTCCTGGACGGAGACGGCGTCCGCGACCGCATCCGGCAGATGATCGTGGAGTTCGGCTGCGTCACGCCCGAAGACACCGAGACCCTCTGCACGTCGATCGACCGGCGCCTGCGCGGCATTCGCGCATCGCTGCACGATGTCTGCATGGACGGTGACACGTCCGAGGCCGAGGCGATGCTGCTGTGGATCTGCCTCGAGATGCGCATGGAGTGGATGCGCTACAACTCGCAGATGCAGTACCAGACCGTGATGCAGGGCTCAGCGGATCCGGTGCTGATGGCGCGCGGCGCGGCGCTGTCGTTTCTGCTCGAGGCGCTCGACCGTAAGCTCGATGCCACGCAGCTCTACACCGTGTCGCGAATCGCCGAGGATCCGCAGGGGGTGGCACTCGCGGCCGTGAGCCGGACAGACCGGCTTTTCTCCGTGATGGCGCGTGCAAGCCGTGGCGGGCGTGAAGCAGTGGACTCGCTGCTTGCGGCGCAGGACAAGATCACGCGCGCCTCCAAGTCGGGTCCGGTACAGCACGACCTGACGGAAGCAATCGGCACCGTCATGCAGACGGTCGGTGATGCGCTGCGGGTCACGTCCGAGGACTTCAGTCATGCCCTGCAAGGCGTGCTGCTGCGCGAACTCGGCCATGCCCCCGTGCTTGTGCTGCTGGAGAATGTGAGCCGACAGTCTGACGCACAGTTGCCGAGTGCCGTCGCCATCGGGCTCCTGCGTGCGGCGAGCACATGGATGGCCGCGTTGAGCGCAACCTCACTGCAGATGTCGGCCGATGCGCGAATCAGTGCGGGCCGTCCCGCCTTCGTCACGCTGGCGTGGAGCCTCAGCGAAGAAGGTGACCAGGTTGCGCTCCAGCTGCGCGACGACGCGGATGGCACGGTTTCGTTCAATGCGAACAGTCAGGATTGGCCGATTCGCGACCTCGTCCTGCACGTGTTGCAGGAACCGGGGCATGGCAGCTCGTTGCGCATCAGTTGCCAGGTCACCACGATCGCGGACTACCTGCTGCTTCGGGTCGGGCGTGGTGAACACGACGCTCTCATTGGCGTTCCATCACAGACGATCATGCACATCGAACAGCGTGATGAATCGGCAGTCGCCGTTGGCGGCACGACGTTGATCGACCGCCTCGATGGTGGCGCGCACGCGCTGGTCGATCTCGGTGAGGTGCTGTTCGACAGTCCCGTCGAGCCGGACGGAGCAACGTATGTGCTCGTGCGACATGGCGAGGGGCCGAACAGCTCCATCGCGTTCCGTGTGCGCGGCGTGCAGGGTATCCGCCGCGGCACCATGAAACCGGTGCCATCGGCTCTCAGGGGGGCGCCGGTTCGCGGCTTCGTGGTGACAGGCCACGACATCACAGCGGTACTGGACGTTGCCAGCATCGTGCAGCAATGTGGTCGCGAGCGTGGTCGTCCCGAGACGGCATCTGCGGTGATGAACTGCAACGACCAGCTGGTGCTGGCGTGATCGCTTTCGTGTGCCTGATGGAGGCGGACAGCCGGCACGGATAACAGGATGACCGTAGCGAACGGATCTGCAACGGCGGTCGCAGCGCATGTGCAACGATGTGCATCGTCCCTTGTCGCGCACTCGCTGCTGCGGTAAGCTCTGCTTCTCTGCATGGAGCGCGATCGCGCGTTCCTCCTTGTCGTGTGGCCGCCGGTGGCTCGCGAGACGAAGGCGGTTCCCCACTCCTCTACGAGTCAGGAACCGTTTTTTTGTTGTCATGGTTTGCGGCTGTGGAGGCCTCATGAAGACACGAATCGGGCAATTCGCCCTGCTCTCGCTGCTGACCCTGCCCGCCTGCGTGCGGCGACCGGTTGCGACCATTTCAGCAGAGCCGGACAACGTCGTCGCATCACGGTGGAACGCGACGCTGAGCACGCCGACAGACATGCAGGGCATCATCCAGGCACAGGGACGTTCGTGGATCACTTCGGTCGATGGCGGCCGCCGGACTCGCGTCGACGTCGAGCTGAGCAACATGGTGTCCGGAGGACAGCATCCGTGGGTCCTGCGCGCCGGACAGTGCAGGTCAGGCGGGCCCGAGCTGGCCCGTGCGGAAGGCAGCAACGCACTGCGCATCGGCGGCGACGGTCGCGCCCGCGCGAGCACCGAATTCGATCGCGCCTTTCCGACCTCCGGGGATTATGTGGTCGAGGTCCTCGCGTCGAGCCAGAATGCAAACCAGGTGGTGGCATGTGGCAACTTCGCGCCGCCGAACCTGTCGGCGCGGTAGGCCGCACCCAAGGCCGCCGATCATCACGGCGGCCCTCAATCGATCGCCACATCGATCCGTCAGGTTCCGCACGCTCGCCTGCACGGTTATGCTTCCACTCCTGCCAAACTATCGGCATCGCGTCTGTAGCTCAGCTGGATAGAGCGTCGGCCTCCGAAGCCGAAGGGCGCAGGTTCGACTCCTGTCAGGCGCATTCGTTACCTCCGCCCGTGAATGTGCTCGTCCTGAACAGGAAGTAAGAGCATTCACCGATTCTCTTCCCCGGCCGCGTCGACTCACGCATGAATGCCGGTACCCGCGACGCCATCGATGCGCCGCGCTCCCACAGAACGCCGATCGAAACAACGGAGCTCAAAAAGCTTCGTTTTGGTGACCTTGTGATCCGCGCCGACGCGCTCGGCGTTCCCAACGAGCCTGGCCTGCGCGTGCCCGACCTGATTCACCGCATCGAGCTTGCGATGCTGCGCAATCGCGACCTGCTGGTGGCCGAGGGGGTGCTGGATCTCGAGAAGGGCGGCCATGGCTTCATCCGCTATCAGGACTGGAACTTTGCGCCGAGTCCGGACGACGTGTATGTCTCGTTGGCCCAGGTGCGCCGCTTCAATCTGCGAGCTGGCGACTGGTTGCGCGGCACGATTCGGCCGCCGCGGCAATGGGAAAAGTTTCTCGCGCTGCTGCGCCTGGAGCAGATCAACGGCGACGACCCCGAGATTGGTCCGGTGCGGGCCGAGTTCGACGCACTGCCGGTCAAGTATCCCGACGAGCGGCTGCGACTCGAGTATCCCGACTGCCCGCTCTCGCTGCGCGTCGTCGATCTCGTGTCGCCGATCGGCAAAGGGCAGCGCGGCTTGATCGTCGCGCCGCCGCGCACCGGCAAGACGATCATGCTGCACCAGATCGCGACCTCCATTCGGCGCAACTATCCGGACATCGCGGTCATCGTGCTGCTGATCGACGAGCGGCCGGAGGAGGTCACCGACTTCCGCGCCACCGTACCGGGCGCGCAGGTGATCAGTTCCACTTTCGATGAACCGCCGACGCGCCATGTGCATGTGGGCGACCTGGCCATCGAGCGCGCCAAGCGCCTCGTGGAGCAGGGCAAGGACGTGGTGCTGCTGCTCGACTCCATCACCCGGTTCGGTCGCGCGCACAACAACGTGCTGCCAAACAACGGCCGCATCATGAGTGGCGGTGTCGACGCGCGTGCACTGCAGAAGCCGAAGAAGTTCTTCGGATCGGCACGGCGCATTGCTGGCGGCGGATCGCTCACGATCATTGCCACGGCGTTGATCCACACCGGTTCACGCATGGATGAAGTGATCTTTGAAGAGTTCAAGGGCACCGGCAACATGGGGATCGTGCTCGATCGCGGCATTGCCGCCAGCCGCGTCTTCCCGGCCATCGACATCGGCAAGTCGGGCACGCGTCGCGACGAGATGCTGCTGGACCAGACCGAGCAGAATCGCATCATGCTGCTGCGCAGCTTCCTGGGCGACATGGAGCGTGAGGACGCGATGGCCTTCCTGATCCAGCGCTTGAAGCGCACCGCGTCGAACCGCGAGTTCTTCGACGACATGGCGCGCTGACGATGGGTCGCCTGCTTGCGATCGACTGGGGCGACCGTCGCATCGGTGTCGCGGCCAGCGATGAGTTGCGCATGCTGGCGTCGCCGGCGGGCGTGATCGTGCGTCGTGCCGGCAAGCGCCCGCCGGTGGCGGAGCTACTGCGGCGCATGGACGAAATCGGCGATGTGGATGCGGTGATCATGGGCCTCCCGCTGGATGGCGACGGCAACGAAACGGCGCGCTGCACCGAGGTGCGCGCCGTGGCCGCGGCGATCACCGAGCGGAGTGGTCGCGGCGTCTCGTTCGTGGACGAGCGGTACTCCACCGCCCGCGCGCATCGTGCGCTGCATGAAGCGGGCGGCAAGGTCGGCGACCATCGTCATGACATCGATGCCATGACCGCCGCGATGCTGTTGCAGGCCGTGCTGAACGGTGGCGCCGTCATGCCGGCGAGCACGGTCGGGGATGCAGACTGACGGTCACGTGAAGGCCGGCCATGTGCCGCGGCCGACCGGGGTGCAGACCCTCGTCGGCGTGCTGCTGCTCATTGCCTGCGCCGCCATCGCGACCGTTCTGCTGAACACGCGCGTGTCGTCACGCGGCGCATCCGTACGCGTCAGTATCGCGCCCGGCAGCAACCTCGCGCAGGCCGCGGACAGCCTGGCCAGCGCGGGCGTGATCAGATCGGCGCTCGTCTTCAGGTTGACGGCGGCCATGCCGGGAACCGGCTCGGTGCAGATCACGCCAGGGCGCTACATCGTCACGCGCGGACGTTCGACCAGCGCGCTCCTCGAGCAGCTGCGTTCCGGCACGGGGCGCGTGCGGCGGCTCACGGTGCCCGAGGGCTGGGGCATCAGGCAGATCGCGCGACTGGTGCAGGACTCGCTCGCAATCCCTGCTGATACCCTGATCGCCGCCACGCGCGATGCAGCGCGTAGAATCCGGATGCAGACGCCGGCTGCGGATGTCGAAGGTTACCTGTTCCCCGCAACCTACGAATTCACCGACGCGGTCACGGCAGCCGGCGTGGTCGACACGATGCTCCTCACATTCGAGCGTCGCTGGAAGAGCGCGTGGGACACGACGATGCAGCAGCAGGGCCGCACACGGCACGAGGTCGTGACGCTCGCCTCGATCGTGGAGAAAGAGGCGGGGCGGAGCAGCGACCGCGCGTCGATCGCGTCGGTGTACCTGAACCGCCTTCGCGCCGGTATGCGGCTGCAGGCCGATCCGACGGTGCTGTACGCCATGGGCCTCGTGGCCAAACGCGTCATGTATGCCGACCTGAAGGTCACGTCGCCATACAACACCTATCGCGTGGCAGGACTGCCCCCCGGGCCCATCGCATCGCCGGGAACCGAAAGTCTGCGAGCCGCGCTGGCGCCCGCCACCGGCAATGCGATGTTCTTCGTCGCATTTCCGGATGGACACTCGCAGTTCAGCCGGACCTTTCGAGAACATGCGGCCGCGGTGAAAGCGGCACGACAGGCGCGCGACTCCGCCCCGACGCGTGGTACGGCGGCGGTCAGCGTCAGGTAACGGAACGGCCTGACGGCACACACGCCAGCGCATGGTGAAACGACGTGTCGCCATGCGCGATTGCTGCGGTCGGGCGCACCCTGCGCGCACACGCGGACATCGGCATCATCGCGCCGACGTTCGCGGTGCATTTTGCACGACTACGGCGCCCGCACCACCTTCCGGATCCGGACGGGATTTGTCATCCGCTGTGGAGGCTGCGACGCACTCGGCATCTGCTGAATGCGTCGGACGACATTCATGCCCTTGATCACGCGGCCGAAGGCGGCGAATCCCTGCCCGTCCGGGTTGCGCTTGCCACCGAAATCCAGTGCTGGCTGCTCGCCGATGACGATGAAGAACTCACTCGATGCCGATCCTGGTGCGCCACGTGCCATGCTGATCACACCGTCGGTGTGTCGAATGCCGGACCTGTCGTTCGTCTCGTGCGGGATCGATTGCAGGCGTTTCAGCGTGTCGGCATCGATTCCGCCCTGAATGACCTCGATCTGCGGCTGCTGCGCTGACGGGAGCTGGTTTCGCAGCGTCACCGCGCGATAGAACGCACCACCATCGTATCGATGCTCGTCGACGTACCGCAGAAAGTTTGCAACGGTGATCGGTGCCTTCGCCGGCTCCAGCACCACCACGATCGTACCGGCGTCCGTGATGATCCGCACTCGTGGACCGGCCTGCGCACTGACCTGTGCCGCCGACAGGAGCAGGGCTGCGGCAGCGACGAACGACAGACGGCTGCGGCCCTTCACTTGTCGAACCACATCGGCACATCCTGCTGCGGCACAGGACTCGGCGTCTTCGGATTAGCCGTGATCTCCTCGCTGCGATAGAGCAGGCGACGGACGAGACCACCGACCAGCGCGCCCTGCGGCACCTGAAGCGTCGGATACTCGCTGCCTCGATCTCCACTGCGCCGCCATTGCACCCACGCCTCGAGCGGCCGCATGAACAGGTCGAGGTACTGCTGCCGGTTCAGCTCACGCCGGAAGTTGGTCGGAGTCAAAGTCGGAAGCCCGGCGAGGAAGACGTCGGTCTGTCCCGCTGTGACACCAAGCACGGTCATGCCTTCCCGAACCCCGGCACGATACCGAGCATCCGCCGCAGATAATCCACCCGTCCAGAATCCACGCGCGAACGCCTCGGCCTCGAGCAGATACTGCTCCGAAAGCGAGAACGACATCTCGGGCAGGTCGGCCTTGAGCAGATTCAGATTCACGAGCGACGAAGTCGGCGTGAACGGCTCGACGCTGTTCAGCGCCACGTACTGTCCCGACGTTGCCGACGGTCCCGGCTGATAGAAGATGGCCAGGCGCGGATCGTTGGTCGGGAGCAACTCGCCGAACATGACGTTCGACGCATACCAATCCTGTTGCACACCGCCACGGAAGATCTGCGTGAACGAGAACCGCGGATTCTGTCGCCCTGCCTGATTGGTGTATATCACCTTGAGTTCATCGGCACGCGCGCCAATCACCGGCTGACCCTGCAGCGCGGTGATCGCAGCGGCCTTGGTCGGATCAGCATCAACCATTGTCATCAGGATCCGAAACTTCAGCGAATTGGCAAAGCGTCGCCACTTCGCCATGTCACCGCCGTAGTACAGGTCATTCGGTGCGCCGATCGCCCGCGAGGTGCCATCGATGACGGCCAGCGCTTCATCGATCAGCTTCAGCGTCCCGTTCAAAACGTCCTGCTGCGAGTCGAACTTCGGCTTGTCCACGAGCCCGGTGGCTGCTTCGGAAAACGGGATGTCGCCCCACAGGTACGTCGTCTGCGAATACACGAAGGCGCTGTAGATTTTCAGCTGCGCGATGGAGTTGTTCGGCTTCGGCGTGAGCGCCTCGGCTTCACGCGTGGCGATCACGAGGTTCTTGAGCACATCGGTGTAGATCGAGCCCCACGCGCTGCGCACGCGCGTCTGATCGTACTGCGCTTGCGCGAGGCCCCACCGCGCGCCAGATGCCCACTGCTGGGTCGACAGGGCCACCGGCCAGGTCAGCTCGCCGACCCGCAGCAGTGAAAACTTCAGCGCTGCACCCGAAAAGAGCTGTGCGGCATCGGCTGATGTGGAGCGGTTGGGATCGACATTGAGGCCGCCGTCCTGGAAGCAGCCCGGGAGTGCCAGGAAGAGAGCACCGGCCGCGGCGCACCGCGCGGCGGCGTAATTGATGAATCGCATGGATCGATGCCTCAGAAGACGAGCCGGATGTTCATGCCGAACGTCCGGGTGGACGGCAGCACATTGCGTTCGATACCTTCGCCGATCAGACTGGTCCCCAGCACATTGGCCTCCGGGTCCACATGCGGAACCTTGCTGGAAATAAGCCAGAGGTTGCGCCCCTCGACCGCGAGACTTCCCGACGCGGCGCCGAGCACCGAGGTCCAGCGCGACGGCAGCTGGAACGTGAGTGCCGCCTCGCGCAACTTGGAGAATGACGCGTCGAAGATGTTGTTCTCGGGGCTGATGGAGTTATCCAGGTTGCCCCAGTACTGCTGCACGGACGCCACCTGCACGTCGTTCGGACGTGTCGTGCCGTTGGCACTCCGGATCACGCCATCCTGAACGAACGGGGTGCGATTCGCTGTTTCCGCCGCGAGGCCGCTGGAGCGAAGCTGCGAGGTCGTCTGCGAGAGGAACACACCACCGCGGCGGACATCGACGAGGAACGACAGCGCGACATTCTTCCAGCTGACGGTGTTCGTCACGCCGCCGGTCCAGTCAGGAAAGATGTTGCCGAACAGCTTGCGCTGTCCCTGGATGCGCAGGCCGTTGGCAGGATTGATCAAGTACTTGCCCGTCGCCGAATCACGCGCGAATCCGACGCCTTGGATGTTGAACGTCGTACCCGGCCTGGCCGCGACGAAGATACCGAATCCATCACCTGAGGTCACGATGAATTCGCTGAGGCCTGGCGCGAGTCGATCGACGATGTTGCGGTTGCGGTTGAAGTTCATGCCGACATCCCACCGCAAGCCGCGCGGATCCGACGAAGCGATCGGGACACCGGTGATCTGCAACTCGAGCCCCTTGTTCGAGAGCTGACCGACGTTCAGCCGACGCGCGGCGAAACCGGTGGTCTGCGGCACGGCGATCGAGACGATCTGGTCGTAGTTTCGCGATTCGTAATACGTCGCATCGATTCCGAGCCGGTCGCGGAAGAACCGGGTCTCCGTCCCGAACTCGATGGAGTTCTGGCGCTGCGGACGGAGATTCGCCGGCGGGATCACATTCGTTGCCGCAAAGGCCGATGCACCGTTGAACGGGAACTGCTGGTTGAATGTGTAGATATCGGTCTGCTGCGTGAGGGGCGTATACGTGAAAGCCAGTTGATACGGATCCTCATCCGAGCCGACATTCGCCCAGTTCGCGCGGAGCTTCAGAAAGCTCACCTTCCCCTTGTCGAAGATGCCAAGGCCCCGGAAGGCATCGGACACGACATAGCCGGTCGATATTGACGGGTAGAAGTACGAATTGTTGTTCGTCGGCAGCGTCGAGCTCCAGTCGTTTCGCCCCGTGACGTTGACGAACAGGTACTCGCGCCAGGCCAGGCCGACATCGCTGTACACGCCGAACAGCTGTCGCTCACTGCGGAAATTCGTGGCTGCGTTGACGAGTGCATTTGCCTGCGTGTACAGCCCGTCGATGTTCAGCCCCTGACTGAAGACTCGCTGCCGCCTGAACGTCCGCTTGTTGAAGTTGTGCCCGACGATCGTCTTCATGGCAAGACTGCCGGTGAGCTGCCGCTGCACGGTTCCGATCAGGTCGGTGTTCACTTCGCGCTCGGACAGGTCCTGCGTGTCGAACTCGCCGTCCAGCCGGCCGCGTGTTCCCTTGCGCGTGATGAACCGGCGGTTCTCACCGGCGAGGTCGGTGCCGGCGCGGAAGGTCACGTTCAGCCAATTCAATGCGTCGTACGACAGGTTCACGTTGCCGAAGATACGATCGATGGCATTGTTGAGGCCATTGTTGTCCGTGACCCAGTAGGGGTTGTTCGATGTGCCCGTTCCGTCAATGGAGCCTGCGATTCCTGTCGACGTGACCCGGTTGTCGCGCAGGAATCCGCTGGACAGTGTTCGCGGGAGGCTGGACAGCAGCTGCATGGGAATACTCGCCGTGTTCTGCCCCTGGCTGGGCCGACCCGCGGAGGTCGTGCGCACATAGTTGGCCGCAACGCGAGCGCTGAACTTCGGCGTGAAGCGCTGTCCGGCATTCAATGCAATCGTATACCGTGACAGCTCCGAGTTCGGCACGATGCCTGACTGGCCGAGCCACGTGCCGCTCAGACGGTAATCACTCTGCTCGGTACCGCCGGCAACGGCCAGCGACTGCACGTTGGTGGCGCCGGTTCGGAAGAAGTCGGCCACATTACTCGGATTGGCCTGCAACGCCACCGTCTGATTCAGCAGGTTCGGCACTTCCTGACCAGTGATGCGCGGTCCCCAACCGTTCGCGAGATCCTTGTTGTAGACACCAAGGTTGCCCTGCGCATACTCGTTCTGGAGATCGAAGAGCCGAAAAACCTGGTCGGTCCGTATCGATGAGTTGTACGTGATCGTCGGCTTGCGCCCGGCACGTCCTCGCTTGGTGGTCACCACGATCACACCGTTGCGCGCACGAGAACCGTAGAGCGCAGATGCGGCGGCACCCTTCAGGATGCTCATGCTCTCGATGTCGTCCGGATTCAGGTCCTGCGCCCGGTTACCGACATCCACGCCACCGGTCACGATTTCTGTTTCGGTACCGGCAAACGACGAATTGGAAATTGGAACGCCATCGACGACGAAGAGCGGTTCGCTCGCGCTGGCAATGGAATTTACTCCACGAATGACGACCTTGCTCGACCCGCCAATAGTCCCGGACTGCTGTGTGACACGCACACCGGACACCTTGCCGGCAAGCGCGTTCAACACATTTGAGCCGCGTGCGACGGCAAGCTGCTCGGTCTGTACCGTCGCTGTCGAATAACCCAGCTCGCGCGTGTCGCGCACGATCGCGTTGGCGGTGACCACCACGTCAGAGAGAGCCGTCGGGCTCTGCTCCATCACCAGGTTCACGACGGCGCGCCCGGCGATGGCGGCATCAGTCGGCTTGAACCCGATCAACCTGAACGTGAGCACACCTTCCGTGGCTGATGCAGGAAACTGAAGACGATAGGTCCCCTCGGCAGACGTGAGCGTGCCGTACCTCGTGCCACGCAGCAGGACCGTCACGCCTTGAAGTGCTCGACCGCCATCGGAGGCAGTCACCTTGCCGGTGATGATGCGTGCTGCAGACTGCGCCGCGGCGGGCGCGGGGGAGAGAATGACTCCTCCACTGGCGCACAGGATCGAGAGCATGCACACCAGCGTTCGTGATGTCATTCCGTTGGTCTCCAGCGTACTTGATGTGAATCGATCGTTGAAGCGATCGACAAACGAAACGATACCGAGTGCATCATCGCACATCAGCGTCGCGAGCCCTCGTCACCGTCAGCGTCGCCGACTGCAGCTGACAGGCGCAATCCGCAGTCAGTGGCCGTTTATTCGACTCGTCGTGGAGCAACTCCAGGCGAGCATGTTGAGCCAGCGTATCCTTCGTCATGAATGGTGTCAAGCACACGAGGCTGGATCAATCAAGTAATAACGGACTGGAAATGTATCGACGTCAAATACATTTATTGTTGAGCTTGCCACGTTGTGTGCTTCACGCCTTTTGCTCGCGAATTGGCAATTCGATGGGTGAGTACCTGATCATTTCAAGTGCGTCGCTCATTGATGACCTAGTGCTCTGTGAGGCCGCAGATCAGCCGTCGACCTTTGACGAGCGCTTAGGAGACAAAGCCAAGCCTGTAGCCGTGCGCGCGCGACGGTGCGGAGCGATGTTCCGCGTCTCAAGGCGAACGCCGGGAGGGATCGCCGCAATCAGTCGAAATTCAGATCAGGCCGCAGCGACTGTGTGCCGTTCAGATAAACGGAACGCAATGTGTCGGCGCCGCGTGCTCTATCAACGATCAGGAGGGCTCGGAGACACCGTGGCAGGTCGCTATCGGTCGGCATCTCAGCGAGGCAGAGAAACTGCGCACTCGTCCACCCCGCTTCCCGCGCTGCACCGGCGGGCTTGGCCGTACGAAGGTCGTGCGTGGCAGTGAAGACGGCGATCCGCACGGCCGATGGTCCGATGTCGTTCCGTGCGTGGAGGGTGCGCACCAGTTCCGTGACCGCGTCGGCAATCGCCTTGGCGGAATCTTCTCGGCAGGTTGTCGCGAGCCGGACTGCGACAGCGACCGAATTGCCTGACGGTGCTGCCTGATCGCCAGACATCAATGTCGACAGCATCAGCGGTTCAATGTCATCCATGTGCGTCCCCGTGATGTTCGATCGGATGATTCACATCTCCGTCCCCGCTGACTGACGGTCAATCCTGGCGATGTCAGCGTAGGCCTGGTAGACAGGATGTAGGCCATCCAGCGGAGCAGCGTGACACTCTCGCTGTTGCAGGTACAACATGCTGACGCCCGGACCTTGGTGGAAGCGGGCCACGCTCTGGTGGCCGAGTGTCCGCTTCATGCGGGTACCAGAGTGTGTTGGCGTGGGGCGGTGTGCCATTGCGCCGACGACATGAATCTGAATAGACGAGTGCAGCACTGGAGGCGGCCGTCGTACAGTCAGACGCTTACTACTGTACTTGCGACAACAACAAAATCCCCGACCACAAACCGTGATCGGGGACTTCGTCAAAGGGTGCCGGCGACGGCCTACTCTCCCGCGACCTCGCGGCCGGAGTACCATCGGCGCTGTCGGGCTTAACGATCGTGTTCGGAATGGGAACGAGTGTGGCCCCGACGCTCTAGTCGCCAGCGAATTTTCAAGAACTATCCAGCAACAGACATTGTATCTGCCCACCGGTGCGAGCCTGCGGCTCAGATCGGGAATGGCATGCGGCTGCGCAAGGACGCGCAGTCGCGAAGACGACAATGGAAGAGAGTATGGAGATCGTAGGAGTGGTATCAGCCGTAGCTGACGACGCGGAGTGCACTGCATGCACGGCGTATGTCGGTGACCGGGCTTTTGCGTGCCGGTCACAGTATTGGGAGTCAAGCCGCACGGGCGATTAGGACCGCTGCGCTCGGAATGGATTGCTCCACGTCCACGGGCGGCCTATCGACGGAGTCGTCTCCTCCGGCCCTTCAGGGTGCT
>JACMPK010000170.1 GCA_014377535.1 Gemmatimonadaceae bacterium
CGACGCAGCACTGCTCGACGCAGCACTGCTCGACGCAGCACTGCTCGACGCAGCACTGCCCGATGCAGAACTACCCGGCTGCGAAAAACGGCAGTGTGACCCTTGGCGGTCGGTTTGCGTCCGCAGGCGTCAGGAGGGTGGAGAGTTTGCGTGGGTTGAAATTGCAACGGTTGTACTGCCGCGGCTTTGACGCAGAACTGTACGACGCGGAACGGCAATGGCCGCGGAGAGATGTAGTTCCGAAAGGTGCAATCCGTCCGGATCCCAGCCGTGGCGTGGGGCATCGTCTGCCGTCGTGGGAACAGCGATTCGCGGTTGTAGCTCGCGACGAACCGTCTGCTGAATCAGCGTGGGGGACTGGGTATGACAACCGTCCGCTGCCGATTGAACCGCCGTACCGCGGTCTGCCGTTACGCGTCCGGCAATTCTCTGTCAGAGCCATTGCATTGGCGTGGTCGACGGCGGCGGCGACTATCTGTTCGGTGTGCTGTGGCGAGTGATGCTCACGTACTGACCGTCAGCGTCGTTCAGCGGGTGGCGATGCGGGTGGAGGTGTGGGGGCGGACGATGCATTGGCGCCGCGTGTTGCATTCGAGCGTCGACGTATCGGGGTTGGTTTCGTCACGCGATGCACACCATGCCACCCGCAGATCATGCACCAGCTCGAGCGAAAACTCCGCAGATACCTGAGTGCCAGGCTGGGTTGCATGGCTGCCGTCTCAGCGTCGCACTGCGGACACCGGATACCGTCTGGAAGAATCCAGAGAAAGACGACGGTCGCGGCGATACCGCGGAGCACAAACAGTCCGCCGAACACGAAGACAAACAACGCAGCGTCAGACATCGTCTTCGCTCCTCCCGGCAGAGTATCAGTGATCGCCGCGATGCACGGCATCCAGCAGCGAACGTGTCACACCATACCGCAAGGTTCAGAGCCGAGCCTCGATTGCGGACCACGCTTCGACAAAGGCAACACCATCATCCACACGTTCCACACCGACTTCCACACCGACACCGATCGATGTACCGTCAATGCTGCGGGCGGGAAGCAGCGACTCGTGCACAGCGCCGGCACCAGCAGCAAGCCGGACGAGTCCGTCGCCGTTGGCGGGAATGGTCTGAATGACCATTGCGGGCACTCCCTGCAGCTCGAAGCGCGGATCGAACTCGTGATCACTCACGGGCATTGCGACGGCGCGACGCACGAGAATCCCGGCGCTCGTCGCGCCGAATATGGCACCCGCGAGAGCCGCGGCTGCCGTGACATCCGAAGCCATGTGGAGGCGCGCGAGAACGGAACCCAGGAATCCGGCCATCGTCAAGGCACCGGCGAGCGTCGCCCAGCGAGTCCGCACGATCGCGTCGCCGACCGAAACCCGACGCTCGACACCACGCACCATCACCCGAACGCTGATCAGCAAACCGGCGAGGAAAACAAAATTGTACAGGCTGTAGCCATTCACGACCCTTTCCCCCGCTCACGATTCGTTGCCGTCACATCATTATCGCCCAGGCGAAGGAGCGCTGCGCTCGATGCATCGCCGGCTTGCCTGATCAGCGACCCAGCGTTTTCTGGAAGAACGCCAGCGTCTGGGGCCACGCCGACTGTGTTGCCGACATGTTGGCGCCGGCTTGACCATCCTGCTGCCGCAGGAATCCATGCCCTGCACCGGCGAGAATGACCGGTACGTACGACTTCTTCAGCGCCTTCATCGTGGAATCGGCCGCGGAAATGGTTGCGTTCACGCGCGCATCGTTGCCGCCGTAGAGTCCGAGTACTGGCGCCTTGATGCTGGCCAGTTCCGTGAGCGCGGGCGACGAACCGTAGTACACCACCGCGCCGCGGAGCTTTGGATTGGCGCTCACTGCCGTCGCGAAGGACGTGGAACCACCCCAGCAGAATCCGACCACGCCGAATTTCTGCTGTGCGGCGGGCAGCGCCATCGCATACGCCGCCGTCCGCGCGATGTCGCGTTGCACATCCACGGGCTTCACCGTGCGTATCAGCGCCGTCGCCTGTGCCTGCAGGATCGTGTCGCCCGGTGCAAGCGTGTACGTGCCCGAAAGAAGGTCGGGTGCAATTGCGATGTAACCGTCGGCTGCCAGCTGATCCGTCACGCCACGGATCCAGGTGCTGACTCCGAAGATTTCGTGCAGCACCACCACCACTGGTGCTTTGTCGCGGCGTTCGGGATAGACGATCCAGGCGCGGATGGAATCAACGCCGCCCGGGGTGCGCGCAATCATCACGTACTCACCATGCCGCGGTGACGCGGCCAGTCGCGCGGCGACAGTGGTCGCGCCGGCCGGCAGCGTTGCATTGTCCGGCTGATCGGTGCGTAAGGCGGCCGACGCCGGTTCCGCGGCATGCGCCAGGTGGTCGTCGGCGGCACGACCCTGCTTCGCGGCAGACGAGGAACAGGCGCCCAGCATCATGACGGATGCAAGCGCGGCAGAACGAACGACAGCATGACGAGTGGGCATAGCGGCGGCCTGAGCGAGTGGTCGGTGAAAAGACAGAACGTCCTGCAACGCAGACAAAGACCCTGCCGTCATGGTGCGCGCAGGCGTGGAGCAGGACTGCATGGCGTTCCCCGCGCTACCCCTGTACGAACTGCGCGAGGAACGTCGGCACTCGATCAGCAAGATATGAACGCGAGCGCCGCGGCGAGGTGCCAGTCACGAAACCGACGTGCCCACCATGCGTCACGAACTCGGTGTGCACCAGCGGATTGGTGCTGGCTCGGCGACGCACCTCGTCGAGGACGTCGGCTGGAAGAAACGGATCGTCGGCGGCGCTGAGAAGCAGCAGCGGGATACGCGCGCTTTGCACGTAATGGATGCCGCTGCTGCGCGTGTAGTAATCGCTCGCACCAGCAAAACCGTGGAGCGGACCGGTGATCAGGTCGTCGAACTCCCACAGGGTGCGGATGCGCGCGATCACGTCGGGATGCGGAAACAGGTCGGGATACCGTGCAGCCTTCTCCAGCGCCTTCACCCGCAATGAGCGAAGAAACCACCTTTCGTACATGCTCGACATGCCGCTGCTGATGAATCTCGCGCCGCGTTCAAGGTCGAATGGAGTCGAGACCGCGGCCGCAGCGCGCAGGTTGGCGGGCAACTCCAGCGAGGCATCCCCGACGAGCTTCGTGAGCACATTGCCGCCCAGCGAGATACCGCATGCCACCAGCGCCGCATGCGGATGAAGCGTCGCCAGCTTCCGCAGGAACCAGACGGCATCTTCCGTCTCGCCAGAGTGATAGAAGCGGGCCGCACGATTGTTCATGCCGCCGCACGAGCGCCAAAGCAGCATGTCGGCTCCCCAACCCAGTGCCGCCGCCGCGCGGAAGAGTGACGGGACGTAGTGTGATCGCTCGGTGCCTTCGAGACCGTGAAAGAGCACGAAACGGGGCGCGTCGGGTGCGTGCGCGTTCGCGCGGAGCACCACCACGTCGTCACCGTCTGGCGTCTGCCACGTTTCACGTGTGGCCACGACAGGCGCTTCGGGGCTGATGAACTTGCCCCAGAGAGTCTGGACATGCCGATTCCGTGCGAACCACGGAGCGCGAAAGTTCGAGGTGCCTGTCATGCTGGCCCGGACGTCCTACATTGATTCGTGCGCGACCTGCTCCAGCCGCGCACGCTGTCGTGCGAGAAATTCTCGCGTTGCCACATGCAACTTACCTGGCTTGCGCACGATGGTTCGCGCGGCTCGTGTACCGGGTGGTATGCAGATGCCTGTCCAGATTTTCGGCACTCGGAAGAACGCCGCCACCCGGAAGGCGGAGCGCTTTTTTGCCGAGCGACGGGTGCCGGTGCATTTCGTCGACCTGAATGAACGCGGCGCGTCGAAAGGCGAGCTGCAGCGTTTCTTGCAGAAATTCGGAATCGACGCGCTGATCGATCGCAGCAGCAAACGTTTTGTCGAAATGGGACTGGGTCCGTCGCGGTATGGACCGGATCGCTGGTTCGAGATCCTGATGGATGAACCGCTGATCCTGATGCAGCCGCTGGTCCGCAACCAGCAGAAGCTGACGATTGGCGGCGCCTGCGAGACGGAGTGGAAGTCGTGGGTGGCGGAAGGAATCAAGTGAAATGGGGCGCGCGGGCGCTGATCCGATGCACTGCTGTCGGGATGGTCGCGGTACCTCCGCGGCCTGACGAATCGGGTTGGATTTGACCATGTGAGCCAATTTCGCCTCGAACTCCGCAATCGTGCGCACTATCTCGCGTCGTCGAACAGCCCGCTGACAAACCGCCTGACTTCCGGCAACAGGCTTCGGCTGTCGGTGGCGCATGCGAGCGTCAGTGACTTACGCAGCCCCGGCGCGCGATCAACGGGAAAGGCAGCCTGCTGATCGGCGCCGACACAGGCTTCTGACCTGCGGTGGGCGCGG
This sequence comes from Gemmatimonadaceae bacterium, assembly GCA_014377535.1. Classification (GTDB taxonomy): domain Bacteria; phylum Gemmatimonadota; class Gemmatimonadetes; order Gemmatimonadales; family Gemmatimonadaceae; genus JACMLX01. Next base: position 4,398 of record JACMPK010000170.1, read on the forward strand.
ATCAGCCTGGTTCGAATGAGCCGATGAACCCGATCTCCGGCTGCAGCCGATGCCCGAATTTTTCGAACACTGCATCCTGCGCATGCGCGATGAGCGCACGGACGTCAACCGCGGTCGCTTGGCCAAGATTCACCATGATGTTCGCGTGGATGTGCGAGATCTGTGCGTCCCCGATACGGTGGCCCTTGAGGCCGCACTGGTCGACGAGTCGCCCGGCGCCGACCCCCTCGATCTTTCTGAAAATCGAGCCGGCGCTGGGATGATGCTCCAACCACGGATGCCGCGCACCGCGCCAGCTGAGGTTTTCCTGCAGGATGCGATGCATGGCACCACGGTCCCCGGCGGCGAGCCGGAACGTGACGTCAAGGACGATGTCGCGGGTGTGATGGAACACGGTATCGTCGTAGCCGAAGCCCACGTAGCCCGCATCGACGGTCGCGCGCTCACCACGCTCGTGGCGAACGCGGCACGCCTCGAACACCTCGGCGATGAACATGGTGCGCTCGCGCTCCGGCGCCGGGGACAGGAAGTGCAGGTTCTGCCAGATGGCGCCACCGACGGTACTCGGAATGCCGACGTAATGCTCCAGCCCGGACCAGCCGCGCGCGACGGCATCGCGGATGAGGTCCCCCATGACCGTTCCGCTCTCGGCCACGCAGCGACCGTCGTCATGCCAGGTCACGTGCCGTGCAAGATTCCGGATCACCAGACCGCGGAAACCGCCGTCGCCAACGAGCACGTTCGCACCCAGGCCGAGTACAAACCAGTCGACGCCCTCCGTCTCCGCGCTGTCGATCGCATCTGCCAGATCGTCGCCCGTCGCTGCATCGTACAGCAGATCGGCTGGACCTCCGATTCGAAAGGCGGTGTATGGCGCGATCCGGGTGGCGCGGTGCAGGCGTGACGGATCAAGGCGCGAGGCCACCGCATTCAGCACAGGCTCCGGCACGATCGTTGTGCCGCGATTGGTTGCAGTCGTCATATCGCTTTAAACAACTCATCCCAGGCGCCGGGTGCCAGAGCCGCGGCATGCGCGTACGATCTTCGCCCTCACACGACCCTCAGTGATCCGAACCTGCACACGTCGTCCCGCAATTCTCGCGTCAGTCTGCGTCGCGATGCTCACGCTCGCGCCAGCGCTCACGGCGCAGCGCGCGGAGCTGGAGCGCGTGATCAAGCGCACGGTGCTGCGCAACGGCCTGGAAGTGATCGCCGTCGAGAACCACGGCATCCCCATCGCGACGGTCGAGCTGAACGTGAAGAACGGCGCGTTCACCCAGCGGCCGGAGTTTGAAGGGCTGGCGCACATGTACGAGCACATGTTCTTCAAGGCGAGCAAGGCATATCCGAATGCCGAGGCGTTCGGGCAGCGTGCGGCGGAACTTGGTGCGCGGTACAACGGCACGACGCAGGAAGAACGCGTCAACTACTACCTGAGCCTTCCGTCCGACAGCGTGCGAGGAGGCATGCGCTTGATTGCGGAGGCGGCGTGGGGCCCGCTGTTCCTGCCGAACGAGTTGGCGCAGGAAAAGGAGGTGGTGCTCGGCGAGTACGATCGCAACGAGGCATCGCCTGGTTTCGAGATCACGCAGCAGATGAACGCGGCGCTCTACCCGAACAGCACGAGCCGGAAGAATACGATCGGCAACCGTGACATCCTCCGCACCGTCACGCCGGAGAAGATGCGGTTCATCCAGTCGCGGTATTACGTGCCGAACAACATGGCGCTGATCGTGACGGGCGACATCAATCCGGCCGCGATCTTCGCTTACGCCGATTCACTGCTCGGCGGATGGGATCGTGGGCCGGATCCGTTCGTGCTGGACCCTGTTCCGCTCATTCCGCCACTGCGCGGTGCCACGGCGGTGATCGCCGAGGCGGAAGTCGGCGCGGTGACGGTACTGATTCAGTGGCAGGGACCGAGCGTGCGTCGTGATCGCGCGAGCACGTACGCGGCCGATGTGTTCTCGGATGCCTTGAACACGAAGGGGTCGCGCTTCCAGCGCTTGCTCACGGACAGCGGATTGTGGACAGCCGTCGGCGTGAATTACTACACATTGGATCAGGTCGGACCGATCACGATCAGCGGCCAGACCACGCCCGAGCGACTCAAGCCCGCGCTGACCGCACTCTGGGCCGAGATCGCGCGATTGGATGATCCGGGCTACTTCACCGCCATTGAGCTGGAGTCGGTGAAAGCGCTGCGCGGCACTGACAACCAGTTCGGCATCGAGAAGACGTCGGAGCTGACACACACGATCGGGTTCTGGTGGGCCGTTGCAGACCTCGACTACTTCCTGGGCTACGTGGACAACATGGCACGACAGACGCCGGCGGACCTGCAGCGTTACGCTGCGAAATTCATCGTCGGCAAGCCGAGCGTGACCGGGGTGCTGATCAGTCCCTCGGATCGTGCGAAGCTCAAGCTGACCGACGCGGATGTGACCGGACCGGTGAAGGGTGTCCGGGTGACGCCGTGAGCCGCCGCGTGGGCGGGTTCATGCTGGCGTTGGCGGCGGCGTTCGTGGCGATGCCGGTGAGCATGGCGGCGCAGCGCACGTCGGATTCGGCGACGACATCGTTCGAGGTGAACGGGTTGCGCGTGATCCATCGCCGCGTGACCGCGAACGAAGTCGTGGCGGCGAACCTCTATCTGCTGGGCGGCGTGTCACAGGTGCCGGCGGCAAAGGCTGGCCTTGAACTGCTGCTGCTCGAGGCGTCGGAGCGCGGCACGCGGAAATACCCGCGCGAACTGCTGGAGCGGAAGATGGCGCGACTGGGCAGCGCAATCGTCGCGTCGCCGTCGATCGACTGGACGATGATCGGCGTGCGCAGCACCGTGACGGCGTTCGACTCGACGTTCGCGATCTTTGCCGACCGCATCATGCAGCCGCGACTCGATTCCGGTGAGGTCGAGACGGTGCGCAGCACGATCCTGAGCGGCGTGCGCCAACGGGGCGATGATCCGGAGGCGCTGCTCAATTCATACAGTGACAGCGTGGCGTTCGCGGGACATCCGTACGGCACGTCGCCGGTGGGCTCCGAGGCCACACTGAAGGCGCTGACGCTGGCGGACCTTCGCACCTGGCAGAAGACGCAGATGGTGACGTCGCGGATGCTGCTGGTGGTCGTGGGCGACATTCCGCGCGCGCGCCTCGAGGCGATGGTGCGGGCTACGCTGGGCACGCTGCCGCGCGGCGAATACCGCTGGGCGCCGCCGATCACGCCAGCTGCACGGTTGAGCTCGCTGCACACGATCACGCGCACCCTGCCCACGAATTACCTGCAGGGCTACTGGGTTGGGCCGCGTGCCGACAGCCGCGACTACCAGCCCATGCGCCTCGCGATGGCAGCGCTTGGGGGGCGGCTGTTCACGGAGGTTCGCGTGAAGCGAAACCTGACCTACGCGGTGAACGCGCCATTCGTGGATCGCTTCATCACGGCACCCGGACTTTATGTCACGACCACCACTCCCGATTCAGTGCTCGGCATCATGCGGCGAGAACTTGAGTCCATGAAGCGCGGATTGATCGATCCGGAAGGACTGCGCCTGCTGGTGCAGCAGTTCATCACCGAATTCTTCCTGGACAACGAGACGAACTCGGATCAGGCCACCTTCCTCGCGCGTTCCGAGCTCTACCGTGGCGACTGGCGCCTCGCCTCAGGGTTCGTGGACGAGCTGCGCAAGGTGACGCCGGAAGACATCCAGCGCGTCTCACGCCAGTACCTGCAAGGCATCACCATGGCGTACATCGGTGACCCTCGCCGTATCTCGGCGGCGCGCCTGGTATCGTTCTGATGCGGATTAAGCTGGCAGCCACGCTGTTCGCCGCATGCGCCGGCATGCTGGTCTGCGCACCGGCGCAAGCGCAGCGCGCTGCGCACCCGGGCGCTGCACGCGACTCCGCGGCCGCATTCGCGCTTTTCCGCGAGAACCTCGATGCGATTCACAAGCGCGATCATCCACGCTACCTGCGCACCTACCTGCAGTCGCCAGGGCTCACGTTAGGCGGACTGCGCGGCATGCAGCGCGGCTGGATGAACTGGCCGGCGCGCATCGACAGCAACCCATCGTGGCCGGACACGCTGATGTGCAGGAGATGCGCGTCGCGCCACTCGCACCCGGCGTGGTCTACGGCATGTACCGCTACCGCGGGATCAATGCAGGCAAGCCATCGGTCGGTATCTCGGAACGGGTCTTCGTGAAGACGCCCGGTGGATGGAAGATCAGCTACTCGGCATCGTTTCCGGACACGCTGCCGCCCTGATTTTTCCATGTGCAACGGGCATCTGCTCAGCGCGCCGATTGCCGCCGCATGGCATCGACGACGACGACACCGCCCTTCATCACGAACCCCACACGCTGCAGTTCAGTGATGTCGACGAGCGGGTTCCCCGTGACTGCGACGAGGTCGGCGAACTTGCCTACCTCCACGCTTCCAACCCGATCGCTCCAACCCATGATTTCGGCGTTGAGCGACGTGGCCGACACGATGCTCTGCATCGGTGACTCGCCGAGTGAGACGCGGAGCGCGAACTCACGCGCGTTGTCGCCGTGCCTGATCACCGCCGCGTCGGTCGCAAAGCCGATGGGCAGACCGGCGGCGAGTGCGCGGCGGAAGCCGGCGTTCTGGACCTGCGTGATGCGGCGCGACCGTTCCAATTCGCTCGCCGGGATGTTGATCGCGACACCATCCTCCTCGATCGACACCGACGTGTACAGCGTTGGAACGTAGAACGTGCGGCGATTGCCGGCCTTGAGCAGCGTGACCGCTTCGTCGTTCAGGTACGAACCATGATCAATCGTGCGCACGCCGCCCTTGATCGACGCGATGATGGACGACGCGCCATGCGAGTGCGAGGCGACTTGCCGGCCCCATCGCGCGGCCTCGGTCACTGCCGACTGGATCTCCTCGTCGGAGTACTGCTGTGCGCCGGGCTCGATGCCCTTCGACAGCACGGCGCCCGAGGCGAGGATCTTGATGAAGTCGGAGCCGTGCTTGAAGTTCGTACGGACGGCCTTCATGATCTCCTGCGGCCCGTCGGCGAGGTTCCGCACCAGCGGCACGTCGACATAGATCGAGAACTGGCGTGCATCACCGGCCCCGCCGGTTGAAGAGACGTAGTTGCCCGCCACCATCATCCGCGGACCCGGCACGGCACCCGCGTCGATCGCGTTCCGCAGCTCGACATCGACATAGGGCCATGTGGGTCCCATGTCACGGCAGGTGGTGAAGCCCGCCTGGAGCGTGACCAGCGCGTTGGCCGCGCCCCAGAGCGCATCGAAGGCCGGCGTGGTCTTCACCAGCGCGTCTTCCCAATGCACGCTGCGACGACCGGTGAGGTGCGTATGCAGGTCGATCATGCCCGGGAGCAGCGTTGCGGCGCCGAGGTCGATCACGCGCTCATTGGCGGCCACGGGCAGCGTGCGGCCGACCGCCGTGATTCGGTCGCCCTCGATGCGCACCATCGCCGGCTCGAGCGGCGCACCACCGCGACCGTCGATCAGTCGCGCAGCGCGCACGATCACCACGTCGGGTGCCGGCGCGCGACCCGCCTGCGCACGTCCCGCCTGCGCACCAGTGCTGCCGATCGGCACCGCCACGCACAGGAGCGAGCGAGCCGCCAGCGTGATTGCACGCCGGAGGATGGGGCGAATCACGTGGCGCATGGTCATGTCGGGGCGGTGAGCGCGGCGCACGCGGCGTCGCTTCGCAGACTGCAGATGTCAGCGAACCTGCTGAATCACCGGGAGCCTGTCAAATGCAGGCCGCGCTGCGCGAGAGGAGCAATCCGACCATCACGTCATGCGGCAACGCCTCAGGTCCGGCGCGTCGTCGATCGCGCGCGGGTCATCGCCCCGCGCGACGCGACAGCTCCTCGCGCACATCGCTCAGCCGGATGCCGAGCGCCTGCAGTGCGACCATGGTGTGGTAGAGCAGGTCCGCCGCTTCACTCGTCGCACGAACCGGATCACTGTCTGCACAGGCCAGCACCAGCTCCGCGGCCTCCTCGCCGATCTTCTTCATGCGCAGGTTGCGATCGTCCAGCAGCGTGCGCGTGTAGCTCATTGTGTCGGAACCGGCCGGCTCTGCGGCACGTGCCGCGATCGTGACATCCAGCTCCGCGAACGCATCCGGTGGCGGCGGCTTCACGCCTGGCGACGTGAAACAGGTCGTCGCGCCCGTGTGACAGGCGGGGCCCGCCGGCACCACCTGCGCAAGGATGGCATCACTGTCGCAATCGGCGGTGAGGGTGATCACGCGCTGCGTGCTGCCACTCGTCGCACCCTTGTGCCACAGACCCCGTGTGCGCGAGTGGTAGTGCATCTCGCCCGTGCGCATGGTCGCTTGCAGCGCTTCGCGATCGGCGAATGCCACCATCAGCACATCGCCCGTGATGGCGTCCTGCGTCACAACGGACACCAGTCCGTCGCCCTTCGTGAAGTCGATCCGGTCGAGGTCAAGCATCGAGACCGGGATCTCCACCCGGGCAGAGAATGTCGCGGACGATGGTGTCGAGTGCCGCATTGGTCGCGATGCTGTCGCCACCGAACGCCGTCGATCGGCCACGGAAGTCGGTGAACCGGCCACCCGCTTCTTCCACGACGACCTGGACGGCCGCCGCATCCCACGGGTTCATGAGGTCATCCACCATGATGTCGGCGCGGCCCGTGGCAAGCAGCAGGTAGCCGTAGCAATCGCCCCACGTGCGCGTGATCCGCGCCGTCGACGCAAGCTGCCTGAAGCGTTGCTGCCGCACAGGACGATCGGGGAAGCGTTCGTCGGTGACCAGCAGCGTCGCCGCGGCCAGCGATGCCGTGGTGGTGACCTGCGTCCGGCTGCCGTTGAACCACGCGCCCTCGCCCGGCGCCGCCGCCACCAGCTCCTGCGTCGTCGGCGCGTAGATGGCGCCGGCCAGCACATGTTCGCCCTCCACGACCGCCACCAGCGTGCCCCACAGCGGCACGCCGTGGATGAAGCTCTTCGTGCCGTCGATGGGATCCAGCACCCAGCGACGTGGCGCGTCCTCGTTCTCCAGGCCGAACTCTTCGCCAAGGATTCCGTCGTCCGGGAAACGGCTGCGGATCCACTCGCGCGCGGCCGTCTCGGCGGAGCGATCAGCGACTGTCACCGGGGATCCGTCACTCTTGTACTCCACGGCGATGCCCGTGCGGAAGAAGCGGTTCGCCTCGTCGCCGGCCAGTCGCGCCAGTTCCGTCACGGCCTGCAGCAGCGGCAGTGTCGCAGTCATCGAACCACCAGTCCTGACGCGCGCATCGCGTCCTTGAGGGCACCCACGGTCGTCACGGTGTCGTGCAGGATGCCGGCCACCAGTGCGGCATCGGCATGCCCCTCCGCCAGCACATCCACCACGTGCTGGGCGTTGCCTGCCCCACCGCTCGCGATCACCGGTGCCGCAACACGCGACGAGACGGCGTGCATTAGTGCCAGATCATATCCGGTGCGGGCGCCATCGCGATCGATGCTGGTGAGCAGCACCTCGCCGGCGCCACGTTCCACGCACTCCTGCGCCCACGCCACCGCCTCCAGCGCAGTGCGGGTGCGACCACCATGGGTCCACACGCGCCACCTGCCCTGCTCGTCGAGCTTTGCATCGATGCTCGCAACGACGCATTGCGCACCGAAGCGATCGGCGCACGCGGTCAGCACTGACGGATCGGCGACCATCGCGGAGTTGAGCGACACCTTGTCGGCGCCGGCCCGCAGCGCGCGTGCCACGTCGTCGGCCGTGCGTACGCCACCGCCGATGGTGAGCGGAATGAACAACCGCTCCGCGGTGCGACGCGCCACGTCCAGCAGGGTCGCGCGGTCCTCGGCGCTGGCAGAAATATCAAGGAAAGTGATCTCGTCGGCGCCTTCCGCCTCGTAGCGCGTCGCAAGTGCCACCGGATCGCCGACGTCGCGCAAGCCGACGAAGTTCACGCCCTTCACCACACGGCCGCCCGTCACGTCCAGGCAGACGATCAACCGGCGCGTCAGCACGACGCAATCACTCCGACACCTGCAGCGCAACGCTTCCCTTGGTGCTGAACACCGCGCCGGATTCCACGAACGCATCGCGAACGGCCAGCCCGAGCGCCTTGAACGCACCCTCCACGATGTGATGCGCATCGGTGCCGCGCAGCACGCGCAGGTGCAGCGTGGCCTTCGCGTTGTCGGCGAACGAGCGCATCCAGTGTTCCCAGATGCCCACCGGCAGCTTGCCGCGATAATAGGGACGCCCACCGAGATCGATGGCGCACTGCACCAGCGCGTCGTCCATGGGAATGGTGCGATCGGCGTAGCGTGCGGCCGTCGGCGGCAGTGCCGCGGCAACTGCGGCGCCGACACAGATCGCGACATCCTCGATCAGGTGATGCGGCAGGTCGCCACGCGCATGCACCGTGACATCCAGTCCGCTGTACTTCGCGAACGTGACCAGCATGTGATCCAGGAATTCACGTGTCGTGTCCACGGTCGCGAGGCCGGTGCCACGCGTGACCGTGACCGTGATCTGCGTCTCCTTCGTCTCACGCACGACGGTGCTCATCCGCGGAACTCCTCGGCGATGGCGGCTGCATCCAGCGCGCCGGTGTAAAGGGCCATGCCCAGCACGGCTGCGGCCACGCCGCGATCATCCAGCAGGCGCAGGTCGACGTCGGTGGCGATGCCGCCGCTCGCGATCACGGCCAGCTCCGTGGACTGCACGACATCGTCCATCAGCGAGAGGTCGGCGCCCTGCATGAGCCCCTCCTTGTGCACGGCCGTGACCAGCACACCCGCCAGCGGATGCTGCGACAGCTTCTCCATTGCCTCGTCGATGTCCATGTGCATCGTGCGCGTCCAGCCGCGCGTCACGATCTGTCGTTCACGAACGTCGGCCGCGACGATCAGCTGCTCCGGAAACTCTTCCGCGACCTCGGCCAGCCACTCGTCGTCCTCCAGCGCACGTGTGCCGATCACGACGTACGTCGCGCCCGCGTCGATCAGCCATGCGATCGCCTCGCGATCACGGATGCCGCCGCCGACCTGCACCGTGAGGTCGGTGCGATCCAGCAGGAGCTCGATCACCCTGCGGTTGTCGCCGCGACCGGTGGCCGCATCGAGGTCCACGATGTGCAGCGCCTGAAAGCCTTTTGCTTCCCAATCCAGTGCCACGGCGATGGGATCGGGCAGGCGCACGCGCTCCTGCGCGTACTCGCCGCCCACCAGCTGCACACAGGCGCCATCGCGAAGGTCGATGGCCGGAATGACGATCATGCTTGCACCTCACGCAGCCACGCGTGCATGAAACTCACGCCCGCCGTGCTGCTCTTCTCAGGATGAAACTGCACGCCAGTGCATCGGCCGACGCGAACCATGGCGGGAAAGCGATCCTGCTCGTGCGTACTCCACGCGGTCACCGTGTGGTGATCAGCGGGACGGCAGACGAAGCTGTTGGCGAAGTACGCGATGCGCAGCCCAGATGCGTCGAGGAGCGTGTCGTTCCCGGCACCCGGTTCCAGCTGATTCCAGCCGATCTGCGGCACGCGCGCGGCGTGCAGCCGTTCCACACGCCCCGTGATGATGCCCAGTCCCTCGTCACCACCCTCGTCGCTTGCATCGAACAGCACCTGCATGCCCAGGCAGATGCCGAGCGTGGGCAGGCCGGCGCGGATTGCCGACTGCATGACGGCGCGGCCTTCATTACCCAAGGCGCGCGTCGCGGCGGGAAACGCGCCCACACCGGGAAGCACCAGCGCATCTGCCGTCACCGCGACGGCCGGATCGGTGTCCACCTGCACCGTGACGCCCGGACGCTCGAGCGTCTTGATCAGCGAATGCAGATTGCCGGCACCGTAGTCGAAGATGCTGAGCTTCACGATTTCTTCCGCTTCTTCGTGAGTGCGGCGCCAAGCACCTTCACGCACTGCTCCACCATTGGCCACGGACCGACCGAGATGCGCAGCGCATCGCCCACACGGGGCAAATTCGGGAACGGCCGCACGCCAACGCCCTGCTCGCGCATTGCCATGCCGACCTCGACGCAGTGCTTCACCGGCACGCAGACGAAGTTCGCGCTCGACGGTATCGGGTCCAGGTCCAGCTTCAGGAGCTCGATCGTGAGCCGGTCGCGAATCTCGATCGCCATTCTTATGTGCTCCTCTACCCACTGCACGTCCTGTCGCAGCGCCGTCACCGCGACCTGCTCGGCCAGTGCATTCACCTTGTACGGACCGCGCGACTTCTCCACTTCCGCCACCAGCGACGGATGCCCGATCGCGTAGCCGATACGCAGGCCCGCCAGCCCGAATGCCTTCGACATGGTGCGGATCAGCAGCACGCGCGATGATCGCGCCAGCAGATCTATGTTCGACACGCCGGCGAACTCCACATACGCCTCGTCAATCATCAGCACGCCGGGCGCATGCTCGATCAGCTTTTCAAGCGTGCGTCGTGCCACGAGTGCGCCGGTCGGATTGTTCGGCGAGCAGACGTAGATCAGTTTCGCACCCGTTGCCAGCAGTGCGTCGGCGTCGACGTCATGATCCGGCAGTTCCGTGACCAGCGTAGACCGCAGCACGTTCATCTTCGCAAAAATCGGCACCATCGCGAACGTCGGGTCGGTGGCCGCGACCAGGTCTCCTTCGTTGCCGAACGCGCGCATCGCCGAGTCCAGGATGTCGTCGGAGCCGCAGCCCGTGACGATCATGTCGGGCGTCACGCCGGCATGCGTGGCCAGTGCGGCCTTCAGCTCCGTGCCGTACAGCGTCGGGTAGCGCGTGACCGTGGCCGATGCGAACTCGCGGATCGCGCGCTCTGCGTTCGGCGGCACACCCCACAGGTTCGTGTTGTCGGTGAGGTCCAGCTTCACCGGCGTGCGCTTCGGGTCGTACAGCGGCACGTCGTCGTACGCGGCGCGCGCGATGGCAAGACGATTGGTGATGGCCGGTGTGCTCATGTCGACAGGTTCCATTGCCGTGCGGTCGCGGCATGGTTGAACAAGCCTTCGCTGTCGGCAAAGCGCCCGACATCGGGTGCCAGTGACGCAGCAGCGGCGGGTGTGACGCGCTGCCATGACGTCCAGCGGATGAAGTCGAGCGTCGAGAGTCCCGAGTAGCAGCGCGACAGGCCACCGGTGGGCAGCACGTGATTGGCGCCAGTCATGTAGTCTCCGAACGCGACACTTGCCGCCGCACCGAGAAACACCGTTCCGGCGCCGCGCAGCGATGCAAACGCCCGCTCCATCGGCTCGGGTGCCAGCGCCAGCAGCAGGTGCTCGGCGGCCCAGGCATTGGCGAACGTCACGGCGGCGTCCAGCGAGTCAGTGTGAAGCACGGCGCCAGCGAACGCAAAGGCGTCGCGCACGATCTGCTCGCGATCGATCGACGGCAGCATCTCGCTCACCGCGTCGGCGATGCGCTGCGCGACCGCTGCACCGATCGCGACGCACACCACCGCCGCGCGCGGATCATGCTCGGCCTGCGCCAGTAGCTCGTGCGCAACCGTGCGCGGGTGGACCGAGGCGTCGGCGATCACGAGCAGTTCGCTCGGCCCCGCAGGCGAATCGATGGCGACCGCGCCCGCACACTGCAGCTTCGCCTCGGCCACCCAGGCATTGCCCGGACCGACGACTCGATCCACTCGAGGCATGGAGTCGGTGCCATGCGCCATGGCGGCAATCGCCCCCGCGCCACCAATCGCAAAGAGACGGTCGGCGCCGGCAATCGCCGCGGCAGCCAGCACCACGTCCGATGGCTGTCCCGACGAAGACGCCGGCGAGCAGACGATGACGTCGCGCACGCCGGCAACCTTTGCCGGCACCACGCCCATGATCAGGGAGCTTGGATATGCGGCACGGCCGCCGGGTGCATACACACCCACACGTTGCAGCGGATCGGGCCGACGTCCGACGATGATGCCGGGTTCAGTCTCGATCTCGACAGCCACGGGGAGGAATGCGGAATGTGCAGCGCGGACGTTGCGCACCGTACGCTCCAGCGCGGTGCGCAGTTCGGGCGCCATCGCGTCGCGCGCACGCTCCCATTCGCTGCACGGCACCTCGAGTGCGCCTAGCGTCGCGCCATCGAACTGCAGCGCCATCTCGCGGAGCGCCACATCACCATCACGCTTCACACGCCTGATGATGTCGGCCGTTTGCGTGCGCACGGCATCGTCGGCCGAGGTGCTGCGATCGAACAGCACGCGCCGATCGTGGGTCGTGAGCTGCGCGATGTCGCCGGTGAAGCGGAAGATGTCGGCACTCATGGCATCAATCGCTCGATGCGAGTGACCAAAATACCCTGTCCGCCAAGCTGCTTCAGCTGGCCGATGGTGCGGTAGATCGTCGCGGCCGACACCACGGCGTGCACGGCCACCATCTCGCCATGATCCATGATGTCGATCACCGTGGGTCCGTTGATGCCAGGCAGTATGGCCTGCACCTCGGCCAGCCGTGCGCGGGGCACGTTGGCCATGAGGTAGCGGCGGCTGCGGGCGCGGAGCACCGAGGACAGCGCATCCACCAGTTCGTCAAGTTGGGTGCGGCGCGGATCACCCTGCGGCACGATGGTGATCATCCGAGCCGACGACTGCAGCACCGTGGCAATTTCGACCAGCCCGTTCACCTTCAGCGTCGAACCCGTCTCTGTGAGATCCACCACGATGTCGGCGATCCCGAGGTGTGGTGCAATCTCGGCGGCACCTGACACCGGCACTATCTCGACCGGGATCTCCGCCCTGGCAAAGAAATCGGCGGTGATTCGCGGAAAGACGGTGGCGACGCGCGGGCAACCCTGCAGGTCAGCGAGGCTCTTGATTCGTCCATCGTCGCGCACGGCCACGACCAGGCGGCAGCAACCGAACTCCAGGTCGAGCAATTCCTCCACCTGACGGCCCGATTCGTTTACCAGATCGACACCCGTGATGCCGGCCTGCGCCGCACCGTCGGCGACGAACTCCGGGATGTCGGCCGCGCGAACGAAGATTGCCTCGAACTCGCCGCCGAGCGACGCCGTCAGAGCGCGATCGCCCTTGCCCTTGGCTTCCAGGCCGGCGTCGGTGAAGAGGTCGCGGGCGTCCTCGGAGAGGCGGCCCTTGTTTGGCAGAGCAATGCGAAGCATGCGGTCAGGCGTGAGTGGAGAACAAAAACAGCGGCGCCCCGCCCAGGAACCGGACGGGCCGCCGCAAAGCACAGTACCAGCGCGCGAGACTTACGCGAAGCACCACACCTGGACGACGCCCGTCTGGCGACGACCATGATGATGGTGGTGATGCTGGGCCGTTGTATTGCGCATGAATGCAACTGTAGCGGGACAGGGAATCACGGTCAACGCCGAACCCGCGTCTCGAAGCTCGAGGGTCGGCACCGGGAACACATGCCGGACTACAGTGTGTTTGCTGATTGTGAAGTCACCCGATTGTTCGGTGTGGCGACGCCGGGGACTTGCCCCGGGCGAGCGGTTGCCTATGCTTCCGGCAGTTTCGAGGCGTGGTCGGCGAGAAACTGCGGGTGTGGCGCGTCAGGTACGTTCGTCGGTTCGACAATCACCGGTCTTCAGGAGTCATTCAATGCAGTTCAAGGTTCTGGCAGTTGCAACGAGCGCATTCGCGCTGGTTGCGTGCGGTGGTGGCGAGAAGAAGGCGGAAGACACGGCAGCCGTAGCGCCGGCCGTCGAATCACCTGCAGCTGCCGCACCGGCTGCCGCAGCTGGCGCAGTCGCAGCGAGCCCGATCACGGGCCAGATGCACTCCGTCAACATGATTGGCGACGAGAAGGGTTATCGCTTCGAGCCCGCCACGTTGACGGTCAAGGCCGGCGACGGCGTGAAGTTCGTGAGCGTCAAGGGTGGCCCGCACAACGTCGCGTTTGATCCCGCTACGGCAGGCGCATCGGCAGCTCAGATCACGGCGAACATGCCGGAAGCCTCGGGCGAACTGACGGGCAAGATGCTGGTGACGGACGGCGAGGCCTGGACGATGTCCTTTGGTGGTATCGCCGCTGGCACGTATTCGGTCGTCTGCACGCCGCATCAGGCCATGAACATGGTCATGAAGATTACGGTCCAGTAAAATTGCTTGATGATGATGTCGCGCGGCGCCCGGCTTCTGTCGGGCGCCGCGCTGCTGTTCATGGCTAGAATTCGCAGGTGAATACCCTGATCGACCAACCCACCACATTGCCGCGCGCGCGCTGGATGGCCGGGCGTGCGCGCAATATCGTGCACCGCAGCGGCGTGCTGGCAGGTGTCGGCGGCGTCACGTTTGCTGTCACGTTCGGCCTGCTGCTCTGGTTCACGCGCACGGAACGTGTCGCGCTGCAGCGTGTGCCGGTGCCCGCCGATACGCTGGATCTAGCGCGCGCCGCCGCACGAATGCGCCGCCTGCAGTTCAGGGCCGACAGCGTACTCGCTGACGTCGCACCGCCGCGCCGCGTTGCAGCACGTGCTGCGGTCACACCCGACAGCGCAGCCGTGACCACGCTGGGCGCCACTGCACCTGACGGTGACAGCACGCCACCGGCCGCGGTACCTGATGCGCCGGCCATCATGGCGGTCGACTCCGCCACAATGGGCGAGCGCATTCCCGATTCTGTGCGCATAGCAGCGGCCGCCCTGACCGCTCGGCTGGAGCGTGCGCAGAATGCACCGCTTGCCGCGTCGTGGCGCGCGTTGGCCTTGGATCCGTTGCTGCAGCAGGAACCGAAGGTGCGCGCCATTGCCG
>JACMPK010000171.1 GCA_014377535.1 Gemmatimonadaceae bacterium
CCCGTGCGGACGCGCGTGCCGGCATCGGACCGCGTGCTGCCCGTACTGCCTGTTCCGCCCGCGCCCGCGCCCGTGGTGCTGGCCGCCGTGGTGCCGCCCGCCGTGATGCCGCCCGCCGTCGTGCGCAGCATCGCCACACCAATCGTGCCGCCCGTGATCGTACCGGCTGAACCGGTGCACGGCAGCAACAACACCGGTACCGACGATGCGGACGACGACGACGACGACGACGACGGCGACGGCGAGAATGCGATCGACGACGAGCCGGTCATCAACGCCGACGGCAGCATCAGCGAGGCGCCGAAGCGCCGCCGCCGACGCGGTCGGCGCGGAGGCCGGCGCGGTCGCGGCAGTCGCCCGCAGAGCGGCGACGCGCCACCAGCCGAATAGCTTGGCACCACGCACGCCGCTCATGGCGTGGCGTCGGCATCACTCGCACCTCTCCGGAATACCCGTGTCGCGTTTTTACATCACCACCGCCATCGATTACGCAAATGGTGACCCGCACATCGGGCATGCGTTCGAGAAGATCGGTGCGGATGCAATCGCGCGTATGCAGCGCCAGCTCGGGAACGACGTCCATTTCATGATCGGCATGGACGAGCATGGCCAGAAGGTGGCGCAGACCGCCGCCGACGCCGGCATCTCGGAGCAGGAGTTCGTCGACACCATCGCGCAGCGCTTCCAGTCGATGTGGACGACCCTGCAGATCTCGAACGACCAGTTCATCCGCACCACGTCGCCGCAGCACAAGGCCGGCGTGCAGGCGCTGATCAACCGGATCTTCGAACGCTCGCCCGACGCGTTCTACGAAAAGAGCTACGCCGGCTGGTACTGCGTCGGGTGCGAGTCGTTCAAGACGGACGCCGAGATCGTGGATGGGCAGTGCGTACTGCATTCGACGCGCGTGCTGGAATGGGTCGAGGAGCGCAACTGGTTCTTTCGCCTCAGCGCGTACGCCGCGCAGCTCCGCACGCTCGTCGAGAGTCCGTCGGAGTTCGTGCAGCCGTCCAGTCGCCGCAACGAGATCATCGGCCTGCTGGACATTGGTCTCGAGGATGTCTCGGCGAGCCGCTCGCGGAACACGTGGGCGGTGCCGTTCCCACGCCCCACGAGCGATGGCCAGGCGCAGTCCACGTACGTCTGGTTCGACGCGCTGCCGAACTACCTGACCGGCACCGGCTTTCCCGATGTCGCGGGGTGGGAGACGCGCTGGCCCGCCCAGGTGCATGTCATTGGCAAGGACATCACGCGCTTTCATTGCGTGATCTGGCCCGCGATGCTGCTCGCCGCAGGGCTGCCGTTACCGGAACATGTCTGGGGTCACGGTTTCGTGCTGCTGGGTGGTGAGCGCTTCAGCAAGAGCGCCGGGGTGAAGCTGGATCTTGGCGAGGCCATCGACCGCTTCGGGTGCGATGCGTTCCGCTACTTCCTGCTGCGCGAGATTCCGTTCGACGGCGACGGCAGCTTCTCGTGGGAACGCTTCGGTGAGCGCTACAACTCCGACCTGGCGAACACCTTCGGCAACCTTGCCAGCCGCGTGACGTCGATGATCGAGAAGTACAATGACGGCGTGATCCCGGCCGCACCCGATGGCGAGGTGGACGTGCTGGATCTCGCGGATCTGCTGGCGGCGCAGCAGGCGATGGACGGTTCGCGCGGCTACCTGCTCCATGAAGGCTTGTCCCTGATCTGGAGAACCACGGCACGCGCGAACGAGTTCGTGCAGTCGTCGCAGCCGTGGGCGCTGGCGAAGGTGCCGGAACAGCGTGACGCGCTGCTGGCCGTGCTGGGCACGCTGGGGCGCTCGCTGGCGCGGCAGGCCATTGCCATCGCCCCGGTCATGCCGACAAAGGCCCAGGCGCTCTGGGAGGCGCTGGGCGCGCCGGGCAGCGTACATGCGCAGCGGTGGCCAACGCTGGTGCGCATCGACGCCACCGGGTGGCGCGTGACGAAGGGTGCGGCGCTCTTCCCGCGCGAGGAGCCGGCACGGTAGCCCTAACCGCCGGCCGTGCAGGACGCCGGCGAGGCTCGATCGTCACGACAAGAGTTGCGGAGCACGTGTTACCAGTTGCCGCACCCTGTCGTCCAACGGTCGAGCCTGCTTCTGGAGCGTGACATGAGGTATACCAGTCCAAGCTGCGTGCCGCTGGAACGAGCTGCGGCCACGCACACCGTTCGACGGGGATTCGCCCTCGAATCCACCCTCCTGACGCTGGTGCTCTTCGGAGCGCTCATCGGAGTGGCGACGGCAGCGGCCGCGGCGTACACCCGCACGTCGGGCATCGACGTGAAGGCCACCAGCGTCTCGTATGCCGCGGAGGGCGCCGGCGACCAGATCATGGCGCAGCTCGATGCGGCCATGGACGACGGCATCATCACACCTGCGGACATCACCTCACTCGCGACGCCAAGCGTGGACGGGTTCACGATCACGCAGGACACGCGCATCGTCGGCGCGCCGGTCAATCGCATCATCACGCGCGGCGCCTTCGCCGGACTGTACGCGCTTGAACAGCCCGTCAACGTCCGCATCGATGCCGCCGACGCAGCCAACAATCGCGCAGCCGTGGAACTGGGCGTCTCGGTGCAGTCGGTACCAATCTTTCAGTTCGGCGTGTTCTACGACCGCGACCTCGAGATCCACAACGGCCCGCCGATGACTTTCTCCGGCTGGGTGCACTCAAATCGCCACTTGTATCTCAGTTCGGCAAGCGCCACGTACTTGAGCCAGGTCACGGCAGCGGACAGCGTGTTCTGGGCGCGCAAGAACGTCATCGAGACGTTGAATGGCGTGCGTATCGGCAACGCCGCGGGCACGCCCATCTTGCTCGACTTCGACAGTCGCAGCCTCTCGGGCGCGAGCTTCGTCGCGCGCAGCAACCTGCGCTTCAACGGCAAGCTGATGAGCAGGGTGAGCGGCGTGCGCCCGCTGCGCCTGCCGCTACCCACAGGCATGGACGCGCGTGAGCTGATCCTGCCCGCGCTGCCCGGTGACGCGCCAGACGTGTCGCAGGTGCGCATGGCCAACAAGGCCGACCTGCACATCGTGGTGAACATGGCCAGCCCGCTCACGAACGTCTGCACGGAAGCGACGTTTACCCGCGGCGGAGGCCGCACGGCGCTCGGCACGGCCTGCCCGTTGATCTTCACGGTGGCGCGCAACGCGTTCTACGATGGCCGCGAAATGCGCCGCCCCGACGTGCTCGAACTGGACATGGCGGCGCTGCGCTCGTTCGTCAACGTCAGCGCAGCCGACCGGCAGGTGAGCATCGTCTACGTCGAGTTCCAGGGCCGCGACACCACATTGTCCACGCGCGATTACCCAGCGCTTCGCATCAGGAACGGCAGCCAGCTGCCCGATGCGCCGTCGGCCGCGGAACCGGGCGGCATGACCATCGCCACCAATGCGGCGCTTTATGTACGCGGTGACTACAACACCACCACCTGGAAGCCCGCCGCACTGATTGCCGATGTCGCGACGTTTCTCTCCAACGGGTGGGCCGATGGTGCGTCGACCACTTTCCCGCGGCCCCGCACTTTCAGCGCGAGCACCGTGTTCGCCGCGCTGCTCGCCGGCAATTCCGAGACGCCCTGCGATGTGCGCACCTGCGGCCCGCAGCAGTACGGCGGAGGCCTCGAGAACTTTCCACGCTTCATCGAGGATTGGGGGGGCGGCTCCGGCGGCACGCCGTTCAACTACACCGGCTCGCTGGTCTCACTCTTCACCAGCCGCCAGTCGGGTCGTGTGTGGGGACATTCGTTGAACGGCAGCGGCTACTACAGCCCGCCGGTCCGCAACTGGAATTTCGAGACACGCTTCCGTGACCCGATGCTGCTGCCGCCTGGTACGCCGCGCCTCGGTTCCGTGCTTCAGATCTCCTACCGCAACGTGTTCTGATGCGCCGCCGCGGCACATCGCTGGTGGAGCTGCTCATCGTCATGGTGCTGATCGGCGTCATGACGACCATCGCGGCACCACGACTCCTGCCCTCCGCGAAAGGCACCGTCGAGCAGAATGCACGGCTGCTGGCGCAGGACATGGACATGGCGCGCACCAGAGCATACTCCGCGCGAGCGCTCGTGCGCGTGGTGCTCGCCGACACGACGTGGCAGTCGTTCCTGGACCAGAACCGCGATTCGGTCATCGCCGAGACGGTCACGGAACGCACGGCGTTCGGCGTGATGAGCCGCCGCACGCTGGAGACGGGCGTCGTGTTCGGTCGCGGCAGTGCCTCGCGACTGCCGCTCGACACCGCCACGATACCCACTGGAACGCGCCGCATCATGTTCGGTGCACGCGGTACGACGGAGCCCTTCGGCACCGGCACGGTCCTGTATCTCACGCACACCTCCGACGCCACTGCAGTCAGCGCCGTCGAGATCACCCCTGCCGCCAACGTGAAAGTCTGGCGTTGGGTGGATGGAGCCTGGCAATGACCTGTGCACAAGCAGACATCACGGTGCAGTCCCATGTTGTCGCCACCATGGCATCGCGGCCTCGCACCGCAAGCCGGCGAGGCGGATTCGCCCTGCTGTCCGTGATGGTCGCCGTCGTGCTGCTGGCCACGGGCGTGATGGCGATCGGTGCCGCGAACACCATGCGTCTGCAGTCGGTCACGCGGTCCACGGTGCGCACCACCGCGCTCAATCTCGCGCGTGGCTACCTCGAGGAGTTGCGTGGACGCGATCCCTGGAGCCTTGCGACGGAATCACAGATTGCGGTCGACGAGGCCGGCGTGCCGGCGGTCTCGGGCCGCTTCACTCGACAGCTGCTTATCACCGAGATGCGCCCGAATCTGGTGCGGGTCGAGGTGATCATCACTGCCGTCGGGCTGTCGACACCGATCCGCATCGTCACGAATACCTATCGTGGCGGTACGATGACGCCGCGCACCTGATGTCGCGCACACGCGCGGCGTCGCCTATGTCGCCCATGTCGCCCATGTCGCCCATGTCGTCCATGTCGTCCAGGCGACCCGCGCCGGACGTATCGCTGCCGGGCACCGGCGTACGCCGCGGATTCACCCTCATCGAGCTGCTCATCTCGATGGTGCTCGGTGTCGTCATCCTCGCGGCATCGGCGAATTTCGCCACTGCCACGCTGCGTTCCAGCCGCGCCAACGATCTGCGCGACGGATTGAATCGCGATGCACGCTTCGTCGGCATGTCCATTTCGCGCGATGTGCAGGATGGCGGCATCTCCATCGAGTCGTCGCAGGGCTTCGGCAGCATCGCCACGCGTGGCGACACGGTCGCCGCGTTGTCCACGCCGTACATCCCGAACGAAGCCGAGATGTACTCCATGGTGGTACCCGTGGACACCGCGAGCCTGCTGCCGCTGGGCATGGGCAACTGCGGCGTGAACTGCATCGATGTGACGGATCCGAATGTCGTGCCATTCCAATTGCGGCCCGGTGACGTGGCCATGCTGCAGGTGCAGAACGTGCAGCGGTTGATCGTGCTCAGCGCCGTCACGACGCCCGTCGCCGGCCGGCGTCGCCTGGTCTTCTCCAATGCCGACTCGTTGTTCGTCTGGCCGGCCGGCCTCTCAGGTGGCTTGCGACTGACGCGCTTCGGTGTCGGTGTGCAGCGCATGAACGTGACCGCCTGGTTCCGGAATGGCAGCGACAGCACGTTGCGTCGCTCCGAGATATTCCTCGCCGACGGCAGCCTGCGCGATGGCGTGGCAGCGCGCGGCGTCGAGGCGTTCACGACGCGCCTGCAGTTCACCAACGGCGTTGAACGGACACAGGCCAATGGCGTCGACGCCGACACCACGAACGACTACAACCGCATCGTGTCGGTGCGGGTGCGCGCCCGCATGCGTGTGGAGCGACTGGATCGCTCCGTGAACGGTGGCGCGCCGCTCTTTCGCCAGTATGAATGGCGCATCACGCCGCGCAACCTGATCTTCGAACGCAATCGCGTGCTCTGAGGCGTAATCGCCGTGGAGCAGTTGCAGGATGCCGTGCCGCAGGAAACCGTGCCGCAGGATGCCGTGCCGCAGGATGGCGTGTCGCACGACGCAAAGCCGCACGATACCGTGCCGCCCGTAACAGGGCCGCACATCGGCGTGGCCGCGACGATATCCAGACGAGAATGCGATGCGATTATCTGCAGCACCATCGCAAAGAGCATTCGCATGTCGTCACCCTGCTTGACGCGCGACGCAACGCAGAACACCCTTCCAATTGCAACGGCAGTCCGTTGCGTCCTATCCCGTGACGCCCGACGTTTCGCAGAACTCACTGCGGCGCGTCGCGCGTCGTCACGACCGCTCCCCGGTCAGAGGAGGTTGTGCATGATCAAGCAGAAGTATGGGCTTCAGCGACGGTTGCTGGTCTGGGCCGTCGTCGCGGCAAGTACGCTCCTGCCCGTGGCCGTTGCGTCCGCCCAGGGCGCGAGCACCATCACCGGCAAGGTGACCAGTGAAGCGGGTCAGCCGCTGCAGTTCGCGAGCGTCTCCATCACCACGCTCGGTGTCGGTGCCCAGACGGCCTCCGACGGACGCTATACCTTCGTCGTGCCGGCCGGTCGCGCCGTGGGACAGGCCGTGCAGCTCACCGCACGCGCCCTCGGGTACCGCCCCGCCACCGTCACCGTGACGCTCTCCGGCGGCACCATCGCCCATGACTTCGTCCTGCCGGCCAACCCGCTGCGCCTCGGCGAAGTCGTCGTCACCGGCTCGGGGACCTCGTCAACGCGCGAAGTCCTTGGCACCGTCACCACCACGGTCGACGCCGCCGACATCGTCAAGTCGTCCGAGCGCAACCTCGTCAACGCCCTCGCCGCCAAGGCACCGGGCGTCACGATCACGTCGTCGTCCGGCGATCCGGGTGCAAGCACCTCGATCAGCATCCGCGGCATCAAGACGCTGCAGGGCGACGGCCAGCCGCTGTTCGTCATCGACGGCATGCCGATCGACAACTCCGCACAGCAGACGACGTCAGGTGGCGGCGACGGTGGTGGCGCAATCGCCTCCAACCGCCTCGTCGACATCAACCCGAACGACGTCGAGAACATCGAGATCCTGAAGGGTGCCGCTGCCGCCGCGATTTACGGCCAGCGCGCAGCCAACGGCGTGATTCTGATCACCACCAAGAGCGGCCGCGCCGGTCCGACGCGCTACTCCTGGAGCACGAACCTGAACCTGGACCAGGTCAATCGCGCCACCCCGCTGCAGCGCACGTACGGCCTGGGCAACAACGGCCTCACGCCCGCCTGCAATTTCACCGCCTGCAATCCTGGTGCGTCGAATCGCGGCCGAAACTGGGGTCCGCTGCTGGCGCCAGGTACGGTCACGTACGACCATTTCGGTGAGCTGTTCCGCACGGCCACGAACCTCGACAACCAGCTGTCGATCTCCGGCGGCGACGCGTCCCGCACGTTCTTCATGTCCCTCGGTGCCACCAACCAGACCGGCACAATCAAGGGCCCGAACAACTACATGAACCGGTACAACATCCGGCTCAAGGCCACGCAGGCACTGGGCAGCAAGCTGAAGCTTGGCGGCAACGTGGCGTACGTCCAGAACAACGGATCGTTCGTGCAGCGTGGCTCCAACCTCTCCGGCCTGCTGCTGGGTGCCACGCGCACCTCACCGGAGTTCAACCAGTTCCCGTACCTCACGGACCTCGGCCTCGCACGGTCCTATCGTCGCCCGAACCCGAGCGGCATTCAGGACCCGATCTACGAGAACCCGCTCTGGGCGCAGAACAAGCAGAAGAACCTGACCGACGTGAATCGCGTCGTCGGAAACCTCAGCCTCGAATACCAGCCGGCGTCGTGGCTCAAGGTGAATTACACCCTCGGCGAGGATTACTTCACCGACCAGCGCCTCACGGCTTTGCCGGTCGGCAGCGCCGGGTCTGCACTCACGGGTCAGCTCACGCAGGGCACAATCACCAACCTGCAGATCGACCACAACCTGATCGCGACGGCCAACAAGAAAGTTTTTGATTGGCTCGACGCGACCACCACGGTCGGCCAGAACCTGAACAGCCGCAGCACGCGCACGAACCAGATCTTCGGGCAGGGTTACATCGGCACCGGCATCTTCACGCCCAACAACCTGGTGAGCACCAACCTGCAGGCGCAGAACTTCGAATCACTGGTGAACCTCGCCGGCTACTTCGCACAGCAGGAGCTCAACCTCTACGACCAACTGTACTTGAAGGCCCTGGTGCGCGTCGACCAGGCCTCGTCGTACAGCAAGGACAACCGCACCAACATCTTCCCGGCCTTCAGCGCCGCCTGGAACGTCACGAACTTCCTGGGCAACCGCGACCAGAAGGGCGTGCTCAGCTACCTGAAGCTTCGCGCGGCATACGGTGAGACCGGCCGCGAACCGCAGCCGTACCAGAACCTGTCGTACGTCACCAGCGGCTCGCAAACCGCCGCGTTTGGCACCGGGACTGCCAACGCCTCGCAGGCGGGCTTCGGCGGCCTCTACACGTCCGGTGTCCGCGGCTCACCGACGCTCGGCCCCGAACGCACGGCCGAGACGGAAGCAGGCATCGACTTCGCGCTGTTCAAGTCGCGGATCGACGGTACGCTGACGTACTACGACGCGCAGTCCACCAACGTCATCCTGAACCTGCCCGCCTCCGCGACGACCGGCTTCAGCAGCTTGTCGACCAATGGTGCGGCAATCAGCAACAAGGGCGTCGAGATCCAGCTCAACACACGCCTGATCGACCGTCCGAACTTCCGCGCCGAACTCGGTCTGAATTGGGCACGAAACGTCAGCAACGTCCCGACGCTCGGCGGTGCGGAGTTCAGCGCTCCCCCGGGTGCTTTCTCCCCGAGCTCCGCCGTCGTCGGCAAGCCGCTCGGCGTGTTCTGGTCGTCGGACGTGGGCCGCTGCCGCCTCGGGCTGAGCGATGTGGACAACACCGTGGCGAACAACGCCGGTGCCAACATCGACCTCAATGCAGCCTGCCGCGCCGCCGGTGCGCCTGACGGTGCGATGTACGTCGACAGCGACGGCTTCCCGATCCAGGATTTCGCGAATCGCGACATCGGCGATCCGAACCCGGACTGGACCGGCGCAGCACGCATTGGCCTCACGCTGTTCAAGAAGCTGACGATTTCCACGCTGATCGACGTCCGCAAGGGCGGCGATGTGTACAACGGCACCCGCGGTGCGCTGTACCAGTTCGGTACATGGAAGGAGACCGAGAAGCGCGCGGCCTGCACGGCGAGCGGCTGCACCGGCAACGAGCTGGTGTTCGGTACCACCTTCCGGCCCGGCGCTACGTTCGGCCCCGGCAAGGGCAAGGCGGTCCCGATCGGCGAGAATTACTATGCCAACGGGCAGGGTGGTGGCGGCGGCATCTTCACCGGCGTGGCCGGCCCGCTCATCGAGGATGGCAGCTGGACCCGCCTTCGCGAGGTCTCGGCCTCGTACTCGTTCACGGGTGCATTTCTGAAGCGTGCCTTCAACCTGTCGAGCGCCGATGTCCGCGTCGCAGGCCGCAACCTGCTGCTCAGCACCAACTACTCAGGCATCGATCCGGAGACGAATTTGAACGGCTCGACCACCATCGATCGCGGCACGGATTATTTCAACAATCCGCAGACGCGCTCCTTCGTGCTCAGCGTCTCCCTCAACCGCTGACCGGGAGGTCACGTCAACATGCGAATTCGCAACATTGCGCTGCTGGCCGCCGTGAGCCTCACCGCCACGGCCTGCATCGACCTGGAAGGCGACAAGCTCAGCACGAGCCCGAACCTTCCCACGACTGCAACGCTCAACCAGACGTTCATTGCCGTACAGGGCATCGGCTTCGCCACGATCACCAGCGACCTGCCGATGTTCACCAACGTCGTCATGCAGCAGCTGACGGGGAACGGGCGCCAGTGGGTGGGCTACGACCAGTACAACCAGCCTGAGGATTTCTTCCCCGTCGGCGGGTTTTACACGGCCGGCGGACTGATCGACATCCGGAAGGGCCAGGATTTGGCGCGCGTCGCAAACCGGAAGTCGTACCTCGGCATCCTGCAGGTGTGGGAGGTGCTCACCATGGCACCTGCCGCCGACATCTACGGTGACATCGGCTACAGCGAGGCACTTGGCGACAAGCCGGCCAAGCTGGACCCGCAGCAGGCGGTCTACGCCTCACTGCAGATCCTGCTCGACGATGCCATCACGAACCTCGCCGCCGGCGGCGTAGGACCGGGCACGGCTGATCTGGTGTACGGCGGCAACGTCGTGAAGTGGACGGCTCTCGCCCGTTCGCTCAAGGCACGCATGTACCTGCACACGGCGGAACGTATTCCAGGTGCCTATGCGCTCGCGCTGGTACAGGCGAAGCTCGGCATCGCCGCGGCGGCCAACGACTATGCCTCGTACCAGAGCTCCACGCTGGGTGAGCAGAATCGCTGGTACGAGTTCAAGGTCGGTCGTTCCGATGACGTCGCAGCCGGGCGCACTCTCGTCGAGTTGATGCGCTCGCGTAATGATCCGCGTCTGGCTCGCTGGTTCGAGCCGAATGGCGTTGGGGCCATCGTGGGTCAGTACCCGTACACGCTGCCGCGTCCTGGAGAGGAGGGCGATCCGTCGTGGCTGACGGATGCCATCGCCGGCCTGGCGGCCAGCATGCCCATCCTGACCTGGGCCGAGACGCGCCTGATCGAGGCCGAGGCCGCGTATCGGACTGGGGATGAAGCCAGTGCGCGTGCGGCGTTGAATGTGGCGCGCGCAGCCGTGCCGCTGCCCGCAGTCGGAGCCGGCGTGACCGGGGCCGCGCTGCTGACCGCAATCATGGAAGAGAAGTACGTGACCACGTTCCGGACGCTGGAATCGTGGAACGACTACAAGCGCACCTGCTACCCGAACATCACGCCGACCGCCGGCAAGACGAACGTGCTCGCGCGCCTGCCATATGGCTCCGCCGAGCGTTCGACGAATCCGAACGTCCCGGCACTTGGCGCGCAGCCGCTGCGCAACTGGAACGACCCGATCACGACGACGTCGACCAACGGCGCCGCCTGCCTCGGACAGAAGTAATCGTGGCTGCTGTTCGCTCCACGCTGCTGCTGATGTTGTGCCTCGCGACAGCCACCGCCTGTCACCAATTCGAGACGGTGACGGACGTCAGGACGGTGGCTGGTGCGAGGGGACGGTTGACACTCTCGCCCGAAGGACGCGCGACCAATGCGCGCCGGCTGGGCGGTGTCGCGATGGAGATCACGGGAACGCTCATGCAGGTTCCCGGCGACTCCATCGGCATCAGGGCAGATCAGGTGCGGTATGCCGATCTTGGCACCGTGCCATTCGCCCAGGGCGAACTGCATTTCGTGCGAACCGACATTGCGTCGGTCGCGACGGAAACATTCAATCGGAAGAAGACGGTCGTCGCGACGGTGCTGGCGCTGTTGGGCGTCATCGCGATCGGAATCGTGGCGGCGCCTGGTGACGGGATTTTCGGATTTGGCCGTAGCGGCCCACCGACACCCCGGTGACCTGACACCAACGCAGCGCTCACGAGGACGACGGCGACGCGGCTGAATGCAACGATGCGGAATGCATCGACAGTGAACACGAAGCGGCGGGGGGGACAAAATGCACGCCCCCGCCTTTGCCTCTTCAACTGCCGGGCGCGGGCGGGTGTCGGGCGGTGGGGGCCCCCCCCA
>JACMPK010000172.1 GCA_014377535.1 Gemmatimonadaceae bacterium
GCGGGTTGTCGAGCGTAATGATGGCAACGTCACCGTGGACTAGGTATTGGGCGGTCATGCTTGCATTCCTCAGGGTAGAAAGTGGAACATTCAAAATAGAACGATCGTTCGTTTTAAATTGTAGGGGGTTTTGTGGCGGTTGAAAGCGGGTTTGTCTCGGTTGGGACAAAAGACGCTTTACCGCCAGGGGCTGAAGTGTTTAGACCTCCAACCACTCCTTGCGGATCTCAATGTTGTTACGCAGTTGCTCGGGCGTACCTGATCGACGAAATGGTGGACCTGCTGCGCAACACGACGACGTTGTTCGTGACCGCGGCACCGGTCGTCATCGGAGCGTATCGTGAGGTAGCCGAGATGGGCGTCGAGGCCAAGAGGTAGCGCAGCGCTCAGTCGCGCTTGTACACGTTACGCGTCATCAGGCCCTTCACCCAGAGCGGCAGATGGCGCGCCAGGAAGACCGCGACCTTGTACTGCGCGCCCGGGATGCAGATGGTGGCACCGCCTGCCTCGAGCTGCCGGAGCGACGACTGCACCACATCATCGGCGGAGAGCCACATCCACTCGGGCGCGCGGCCCTGTTGGTCGTCGGCCATGCGCTGATGGAACTCGGTGTGCGTGAAGCCCGGGCAGAGCGCCTGCACGCGAATGCCGAGTGGCCCGCATTCCAGCGCGAGCCCTTCGCTGAAGCTGCGCTGGTAGGCCTTCGTCGCGCAGTAGTTCACGTTGCCGGTGCTGTTGATGAAGCTCGCCACGCTGGACACGGTGATGATGCCGCCGCGGCGCGCGGGCTTCATGGGCTGCAGCGCCGCGCAGGTGATGCGGTTCACGGCGATCACGTGCAGTCGCAGCATCTGATCCTGCAGCTGCAGCGGCGAGTCAACCAACTGTCCCTTCGTGCCGAAGCCGGCGTTGTTGACCAGCAGGTCGAGCCGGCCGGCACGCGTGATCGCCTCCTCGGTGACGGCGAGGCCCGCATCGGTGGTCAGGTCGGCCACTACAGGCGTGGCACTGGCGCCTGTCGTCGCGAGTTCAGCAGCGAGCACGCGCAGTCGGGCACCATCCCGGGCCACCAGCAGCAGGTCGTATCCACGTGCGGCGAGCGCGCGGGCGAACACGGTGCCGATGCCGGATGAGGCGCCGGTGACGAGAGCGAGTGGTCGTGTGGGCATGGCGGAATAATGGCATTCCCGGCATCGGGGTGCTCGGCAGGAGCGGGAGGCGGGCCGACGGGGCTATTTTTCACGGCTTGCGAGGTTCCTCGTTTTTTCACACCCATTGGGAGTGCCAGCGGTGAAGATCGCCGTGTGCATCAAGCGCGTTGCCGACATGGGCGCGCGATTTCAGATTGGCGCCGATGGCGCCTCGGTGTCCGACGCCGGCATCAAGTACGACATGAGCGACTTCGACGAGTGGGCAGTCGAGGCGGCACTGCAACTCAACGAAAAGCATGGCGGTGGCGAAGTCACCGTCATTTCGCTTGGCCCCGACTCGGCGCAGGAGACGCTGCGCAAGGCGCTGGCAATGGGCGCCGACAAGGCGGTTCACCTGAAGGCCGACCGCATTCCGTTCGACGGGTTCGCGATCGCCGAGGCCCTCGCGGCCGAACTGAAGGACGGCGGATTCGACCTCGTGCTGTTCGGCCGGATCGCCGTCGACAGCGCGGCGGGAGTCACGGGCGCCATGGTCGCCGAGCTGCTCGACATGCCGTGCGTGACCGCGGTGTCGAAGCTCGAGGTGTCCGGCACAACCGGTACCGCCGAGCGTCAGGTTGAAGGCGGTGTCGAGACGCTGTCGTTCCCGCTGCCGGCGCTCTGCACCATCGACCAGGGCCTCGTGACCCAGGCGCGTTATCCCAGCCTGAAGGGCATCATGGCCGCCAAGAAGAAGCCGATGGAGAGCAAGCCGGCGCAGCTCGGCGCGATCTCCGTGAACGTCAGCAAGATGGAACTGCCGCCGGAACGCTCTGCGGGCCGCATCGTGGGTGAAGGTGCCGCCGCCGTTCCCGAACTGATTCGACTCCTCCAGACCGAAGCGAAGGTGCTCTGAGATGGCCGACAACATCCTGGTCGTCGCGGAGGCCCGCGGCGGCGACGTGCGCAAGGTCGCGCTGGAAGTGATCACGGCCGCACGCGTGCTGGCCGACGGCATGGGCGGCGACGTGCATGCGATGGTGTTCGGTGCTGCCGGTATCGGCAGTGTCGCACCGAAGCTCGCCGCCGTTGGTGCCGACGTCGTGCTGGTGGTCGAGCATGCCGGATTCGAGACGTACAACGCGGAAGCCGTCGCAGCGACCGTGGCCGCCCAGATCACGAGCGGCGGGTATCGCGCCGCACTGTTCGGTGCGAGCGCGATGGGGCAGGACCTGGCGCCGCGCATCGGAGCCAAGCTGCGTGTGGGCGTCGCGGCCGACGCGGTGTCGGTGATCGCCGAGGCCGGCAACGTCGTGGTGCGTCACCCGATGAACACGAACAAGGTCATTGCGACCATGGTGCTGTCGTCCACGCCGGCGCTGGTCAGCGTTCGTCCGGGTGCGGTGAGCGTCGGCAGCACTGCGAAGGCGGGTACGGTGCAGAGTGTCGCACCGGCCATGGACCCATCGGCGGGACGGGTGAAGGTGACGGGGGTGTCGCTGGGCAGCAGCGCCAAGCTGGATCTGGCCGAGGCACCCGTGATCGTGAGCGGCGGCCGCGGACTGAAGGCGGCCGAGCACTTCTCGCTCGTCGAGGATCTTGCGGCGGCGTTCGGGAACGCCGCCGTCGGAGCGACGCGTGCCGTGACCGACGATGGCTGGCGTCCGCACAGCGACCAGATCGGACAGACCGGTCGGCAGGTTTCACCCAACCTGTACGTCGCGGTCGGCATCAGCGGCGCCATCCAGCACATCGCCGGCATGCGCAATTCCAAGACGATCGTGGCGATCAACAAGGACAAGGATGCCCCGATCTTCAAGGTCGCGGATTACGGCATCGTCGGTGACGTGTTCGAGATCATGCCGGTGCTGACTGCGGCGGTGAAGGCAGCGAAGGCGCAGCAGTAGTACATCTCGCCTGTGCAGGTGCCGGGCGGACATGGTCGCACTGACCGTGTTCGCCCGGTAGCTTTTTCTGGAACCGGCCGGCGCCTGCGCGTCGCGGTACCCGCACGCTCTACCGAATGGATTTGTCATGTCCGGACAGAATTTCGCTTTCCTGCTCGTCCTCGTCGCTGCATTGGGCTTCTTCAGCTACAATATTCAGCGACTGGTCAGCTACCTGAAGCTCGGCCTTCCCGAGAATCGGCTCGATCATCCGGAGCGCCGCACCTGGAACCTGATCACCATCGGGTTCGCACAGACCAGGATTCTGCGTGAACGCGGCGCCGGCCTGTCGCATGCCTCGGTATTCTGGGGTTTTCTGGTGATCACTGCCGGCACCGCCGAGATTTTGCTGCATGGCGTCTGGCCCGGCTTCAGCTATGAGCACCTTCTGCCACGACCGCTCTGGCAGCTGTTCATGCTCAGCCAGGAGATTTTCGCCGTCATCGTGCTGGTCGCGGTGAGCTGGCTGCTCTGGCGTCGCATCGTGTCACCGCCGAAGCGCCTGCAGGGCAAGGAGATCCACAACACCGAAGCGATCATCATCCTGTTCGTGATCGCATCGCTGATGCTGACGCTGTACACGACCGGTGCGTTCGAGTATGCCGCAAACCCGGCGATGCGCGCTGCGCAGTACGGCTGGTTCCGACCCATCTCGTCACTGCTTGGCGCAGCACTGAGCGGCGCGCCGGAGGGCGCGATGCATGCGGCCTACACGGTGAGCTTCTGGTCACATGCGCTGCTGGTGCTGGGCTTCCTGAACTTTCTGCCGTACTCCAAGCATCTGCACGTGGTGAGCTCGCTGATCAACGTCTGGTTCAGCAACACCAGCGGTCCCGGTCAGGTCGGCGTGATGAAGCCGATGGACCTCGAGGCCGAGGTGGAGCAGTTCGGCGCGCTGGACGTCGATCACCTGAGCTGGAAGAACCTGCTCGACGGGTACAGCTGCACGGAATGCGGTCGCTGCACGGCGGCATGTCCGGCCAACATCACCGGCAAGCCGCTCAGCCCGCGCAAGATCGTGGTGGACACGCGTCGTCGCCTGATGGAAAAGGCACCGCTGATGGCCGGCGAGCTGGATGTGGAAGGGAGCGCGACGCTGTTGATGGAAGCACCGGGCGCCTCCGACGCCTTCGGAAATCGGCTGCTCGACAACTACATCACGGAAGACGAGCTCTGGGCCTGCACCAGCTGCCGCGCCTGCGTGACGGAATGCCCGGTGAGCATCGACCAGCTGGACATCATTTACGAGCTGCGTCGCGGGCTGGTGCTGAACGAGGGTCGCTTTCCCGAAGAAGTGCAGCCGACGTTCGAGTCGCTGGAGAAGAATGCCTCGCCGTGGGCATTCAGCCCGGCTGACCGCGCGCGCTGGTCGGAAGGTCTGAACATCCCGACGTATGCCGAGGCGTTTGCTGAAGGAAAGCGTCCCGACATCCTGTTCTGGGTCGGCTGCATGGGCAGCTTCGACGATCGAGCGAAGAAGATCACCGTCGCCTTCGCGCGCATCCTGCAGGCCGCCGACATCGACTTCGCGATCCTCGGCCAGGAAGAAACCTGCCACGGCGATCCCGCGCGCCGTCTCGGCAATGAGTACCTGTACCAGATGCTGGCAAAGGGTACAATCGAGACGCTGGACCGCTACGAGGTGAAGACCATCGTCACTTTCTGTCCGCACTGCTTTCATCAGATGGGCAACGAGTTTCCGCAGCTCGGCGGCAACTACGAAGTCATTCACCACAGCACGTACATCGAGCGGCTGCTGAATGCCAACATGATTCCGTTGACCACGGAGCATGGCAAGCACCTCACGATGACGTACCATGACTCGTGTTACCTGGGTCGTTACAACGACGTGTACGACTCGCCACGCGAGAGCCTCAAGCGCGCGTTGCCGATCCTCACGCTGGTCGAGCCGGAGCGCACCAAGGATCGTGGGCTCTGCTGCGGTGCCGGCGGCGGGCGGATGTTCGTGGACGAGAAAGTCGGCAAGCGCATCAACGTGGAGCGCACCGAGGAGCTGATCGCGACGGGTGCCGACGTGATCGCCGTGGCCTGCCCGTTCTGCATGACGATGATGACCGACGGCGTGGCGAAGCTGGAGAGCGCCGTGACGGTGCTGGACATCAGCGAAGTGGTGGCGGGTCAGCTCGCGCCGGTACGTTCGCGTGAACTCGTGGCCGGCGACTGACGACGCGCACGCGATGCTGCCGCGGGGTACGTGGCGTCGTCGCGCGAAGGGCCTGCTCAGCGCGTGATGCGCAGCAGGTTGATGGTGTGCAGGTGCGCGCCCGCCTCGATGGGCACCTGCGCGACCGTCTCGCACGTCAGCGCATGACTGATGCACCAATCGGGGAAACCCGCCGATCCGACGCGGCCCGGATCGGCAAGCCAGCCTTCGCCATGCTCG
This sequence comes from Gemmatimonadaceae bacterium, assembly GCA_014377535.1. Taxonomy (GTDB): domain Bacteria; phylum Gemmatimonadota; class Gemmatimonadetes; order Gemmatimonadales; family Gemmatimonadaceae; genus JACMLX01. The sequence goes on from JACMPK010000172.1 coordinate 5,481, forward strand.
CTCAACGACTGCGCCATGGTGCGCGCGATCAGCGGCGCATTGCGCTGCTCGTACAGCACATCCGACGCGACGACGAGGTCGAAGTTGCGCAGGTCCGATGGAAAGCTGTTCCAGTCGGCACACCGCGCCGTGATGTCCACCTGCGCGTTGCGCCACGCGTTGGAGCGTGCGAACAACGGCGAGTCCTCGTAGTAGTCGGTCGCCGTGACATCGAAGCCGGCGCGCGCCGCGGCGGTCGCGACCACACCGCTGCCGCAGCCCAGCTCGAGCAGCGTGCGTCCCTCGCCGCGGAGTCCACGGATGAACCGCGCCAGCACCACCGCGGCAGGCCACAGGTCGGCCCAGTAGGGCAGGCGATCGTCCTTTGCGAAATCCTGCTCCGAGATCAGGTCATCCGAGTTGGACGGATGGATGACCTGAATGACTTCATCGGTCGCGATGGTCACCGGCGATTCCACGGTGCGGAATCGGCTGCGCAGGTCCGGCTCGAGCGCATCGGGAGTCAGAAGTTCCAAGGCACCGCCATCTGTGGTTGGGCAGGCTGCAGCAGCATGGCGCGCGCCGCGGCGCCGGCTGCAAGGTATGACACATCGTGCGGCACGATCAGCAACGCGTTCGCGGCAACCATCGACGTCAGCAGGCCCGAGCCCTGCGGACCGGTCAGGTGTGCCACGTGATCTGCATCGACCACGGCGCGCAGGAAGTGCGTGAGGCCGCCACTCGTCGTCACCGCGTCGGCGAGCGTCACGGCGACGGTCTCGCGAAACGCATGCGGCACGGCACCCATCTGCCGCAGCGCCGGTCGAACGAAGAGTTCAAACGTGACCAGCGCGGACACGGGATTGCCGGGCAGGCCGAACCATGGGCGCTGCTGCAGCATCCCGAATCCGAAGGGGCCGCCGGGCCGCATGCGCACACGCCAGAAGTCGAGCGTGGCGCCGAGCCGGTGCACCACGTCGCGCGTGTAATCGAACGCGCCCACGCTGATGCCACCGCAGGTGACGAGCACGTCGAATGGCGGCGCACTGGTGATGTGCGCCGCGATCGCCGCAGGATCATCGCGTGCGATGCCGAGGTCGATCGCGATGCCGCCGGCGTCCTCGACGGCTGCAGCGAGCGCGTAGCCGTTGGAGTTGATGATGCGCCGACCGGCGAGCACATCCTCGAACTGGTCCACGTCGACCAGTTCGTTGCCGGAGCCAAGAATCGCGACCCGCGGGCGACGCGCCACCGTGAGCGAGGAGCAGCCGTTGGCGGCCGCCAGCGCCACATGCGGCGCGCGCAGCAACGTGCCGTGCGACAACAGGCGCTGGCCGGCCGCGAAGTCCTCGCCGCGTGGCCGGATGTTGCGGCCGGCATCGCGGTCACTGCGGATCACGACATCAACCAGCCCGGCATCGGTGTCTTCCACGCGGATCACGGTGTCCATGCCGTCGGGCACGGGCGCGCCGGTCATGATGCGCCATGCGCTGCCCGGCACAATCGCGGCGGGTGCCGCACCGCCGGCGCCGATGGTGCCATGCACCGGCAGCTGGATCGGCGAGTCGGCAGACGCGCCGCGCACGTTGCACGCACGCACCGCGTACCCGTCCATCGCGCTGTTGCGCCAGGCCGGATGCGTGTAGCGCGCATCGATGTCCTGCAGCAGCACGCGGCCCGGCGTGTCGCGGATCGCCACCTGCTCGCCCAGCGGTGCAGGCAGGGCCTCCATGATGCGCGCGATTGCAGCGTCCACCGGGAGTCGTGGCGACGTCATCGGGCCGCCACGCGTTTGAGGCCGATGAGTCGCTCGACGATCAGGTCCTGCACCCGGTCGATCTCGCGGTTCGGCACCGTGTGGTTGTTGGCAATGATCGAGAAGAGCAGCAGCTCGCCGTCGGCTGTCGTCACATAGCCGGAGAGCGCACGTGCCTTGTCGATGGTGCCGGTCTTGGCATGCACGCGGCCCTGCGCAAACGGCTGCATGCGATTCCGCAGCGTGCCATCCACACCCGCCGTCGGCAGCGCGTCATGGTACACGCTGAAGTCGCTGCGGCGGCGCATGGTGTCGAGCACCTGCACCAGCAGGCGTGGCGACAGGTAGTCATGCCGCGAGAGCCCACTGCCGTCGCGGATGGCATGTGCATCGGCGCGCACGCCCCACGCCAGCAGCTGTCGCTCGACGACGGCGCGGGCACTGTCCGGCGTGCCGACCCCGGTGCCACGCAACGCGAGTGTGCGAAACATCGATTCCGCGATCTGGTTCTGCGACGGCTTCTGCATCGCCACGAGCACGTCGCGGAGCGGGTGCGATCGGAGCACGACGAGCGTGGCGGCCATGGTGTCGCGCTCGGCGCCAGAAACCGCGCCATTCGCGCGCCCGCGCACCACGAGGCCCACGCGCTGCAGCGCCTCGGTCACGGCGGCGAGGTAGGTCGCGCGACCTTCGGGCTGCGCGGCGCCGAACGAGATGGAGTCACCGAGCGCGATGCTGCCGCGCACGGTGATGCCCGGCACCGTGGCAGAGTCACGCCACCACGCGATCTGCGGCGCGCCCGAACCGGCAGCGCGCACGCGCACGTCGGCGTGGATCACGGGTGCCGCGCGTAGCGGTGACGTCGTGATGCACGCACGACGGCCGGCGCTGCCGCAGCCGCGGACCTGCAGCTCCGTGAACGCCTCGTTCCACAGCAGCTCTGTCACGCCGGCACCATACGGCTCGTGCAAATCGTCCCAGTCCCAACCAAAGCCGAGCGGGCTGCCCGGGAATGCCGGCGTCCTGCTCGCACGCACACGACCGCGCACCTGCGTGACGCCTGCCGCCTGCAGCGCGGTCACCAGCGGTGCGAACGCGTCGAGCGGGTCATGGCGCATGGCGCGAGATACGCTGGGGTCGCCCGTGCCGTCGATCACGATGTCGCCGCGCAGCATGCCGCGGTGCACCGGTCCGGTGCGCGTGACCGTGGTGGTCCACAGGAAGTCGGGCCCGAGCTGCGTCAATGCAACGGCACTCGTCACCAGCTTCATGTTCGACGCCGGCATGAACAACCGGTCGGCATTCACCGACGCCAGCGTGTCACGCCGCTCCGGCGCAAACAGCAGTATGCCCCAGTGCATGTTGCTGAACTGCGGCAGCGCGACGAGCGAGTCGACGAACGGCTGGAGTGCATGCGCTGCCGGTGTGCCGGCCATGCGCGCCGCGTGCGTCAACGGCAGCGTGACGCTCGAGGCGGTGATCTCAGGCGATGGCGCGCGCACGGCCGATGTCGGTGGCGCGCAGGCGAGCAGCCCGCCGGCCACGGCGAGCGCCGCCGCGATGTGAAGCCCGTGGCTCATCGCGCGGTCGGCACATCGGCCAGCCACGTCGCTGCCAGCGCGAGGTCGTCCGTCGTGTTGATGTTGTGGAAGGCGCGCACCGCATGTTCCGCATCGAGATGCGAGGCAATGGGCCAGCGGTGCCCGCCGGCCGACTCGCAGAGCATGTGCGCGGCTCGCTCGCCGCGCGCGAGCAGCCCCGATGCGCGCAGGCCACATGACGGCGCATATGCCGCGCACAACGGCTCGTGCCGACCATCGGCGTGCAGCGGCACGCAGCAGCTCTCCCCGCCTTCCACGATGCGCGCGAACTCGTCCAGCATCGCTGCCGTCACGAACGGCATGTCCCACGCGCACACCACGGCGATGCGCCCCGCGGCGGCCAGCAGCGCGGTCTCCAGTGCGCCGAGTGCGCCGCAGTCAACAGTGCGATCAGGGAAAATGCGATGGTGCGGAAACCATGACGCGGCGTTCGCATCGTTCGCGGCGATCACCACTTCATCGCAGACGTCGGCCAGCGCCCGCAGCGCATACTCGCAGACGCGCGTCGCACCCAGCGCGGCAAGACCCTTCGGCGATCCGCCAAATCGTGTGCTGCGCCCACCAGCCAGCAGCACGCCGCAGCGCTGCGGAGTCA
>JACMPK010000173.1 GCA_014377535.1 Gemmatimonadaceae bacterium
CGCTTCAGCGAGCGCGTGACCTGGCGTGATGTCGTGACGACGCTGCTGGCGGCCACAGGTGCCTCAGTGCGCGGGGGGCAGCGTGTACGTCATGTCGTACCGGTGCTGCGTGCCGTCCATGAAGATCGCGAACGTACCAGCGATACCGATGAGATCACCGGATCCGCTGGTTGGCACGATGGTGATCGTCAGCTCCTGTGCGCCGTCGTGCATGATGCCGGTGTGCTGCAGGATGAAGCTGCCGGTGCGACCGCCGACGGTGCCGGTGATGCGTTCGATCGCCGAGTATGCGGCCGAGCCTTTCACGGTACCCATCCCGGTGATCATCTGGCCCTTGCCGGTGCCCGTGATGTCGCCGCTGAGCTGCTTCGTGATGCCCATGCGGCCGGTGCTCACCGCGTCGCCGTACTCGTCGGCGGGCAGTGGCGTGATCTGCACCTCGAACGTCCCGCGTGCGTGCATTGGCACGACTGCCTCGGTCGACTGGGAAGGTGACGCCAGCATCTGCGCCGGTGGTGCGTAGCGTGCGGCACATGCGGCTAGCAGTGCCGACAGTGCAATTGTTACGAGTCCAGCGTGGCGCATGTTTCGTGAGGCAGAAGTGTTCCTACGTCGCGCCCTGCAACGTGGCCGTACTACTGCAACTGCAACGTAGCGGTGCCACTCCAACCGCAACGGCCTCGACGCAGAATTACCAAAGCACAACTGCTGTGCACGGAGGCCTGCAAGGCAGGATGGCCGGCGTGACGCGCGCGAAACATGGGCCTGCTCGTGACGAAGCGCTCGTGGCTTTAGGAACAGCAACAGCATGGCAACGGCGACAGCACCACCAAACGCAGCTCACCTCGTGAAGAAAGGTGTCAGAGCCAGACGTACGGCTAGCGTGCGCCATCCGCCGCCCCGAACATGTAATTTCCTCGGAACGTGATCTCCCCAGCGCCCGCTGCCCCGAGGTGGCCAGAAGCCCTACAGCCGCGTGATTCGCCGTTCTGCGCAGCTATTGCCGTTCAGCGTCCCGCTATTCTGTGTCAATTCCCTAGCCGTTGCCGTTGCCGCAGAAGCCGCATCCCGGTTTCTGCTCCCAACTGCCATTCTTGTGAATACGCCGGCAACTAACCGTCTCACGCCCTCAGGATTCTGATGTCGAATCGCCGCGAATTCGTCCGTACCATGGGTCTCTCCCTTGCCGCGTCGGCTGCCGCGTCCGCGAAGCTGGCCGCGTTGCCGTTCACGGGGCCGGGCGAAGGTTCGGAGCGGCTGCTGGTGCGGAACTCCCATCACCCGGAGCCAGCACCCGTCGGCGTGGACCGGCTGCCTCTGTCGTGGTACCAGCAGACCACGCAACGGCTGCGCGCGGCGGCAAAGGCAAAGGGCGTGGATGCCATCCTGCTGCAGACGGATACGAACCTGGTCTACTTCACGGGCTGCTTTCGTGGCAGTGGCGAGCGGACGACATGGGCGCTGTTCATGGTCGACGAGCCGGAGACGATCTACTGGTTCTCACCGTCGATCGACCGGGACCTGATCACGTCGTGGTGGTGCACCGAGAACACCTACTACTTCTGTTATCCGCATGCCGCGGGAGGCTTTCCCAACCGTGGTGCAAATATGCGTGGCGAACGCGTGGATCTCTGGACATGGGTGCTCACGCACCTCCGGGAACGCGGACTCGCCGGCAAGACGATCGGGCTCGAACGGGAGCTCACGCCGAGCAGCCAGCGGACCTTCTCGAGTATCCTGCCTGGCTCCGCGAATGTCGACATCAGTGACATCTGCCTCGGCATGCGCATCATCAAGACGCCGGAGGAGATTGCACTGATCCAGCGGGCCTACCGCTACTTCGACAAGGTGCATGCGTTCGCACGCGACTACATCCTGGAGCATGGCACCAACGCGACCGATTACGAGGTGGGACAGGCGCTGTCGTCCTACGGCATCAACCTCATGATGCGCGACGTGAAGCGCGACGGAAAGCCACATAGCGCCGTCGGCATCGAGGTCACGGGTAACTACGTGCGCGCCGGCGTCGCGACGGCATATCCGCATCCGAATCAGTTCTTCCACACGAAGCTGCAGCGCGGCCAGCCGGTCTACGTGAACTGCGACATTCTCCTCGGCGGTTTCGGCGGCGAAGGCTATCGCAATTACATCATTACACCCAGCACGCAGCATCACGACCGCATGTGGCAGGTGGTGGCCGACACGGTGCAGATCATGACCGAGGAGACGAAGCCCGGCGCGATCTGCTCGGACATCGCGCAGAAGGTGCATGCACACCAGATCAAGTCAGGGATGCAGGACTTCATCTATCATCGCCCGGGCCACGGGCAAGGCACGAACTTCGAGGGCCACCAGGCACCGTTCATCGCGCTGGGCGACGACACGGTCGTGCAGGAAGGCATGACCTTCTCCGTCGAGCCGGGACTGTATGACGCACAACGCGGCATCGGGATCAATCCGAGCGATCGGTTGCTCGTGACGAAGGATCGTGGCGTGCGCATGAGCAGCATCCCGTTCAGCAGAGAATGGAGCTACCTCACGCTCTGATGTTCTGGCGTTGGTGACTGCAGTCGTTACTGCAACGGCTGTGACGCAGAACGGCGCAACGCAGAACGGCGCGACGCAGAACTGTATGACTCGAAGAACTACACGAGCCGTAAAAGTGCCTTGCTTCGGTACGTCACGTCAGCGTAGGTAAGCTCTGGACGCCCGGATTGCTTTAGGGAACGGCAACTGCGTACTGCAGTTCTAAAATGGAAATGGCAGTGTGCGGCAGCGCCGAATCCGGAGGCCAGGCGCGGCCGCGGAGCACCAGGTGCAGGCCCTCGCCCGACAGTTTGTGAGGTGTCGTGATGACCATGACTTCCGTCGAGTCCGTTCACCGTAACGAGTCCTTCAATGCCGCGGGATGGAACAGGCGGATGCCTCACTCGCTGAGCTCCACGCGCTCGCCGCCCGTCGACGCAAACACCATCGACAACATCGGCCTCACGAACATGATGATGGTGGCGCCGATGCATGCGGCGACGAGTCACCATCCCGCCATCTCGCCAGTCCGGACTACGAGCACGCGCGTAATGGCCAGCGATGTCGCACCTGCAACCGCGATGGCCTCCGCTCGTGACGTTTGACGCAGCATGTTCCTCTCCGGGGGATTGGCACGTCGATGCCCTGAAGCGTTAGTGACAGAGTGGACGGATCCCTGCCGCCCAGCCGAAATGCATGTCAGGGAGCCGTCAATGATTCCGCCGGGAGAGCGGATCTGCGGCCTGGCGATTGCTGGTCTTTGTCTGCGCAGGAACGACGAAGGGCTTCAGTCTGCTTGCATTTGGGCACGGCTTGTGAAACTTTTCACAAGCGCGCCGGAGCAGACGGCCGCACCCCTTTCCCGCGTACTCCTGGCCAGCGAGCCGCTGGATGCGTGACGGAGCGCTGTATCAATGCAGGCCGAACCGAATACGAGCACCCGGATCACAAGCACACACGCCGCGGATCCTCGTCCTCATGTGGTGATCGTGGGCGGTGGATTTGCTGGACTTTCCGCGGCACGCGCGCTGACGAAGGCCAATGTGCGCATCACGCTGATCGACCGCACAAACCATCACCTGTTTCAGCCACTGCTGTATCAGGTGGCGATGGCGGTGCTCAACCCCGCCGACATCACCGTGCCGATCCGGTGGCTCCTCCGACATCAAAACAACGCAACCGTCATCATGGCCGAGGTGGAGCAGATCGACCTCGAGCAGCACACAATTACGTTGGACGGCGGTACCAGCACCGTGGATTGGGATTATCTCCTCGTCGCCAGCGGAGCGCGCCACGCCTACTTCGGTCATCCCGAATGGGAGTCCAATGCGCCGGGGCTCAAGAGCATCGAGGACGCACTCGAGATGCGCCGTCGATTCCTGCTCAGCTTCGAGGCGGCCGAGCGTGCGAGCGCAGCTGGTGAGCGCGATGCGTTGCTCACGTTCGTGATCGTTGGAGCCGGCCCCACGGGTGTCGAACTCGCAGGCATGATCCCCGAGATCACACGCAAGACGCTGAAGCACGACTTCCGCCGCATCGATCCGTCGAGGGCACGCGTCATACTCGTCGAGGGCGGACCGCGGGTGCTGCCGACGTTCCCCGAGGAACTGAGCACTCGGGCCGGGAAGGACCTGGACGATCTTGGCGTGGACGTGCGCCTGAATACCGTCGTCACCGGCTTGGACGACGACGGCGTGACGCTGGCCAGCGGTGAGCGGATCCTTGCGCACACGGTTTTCTGGGGTGCCGGCAACCAGGCTTCGCCACTGGGCGCGCAGCTGGGCGTACCGCTGGACCGCGCCGGACGCGTGGTGGTGGACACGGACCTTTCGGTGCCCGGGCATCGCACGGTGTTCGCCATTGGCGACATCGCGTCGGTGATGATCGCCACCGACCGCCCGGTGCCCGCCGTCGCGCCGGCCGCCAACCAGATGGGCGCACACGCCGCACGCATGATCATGCGCGACCTTTCACAGCAACCGCGCGTGTCGTTCACGTATTTCAACAAGGGCGATCTGGCCACCATCGGGCGTTACCGTGCAGTGGCCGCGATCGGAAAGGTGCGATTGACGGGCGTGTTCGCCTGGGTGACATGGCTCTTCGTCCACATCATGTATCTCGCAGGCTTCCGCAACCGCATCACGGTCTTCGTGCAGTGGGCGTACCAGTTCATCACGTACCAGCGCGGTGTCCGTCTCATCACGGGCACCACGGCGCACCGGCTGCTCAAGACCAGCCGCGCGCACGAACTCCAACGCTCGCGCGGGCTCGTAGAGCCGGATGTCGTTGCACCGTCGTTGCCGCCGCGGTCGTGAGTACGGTCGCTGTTTGACTGCAACGGCTTTGACGGCAACGGCTTTGACTGCAACGGTGTTGCTGCGACGGCTCTGACTTCAACGGCAGTGACTTAAACGGTTGTAACTTAAGGCGTCCTGCACCGATCGCCGCCCGACGCTCCATCACCGGGCCGTTCTGCAGCACCCCTGCCGTCATCAGTTCTGCGCCGCGCAGTTCTGCGTCAGAGCCATTGCCAGTGCAACCAGGTAATCGATGCGGTGCAATCATGGCATGTTCTGTCGTCTTTCAATCACGCAGCCTGAACGCACAGCTCTGCTCGTTGACGTAGCGGGAGTCGCAGCGTAGCCTCACGCATGTCGTCTTCAGGTACACCGCCCATCGAAACGGTATCGTCGGCCGCGTCGCCGCTCGCAACCGTGGCGCGCCTCGAGCACATCTTCGATGCGTTGCCACTGGCGGTGGCCGAGTTCGATGCGGAGCTGCTGCTGATGCGTGCGAACCTGCGGTACCGGACACTGATCGGTGCGCTCGTCCCTGCAGGATGGCGGCCCACGGCGTATGACGCGTTCCCGAACGCGCTCGCCGACCTGAGCGACGAGATCGACGCCGCCACGACCCGTCAGGAGTCGCGTACTCGGCGAGTGGCGTTCCGGAATACGGCCAGCGCGCTGCAGATGGTCGAGCTGACGTTCGTGCCGCTGCGCACGGGCGGCCTGCTGATCGTGGGCACGGAAGTCACCGAGATCGAGGGCCTGCGGCAGGCGCTGGCGCGCAGTGTCGCGCAGCTCGAGGCAATCTTCGACGTGCTGCCCGAGTCGGTGCGCGTCTTCGATCAGCAGGGTGTGGTCACGCGCGAGAACTCGGCCGCGCATTCCGATCATGGCGCGCAGGATCTGGAGTCGCTGCGCGAACTCTGGCGCGCCGACTTGCCACGTCGCGTCGACGGCACGTCGCTGTTCGTGCACGAGCATCCCACTGCGCGCGCCTTGCGCGGCGAGGCTGTGCGCAACGAGACGATGCTGGTGCGTCGCGGTCCCGATGGCGAGCAGATCATCGAGGTGAACTCGAATCCGCTGCGCGATGCCGGGAATTCGGTCGTCGGCGCGGTCACCGTCGAGCGCGACGTCACCGATCGGACGCGCCTCGCACGCGAGCTGGCCGAGCAGGTGCGTCGCGCCGAGGAGCTGTATGCCGTCGTTTCGACCGAGGCCGAGCGGTTGGAGCAGCAGGTCAGGGAGCGTACGGCCGAGATCGGGCGTCTCGAAGAGGCGCGCAGCCGCGAGCGGCGTCTGGCGGCCGTGGGGCAGCTGGCTGCCGGCGTGATGCACGACGTCAACAACGCGCTGAATCCCATCGTTGCGGCGGCGCACCTGCTGCAGCTGCACGCGCACAATCCGGAGAAGGTGCGCGATTATGCCGTGCGCATCGCGCGGGCAGCCGAAACCGGTGCGGCAACCGCGTCGCGGGTCGGGCGGTTCCTTCGGCAGGATCCCGTGGTGCTGGCGCCCGATGCCATGATTGACCTGGCCGTCGTCACGGACGAGGTCATCGCGATGACGCGTCCGATCTGGTCCGAGCGAGTGGGCGGCGCCGCCGTGATGTTGAATCGGAGCATGGCGGCCGACGTGATGGCCCGCGCACTGGCCGGTGAGGTGCGAGAGGCGCTGCTGAACCTCATCCAGAACGCGCTCGACGCGATGCGCGGTGGTGGCACCCTGGGCGTCACGGTGCGTCGTGATCGCTCGAGCGCCATCGTCGAGGTGCATGACAGCGGACATGGCATGAGCCCCGAAGTGCGCGAGCGCGCCTTTGAGCCGTTTTTCAGCACCAAGGGCGCGAACGGAAGCGGCCTTGGCCTTGCTGAGGTGTATGGCGTGGTGAAGCGCCACAACGGTCGGGTCGAGATCGAATCGGAGGTGGGGCGCGGCACCACTGTGCGGCTGCTCTTCCCCATCGCCGACCCAAGGGCGTTCACGCCCCCCGCTGTCGCAACCGTCGATCCGCACCAGCTGTCGCCACGACTCATACTGGTGGTCGAGGATCATGCGGATGGGCGCGAGCTCCTCACGCAGGTGTTGCAGATGGCAGGCCACGCGGTCGTGGCCGTGGCCACCATCGCGGCAGCCGATGCTGCACTCCAGCAGGGCTTCCTGCCGCCGTTCGACGTCGTGCTGACCGACATCGGTTTGCCTGATGGTGCAGGCACCGATCTCGCGATGCGCATCCGGAAGCGCTACCCGTCCATCCGCGTTGGCGTGATCACCGGTTGGGAGTTGCCGCCTGACACCATGGCCGACGCGCATTTCGCGTTGCGAAAGCCGCTCGTTGCGGAGGAGTTGCTGGCGCAGGTAATGGTGCGATAGCTGGCCTGTGCAGGGGCAGCCACACCATGGCGCGCCCGCTGGACATGCGCACCGGATGGCACTCGCTACCTTTCCGGCAATTCACTTTGCTGGGCTTCTTTACGTCACCGCATTCGCCAAAAGGCTGCTACATGGCTGACTCCCCGATCCGCGTAGTGCTCGCGGATGACGATATGCTCGCCCGGCCGCTGCTCAGCGAGCTGCTGTCGTCCATGGGGTACGCAGTCGTTGGCGAAGCCGGCACGGGGCGCGAGGCGATCGCCGTCGCTGCGGATGTGTTGCCCGATGTGGTGCTGCTCGACGTGCACATGCCCGATGGCAGCGGTATCGACGCGGCCAAGGCGATCACGGCCACTGGCGCACCCACGGCGGTCGTCCTGTTCAGCGGTGATGCCTCGGTCTCGCTGAGTGCCGACGATGCCCGCGCGACGGCCGCGATCGCGTTCCTGCCGAAGCCGGCACCGCCGGGCATCCTCGACAGCACGCTGCGCCTCGCCGTTGCGCGCGCCCGCGAACTTTCGGAAAGTCGGCAGGATGCGGCGTTTTGGAAACAGAAGCTCGAGGAGCGCAAGCTGATCGAGCGCGCCAAGGGCATGCTCATGCGTCGTACGGGCAGCACCGAACAGGAAGCATACCGGATCATGCAGCGCAGCTCGCAGGACAACTCGGTGCCGATGTCACAGATCGCGCAGGCCGTGATCGACAGCGAGCCTGGCGCAAAGAAGGCCGACACCATCGGCTGATGACGGCGCGCCTGCACCCGTGCACGTGGCGCGCAGTGGTGGCGATGACGCTGGCCGCCGCCGCACAACTTCCGGCGCAGGCGCCGTGTGCGCGACTCGACGCGCCCTGGTGGCAGCTCGGTGCAATCCGGTTCTTCCAGAGCAGTGGCGAAGGGCAGCAGGTCAATGCGCTCGGCATCGAGCACCACGTGGTCGATCGACGCGTCTTGCGACGTGATGGCGCTGGTTTCCGTCTCGACATTGCACGCATCAAACTCGGGCTGCGCGACACCACCGTCGCCATCACGGTGACGTTCGGCGCGAATGGCGGCGTGACGAACATTTCCGGCGACATCGCGAGCCTGGCCTACGACGTCGCGCCGCTGCTCATGCGGCGATGTGCCGACCTGAAGTCCGGCAATTCGTTCGCGGACCTTGGCGGGCATTCCGACACGGTCACCAACGCCCTGCAGCGGAGCGTGACCCGCGCTGTCCCGTCCCGCGAGACGACGATCGGTGAATCCATCGACACACTCGGCGCGCGGCTTCTGGTCGTGTCGTCGCAGCGCAGCGCCACCGACACGTCGCGTGGGCAGCTGCTGCGTCGCCTGCCCAACCAGCAGGTCGATACCATGCGGCCCTGGACGCTGCTCGCCGGAGAGGAAACGGAGCGGCTGCTGGTTCGCCCGTCGGATGGTGTCGTCGTGTTCCGCGAACGTGTGCGCCGGCTCTCCGGTCGCGGCTGGGTACCGCCTCACGACCTGAAGGATACCGTGCCGATCCGGGTCGAAAGCGCGAACGTCGAGCGTGTCGTCGACTCCGCGACCGCGGCGCTGATCATCGGGTTCGCCCGCCGCGGCGAACAACTCGTCAGCGGTACCCTGCGCGACAGCGTTGCCATGCACTACCGCGAATGGCGCGGCGACACGCTCGTCGTGCGACAGGTGCGGCGCAGTGGCTGGCGTGACGAGTTCCGCACCGTCTGGCGCGATGGCGCGCTCGTGAGCGCCTCGCTCATGGAACCGGGCACCGCGACGCAGCCGCCCGGCCCGTTCTACCGACCGTTCCGCGTGGCTGGTGCTCACCTCTTCGACTCCGGCGCACGCGATTCCAGTGTCGCCACGCCGACCAATCCCTGGGCCATTGCGCTGGACGGCTTCGAGGATGCCCTGATACCGGCGTTGAACGTCATCCCGGCCGACTCGCAGCCGCACCGGTTCTCCGCGTACGCGCTGCAGAACGACCGGGGTGGCTGGCTGACCTGGAGCGTCACGATCAGGCCGCGTGGCCTGCTGCGCGTCGCGCAGATATTCTCACTACAGCAACAATGGCTTGGCGTGTTCATCTTCACGCCATCGGGCGAACTCGTACTGTCGAACCTTGGCGGAGCCGGCGGCGTGACGAGAATTCCCGCGGCAGGCAGCAGGCTCGCGGCGCTGCTGGATGCACAGAAGGTCAACCTGCAGCGTGAAGACCTGGAGCCGCCGAAATCAGCTGCGACAGTTGTACCACCGCGCGTGCCGTGAGTCTGTCCTGCTGTGCACTGCGCCCATCTTCCGACATGTCAGTAAGTTTTCGGTATCGATGACCATGACCGCAAATTTGCCGTGGACCATTCGTCAGTTGCACACCGTCGATGCGCACAGCCTCGTGCAGCTTGGTGATGTGCTGGTGGACTGCGTCGAGGGAGGCGCATCCGTGAGCTTCATGCTGCCGCTTTCACGTGAGCGCGCGATGTCGTTCTGGCGCGGTGTGGCGGCCGGCATTGCCACCGGTGAACGCGCGCTGCTGGTGGCCGAGGATGCGCTCGGTATCTGCGGAACCGTGCA
>JACMPK010000018.1 GCA_014377535.1 Gemmatimonadaceae bacterium
GGTCGGTGGGGCCCGTTTCGCGCCTCGCCGCGCGAGCGCTACGAATTCGAGGTGGCGAGCCCGGACAGCGCCGTGATTCTGCATGTGTTTCGCATGCCGTTCCCGCGCTCGAGTCGTGGCGTGAATTTCCGGTTTCCGGCGCCGCCGGCCGGCCGCGCGGATAGTGCGAGCGTGCTGATTCTCCGTCCTCGCGGATACCTGGGTCTCGGTCGCGACACCGTGGAGTTCGACGGCACGCGCGCGGCCGGCATCCCGCCCGGTGTACCGACTGTAGACCGCGCGATTCGCTGGTTCAGTGCACGCGAACCAATCTCGGTGCGCACGCGAGTGAACAGCGAAACGATCGTCGTGCGTACGCAACCCGGCGACACGCGGCGACTGGTGTTGGCGGAATTCCAGCGGGAGTGAATGCGGGCGGCTGGCCTCGCCAGACGACACGACGCCCCCGCACCGCGGTTCCGGTACGGGGGCGTCGTACGACTGGTGGCTCAGCGCTTCGGCGCCGTCAGGTACGGGTCGGCGATCAGCAGGCGGAACTGCCCGCGACGATTGGCCGCATTCGCCACGTCGCCCGGTCCCTCAATGAGGAGGTTGTCCTCGCCGCGGGTCGTGATCTCGATTCGGTCCTGCGCGACGCCCTGCGATACCAGGTAGGCCCGCGATGCCGTCGCACGACGGAAGCCGAGCGCCATGTTGTGGGCGTCCGTGCCGGGTGCGCTGGCGTAACCGGTGATGACGATTTTCATCTCCGGGTTGGCATTGAATACTCTCACCTTGTCGTTCAGGATTGCGCGCGCGACATCGTCCAGCGTCGAGCTATTGCGCTCGAAATGGATCATCTCGAGCATCGTCGCCAGTGCGGCGACATTGGACGCCGTCATCGCGCTGGGACCAGTCGACGCGGCGCGGTTCTTCGCCAGTGAGTCACGCAGCACCGCGTACGCGGCGGCTTCGGCGCGCAACCGGCGCGTCTCGGCGGCGCTCACCGAATCTGCATGCATCGCCGCGACCGCGACCGCGACGGCAGCACGCTTGTACGGGTGCAGCGAGAGGCTCACGCCGCCCTTGAAGCTGCCGTGTTGCGCGCCATCGTTGAAGTAGCGCGTATAGTCGACGCGCAGAGCAACATGCTCAGACACCGTCACCTTGCCACCGGCGAGGGCGTGCAGGCCGTACGACTGGTCGGTGAAATTATTGCTGACGTTCGCATCGATGTGACTGACACCGCCGCCGAGCAGGAGGCCAAGGCGGCCGATGCGGACTGGCACGGCGACGATGCGCCCGTCGAGGAAGCGATACGACCGGTTCGCGAGTCCGCTGGGACGCCCTGCCGTGCCGCCGTTACCCTCGAACTCGACTGACCAGCGCGGATGCAGGTAGGCGCCGAAGCGACCACCGAAGCCGATCGCGTTGTCCATTCTGTACGTCTCGTCGAATGAATTCGACGAGATGAAACCGCCCATCTCCAGCGTGCCGCGCTGCTGCGCTGCGGCGGGGAGGGCTGCGATCATCATCGCGGCCCCGAACGTGATGCTACGTGCAAACATGCTGTATTTCTCCTGAAGCGCGGGCCGATTACGGCAGCGTGATGGTGTTGTTCGATGTCAGGGACACGGCACCGTTGCGGGCCAGTGCGCGGCCGAGCAGCGTGGCGGTGTCGATGAGGGAGATGCTGCTCAAGGCGAGGATGTTGCCCTGCCATTGCGACGCGCTGCCGATCGTCGCCGAGCTGCCGACTTGCCAGTACACGTTCTTGGCCTGCGCCTGGTTGATCAGCACGATGTTGCCGGCGGTCGTCAGCGACGAGCCAGCCTGGAAGACGAACACCGCGTTGGGATCGCCGCCGCCATCCAGCGTCAGGGTGCCTGTCACGCCGATACCGCTGGCGCTGCAGTAGACACCGGCCGCCTTGGTGGTACCACCGAGGTTGGCGACGATGGCATTCGCGGGCGGGCATGGTAGTCCGGCCAGCGTGTTGTACGCGGTCGTGAGGTCGTTCTGCGCCGTCTGTGCGATGGCGTTGCCGAGATTCGCGACACCCGAGTAGGTGCACGGACCGAAGCCGGTCAGCGTGCTGCCCGGCGCGACACCGATGTCGGCACCGATGAAGCCATTCGTCACGCACGACACCGCCGTCCCCGCGAGAATGCCGTGTGACGCTGCAGCGCCGAGCGGCAGGAACGCCGACGTGGTGCTGCTGACGACGACGGTTGCCGTGCCAGACATGGCGCCGCTCGTGGCGCGCACCGTGTTGCTGAACGTGCCGACTGTCAGGCCGGCGGTGAACAGGCCACTGCCGCTGATCGCGCCGCCGCCATTCACGACGGTCCAGACGGGTGTGATCGGAACCACGTTGTTGCCGGCGTCACGTGCGACGGCTGTGAACTGCTGCGTCTGCGATGGCGTGAGCGTGCGAGGATTCGGCGTGACCGTGATGCTCGCCACTGCCCCGGCGACGATCGTGGCCGTGGCGAAGCCGGAGCGTCCGCCGGCCGTTGCGCTGACGGGGAACGCGCCCGGCGTGGTGCCGGCAGTCAGGAGGCCGGGGCTGCTGATGTTGCCGCCGCCTGCCGCGACCGACCAC
>JACMPK010000174.1 GCA_014377535.1 Gemmatimonadaceae bacterium
ATCACCATCACCGCGATGCCAAGCGCCCCGGTGCCGGCGACGACGCCTTCTGTCGGAACTCCGACGATGAAGGCGCCTGTGCCGGCGGCCGGAACGCCGCAGCCGGGCACCACGATCGCGGGCGGCATCCGGTCGAATCCGGGCGCTCGCTCGATGTATCGCGCGCCGGATGGCCTGCGCGCGTCCGATTCGCTGCCGAATCGCGGCGAACGTGACACGACGGTCGTGACGGTGAACGAGATGCTCGACAGCGCCGACCTGGCGCTCCCCGATCCGACGCGGTTCCGCGATGCACCGTACAAGGTCAGCTACGAAGCCGATTACGTGGCGCGTCCCAGCATCGGGTTTGCGCAGGACAACTTCGGTCGCGGGTTGTTTGGTGGCACGACGGTCGTGCTCAGTGACCTGATCGGCAACAACCGTCTTGCGTTCACGGCGCAGGTCAACGGCCGCATCCAGGACGCGATCTTCTACGCCGGCTACACGAACCTGGGACGCAAGCTTCAGTACAACACTGCAGTCTCGCAATTCCCCTTCTTCTTCTTCAACGGGCAGAACGTCACGCAGGTCTCGCCGGGCATCCTGCAGGAGACGCAGAGCCTCGCGCGCTTCGTGCTCCGCGATGCGACCTTCACCTCGCTGCTGCCGCAGAATCGCTTCAAGCGATTCGAGCTCGGGCTGGGACTGCAGAACATCGGGCGCTCGATCGTTGAAGTGGCGCGGCAGTTCAACTCGTTCGGCGAGAGCACGCAGTTCCGGATCGTCGGCGACCAGAATCTGGGCTCGCTGACCTTCCTGCAGCCGAAGGTCGCGTTCGTGTCCGACAACACGTTGAACGGATACACCGCACCCATCATGGGCCGTCGCATGCGCTTCGCGTACGAGCCGACGATCGGCAGCCGCCGCTGGCAGGAGTTTGCGGCGGATTACCGTCGGTATGATCCGATCCTGTTCAACTACATCACGATCGCCACGCGGTTCACCGGCACGTTCCGCACGGGGCGGGACGAGACGTTCTTCCCGAACTACATCGGCAACCCGAACGGCATCATGTGGCTGCGTGGTTACGACCGCGTGAATGCGCTGGACTTCGGTTGCCAGCCCACGATCGGTGCGTCGTCTGGATGCAGCAACACGGAGCTCCTCGGCTCCCGCGCGCTGGTGGCCTCGGCGGAAGTCAGGTTCCCGCTGATCCGACGCTTCGAGCTCGGTGTGCTGCCGGTGCAGCTGCCTCCGGTAGACGGCGCAGTGTTCTATGACGCCGGCATGGCGTGGAGCGGCGGACAGAGCGCGAGGTTCTCACGCCCCGACAATTTTGATCCGACCCGCCAGCGCTACCTGCTGCGGAGTTATGGCTACTCGCTGCGCCTGAACCTCTTCAACTTCGCGCTGCTCCGGTGGGACTACGCGATTCCGCTGGATCGCCCCGGACGAAAGGGCTTCTGGCAATGGTCGCTCGGTACGTCGTACTGAGCTGACGGTTCCGGACCGACAACGGGCGTCTGCGCACAGCAGCCGCCCGCTGCATTTCAAGGCGTGTTCGCCCCGCCGTGTCACGGCTAGGTTACGGCGTGCGAACCCTATTGCTCTCCCTCACCATCGCGCTCGCCGGCTGCAACGCGGGCGACGATCGCGGGGCCACGGCGATGTCTGCCCCCCCGCTCGCTCCCGACGCAATCGTCCTGCGGATCGCTGCACGAGGCGGCATTGCGCGTGCGTATCGCTACCCCACGCTCGACTCGGCGATCTGGACCACACGGTCCGCATTGCCGGCACAGGTGCGCCCCCTCGCCTTCAGCACCGACGCCGGCACGCTGGCGCTGGCTGACAGCATGGGCGTGGCATGGCGACTGACGCTCGGTTCTGGCGTGCTCGAGCGGGCGATGGCGACGCCGTTGCGGGAGACGGTCAGTCTGGACGGCAGCAGCATCTTCGGGCTCAGCGATGGAGCCGTGCTGCGCCTCACCACCACCCAGGCGACGCCATGGCTGGTTCGCACCGTTGCGTCGATCAACCGGCTGCAGCCACTGCGGGACGGCGGCGTGCTGCTGGTAGGTCACCGGGGAACCGAGACGGTCATCACGCGCTTCCGGCCACCGTCGACGACCGCCGTGGACAGCGCTGTGCTGCCCGGCAATGCCCGACTCATCTCGGCCGCTGGCGGTGATCGCTATTACCTGAGCGATGGCCCGCGACGGCTCGTGAGCGTGCGCGCACGTGACCTCGAGACCCTCGGTACCATCTCGATCGGCGACTCCATCGTGGCCACGGCTTCGTCACCCAGCGGCGATCGCGTCTACGTGCTGGGTCGCGATGACGCCGCCTCGCGAGTGCAGGTCATCAGCAAGTATGCCGATGAAATCGTTGCGACCGTCGAAGTGCCGACCAGTGCCAGCGACCTGCGCATGGACCCGCTGGGCCGCTACCTCCTGGTGCGGCACGGCGCCGAGGGCGATTCGGTGGTGGTGATCGGCGTGGCCACGAATTCGGTACTCGGCCGGTTCGCGTCGCCATGGCGCGCGGACTTGCCGATGGTGTTTCCCGACGGCCGGATTGCCACGCTGCGTGGCAACGATGTGGTGACACTGGCCGAAGGCGACTTCCGCCCGCTCGCCGTGACACCCGACGGGGCGAAAGACATCTGGATGGTGGTGCAATGGAACGGGTTCAGCCGCCGTGGAGAGGCCCTCGTGCGCGCACGCGTCGTCAGGCCTGACACGTTGCCGCGGCCTGTCGTGGTGGATACGGCCGCGGCGGCGCCACCGGTCGACAGCGTAAGCCCCGACAGTGCCCTGGCATTTGCGACCGCCCGTCCAGCCCCCGTGCCGGAGCGATCCCCGCCATTGGACAGCGCCCGCCGAGCACCCACGGGAGGTGAGTCTGGCCAGGCACCCTCTCGCTCGTCCGCCGCGCTTCGTGCAAATCTGCAGGCCGACTCAAACAGGCGAGTGGCGGTGCGAAAGGAGTCCGCGCGCCGCGCCGGCGTCGCGACGGTGCGCATCCCTGTCGCGACGACGACAGCGCCCGCGCAGACTGGCGGCAAGCGCGGCTCGTTCGTGGTGCAATTCGCGGCGCTGAAGGCGGAACGTACAGCCCGGGAGATCGCGTCGAAGATCAAGGCCAATGGCGAGAAGGCACACATCATGGTCACGACCACGAACGGGACCGCGCTGTACCGGGTTATCCTTGGTCCTTTCCGCTCGCGCCCCGAGGCCGAGCGCGCCGGGCGGGCTGCTGGCCGGGACTTCTGGGTCTTTGACAAGGGATCGAACTGATGGCGGCTGGAAGCACGCTTGGCGTGGACTGGGAAGCGTTGGGCGCCGAGGCCTCGGCTGCGGCCGACACGGCACATGCGATTCTCGTGACCGGAACCGATCCCGTCGCTGCCGCACGTGCGGCCATCGGCATCGGCCGCGCGCAATCTGCCGTCCGGCGCGTCGCGATCGGTGACCTCGTCGGCGACGTCGAGCCGCTGCAGCGCCTCGTCACGGGCGACGATCCTCACGGGATCGTCGATTCCTTTCTGCACGGCGTCTCGCTGAACAAGATCGCGCGCCAGGTAGACGAGACCGGCATGCTGTTCGTCATGCCCAGCGGGACCGAGCCGCTGGTGACGCCCGAGATCATGCGGAATGAGCGCTGGAACCGCCTTGCGGCCGGCTTCCGTGAAGTCGGCGCTCTGCTCGTGCTCGTCGCACCGAGCAACGCCGAGGGTGTGCATGACCTCGCGATGATGCTGGATGGTGTGGTGCTGGTAGGTGACCCGTCGGCGATGCACGCCGTGCCTCGCAACGCCGTCGTCGCGCACATCGAAGCGCCGGTCGCGACGGTCGCGCCTGCATTTCAGCCGGACGTCGCGCCGCTGCCAGCCGTGCCATCGCAGCGCATTCCGGTCAGCAAACCCGTACAGCAGGTCACGGAGTTGCTCCCGCCGACCAATGGCCCGGAGCGGCGCGTGCCGAAGGGGTTCGAGACGAGCAGCAGTTCGAAGAAGCCCCTGATCATCGCCGCCGCAGTCATTGGAGTTGCCGCGCTGTGGTTCGCGCTCGGCCGTCCCGGCACGACAGCGGACGCGCCGGAAAGCGCACCCTCGCGCCCGGACTCGGTCGTCATCGTCCCTGCCCCGACATCGCTACCTGACAGCGCGGCGGCGCCTGGCGCATCACGCGATGCGGACTCACTGGTCCTGGCGCGCGTCGTGAATCCGCAGGACTCGCTGAGGGCTGCACCGTTCGGCGTCGTGATCGTGGCAACGAATGACGAAGCGCAGGCGCTTGCACGCTGGGCCGAACTGGGGCTGAAGCTACCTGCCGGCACCGTCACGATGGTGCGCATCCGCGGTGAACGTGGACGCTTCTTTCAGATGCAGGCAGGTGCCTACACGAAGGCGAGCCAGGCCGATTCACTGCTCGGGGCATTGCGCAGCAGCGGTAAGCTGGCGGCCGTGGCAGGGCGCGTGGTGTCTACCCCGTATGCGCTGATGCTGGAGGCCAAGGTGTCGCGCCGCGCGGCGCAGAACGTGTCGGATGGATACGGGCAGCGCCAGATTGCCGCGTACCCGCTGCTGCAGGATGATCGCACGGCGACGATTTTCGTCGGCGCATTCGAGACACCGGACCAGGCGATTCCGCTGATGAACGAACTCAAGGCAAAGGGCGTCAATGCGACGCTTCATTACCGCACCGGGAGAAGTTTCTGACGTGCGCCTGACCAAGCTCACGCTGCACGGCTTCAAGTCGTTCGCAGATCACACGGAAATGCTGTTCGAGCCCGGCGCGACGATGATCGTCGGGCCGAACGGCTGCGGCAAGTCGAACGTCTCCGACGCAGTGCGCTGGGTGCTCGGCGAGCAGCGTGCGCGCATGATGCGCGGCGCGAAGATGGAGGAAGTCATCTTTCAGGGGTCATCGGCGCGTCGCGCCGTAAACGTCGCGGAGGTGTCGCTGCATTTTGACAACTCCGATGGCGTGCTGCCCGTCGCGTTCAAGGAAGTGGTAATCACGCGCCGCCTCTCGCGCTCGGGTGAGAGTGACTACTTCCTGAATCGCGTCGCCTGCCGCCTGCGCGACATCCACGACCTGGTGCGTGGCACCGGACTTGGTGCCGACAGTGGTGTCGTGATCGAGTCGAAGATGATCGACGCACTGCTCAGCGATCGTCCCGATGATCGTCGCGAGTTGTTCGAGGAAGCGGCCGGTGTGGGCCTCTACCGCGACCGCCGTCGCAGCACCGAGCGCCGCCTTGAAGAGACGGCCGTGGACCTGTCACGACTGGATGACCTGATCGAGGAAGTGCAAAGTCAGGTGCGCTCGCTCTCACGCCAGCGCAAGAAGGCGGAGAAGAGCGTGGAACTCACGTCGCGCCGCTTCGCGGTGGATGTGACGCTGGCGGCACGTGAGCTGGAGAGCTGGGCCGATGAACTGACGATTCTGCATGCACGGCTCGAGGAGCTGCGCGACGCCGTGCCTGCCGCATCCGAGCAGGCCGAGTCGGCGGCGCGCGAGCGCGAGAATGCCCAGCGTGCGCGCGCGGCGGCGGAAGCGATGCGTGCCGAGCTGGCGCGCATGGCGCAGGCACAGCGCGAACAGGCGAACCAGGTGGAGCGCGAACTGCGCGTGGCCGAGGAACGACAGCGCAACGCGATGTCGCGTCGTGAGCGCGCTGATGCAGAGCTGCAGGATGGCGAGGTACTGGGCCAGCGCGTGATCGCCGAGCGCGAGGATGCAGAGACGGAACGCCTGCGGCTGCAGGTCGAGCTCTCCGCGGCGGTGGAACTGCTGACAGAGCGCGCAGCGGCGGAAGAGGAATCGCGTCGCAGCGTGTCGATGGCGCGTCAGCAGGTGGACGCCGCCGAGAAGATCCTGCGCGATGCCCGCGACCAGGTGCGTCGACTGGAACTGGATCGCGAAGGCACGGAGCGTGAGCTGGCAGAAGTGCTCTCGCGCACGTCGGTGCTGGAGACGGAAGTCGCGACGCTGGCCGATGCGTTGCAGACCGTGGCGCGCGACAGCGACGCCGCGGCGGAACTGGTGGAGATCGCACGCGTGGAAGTCGCACGCGCGCAGGGCGCGCTGGAAACGGCACGCAACGCGGCGCAGGTGGCGCGCACTGCCGAGGCGGACGTCCGGCGACGGCTGGGTGATGCCGATCGTCAGCGCACGTCGATGCAGGGGAAGATCCACGGGCTCGAGGCGCTCGATCGCGATCGGGTCGGCTTGGCGCCGGGCGCCGCGTCGGTGCTCCGGCAGCGCGAGTCGTTCGGCAGCGGTGCCGTGCTTGGTCCGCTCTCCGACTTCCTCTCGGCCGACAGCGACGCGGCAATTCTCGTCGAGCGATACCTCGGTGCAACCGTGCATGCCGTCGTGGTGCGTGACCGCGAGGCCGCGAATGCGGTCGCCACGTGGCACGCAACAGCGAAGCCCGGACCGGTGCTGCTGTTGCCGCTGGATGCGGTGAACGACGTGATCGTCACCGACGCCGCGCTTGCATCACGCGTGAAGGCTGCCGAGCCTGCGGAGCGCTGGGTTCGCGCACTGCTTGGCCAGGTGACACCGCTGGACGGCGCGAGCGGGTTCGTGGACGCGCGTGGCGCGATCTACCTGCCTGGTACTGAGTCGGCACAGGGCCCCATCCAGCGTCGCGCCGAACTGACGATGCTGCGCGATGAACTGGAGTCGCTGGATGCAGAGCGTGCGCGCATCACGATCGAGGCGCAGACGGTCAGCATCACCTTGCAGTCGGCAGAGCAGGCTGTGATGGCGGCGGCCGATGCCGCCACGCAGGCGATGGGCGAAGTGCGTCGCGCGGAAGAGTCGCGGGCAGAAGTGGAACGTCGAAGCGCGCGTGCCCTGCGCGAGAAGAACGACGCCGAGCAGCTGGCCGGGAAGCTCGCCGAACGTCGCGCGACGTTGCAGGCGCGTGCTGCCGACGACGAGTCGCGCGCAGAGGAATTGCGCGCCGGTCTTGCCGGTCATGAAATCGTGATCACGAGCGCGCGTCAGCGCCTGCTGGGCTCCGACGAAATGCTGGAAGCAGCGCGTGAGGGCCGCACCGTCGCGCAGGTGTCGCAGGCGCAATCACAGGCGCGTGTGCAGGTAGCCCAGGATCGCGCGACGCGTCTCGTGCAGGAACAGGCGACGGCCGCGGCACGATTGGAGACGCTGCGTCGCGAGTTGTCGCAGCTGGCGAACGCCGACATGGCACTCGCCGAGCAGATCGCGACGCTGACGGTGCAGCTGGAGGAGCGACAGCATGCGCTGTCGGAGCTGGACACGCGACTGATCGAGGCCGAGGAGGGACTGCGTGCCGCCGACCTGTCGCTGCGAACCGGTGACGAGGCGCTGGAGCTGGTGCGTCGGCAGGCGGTACTGATGGCGGAGGAGCTGCATCAGACCGAGCTCCGTCACACGCAGCTCGAGGCACGCCGGCAGAACATTCGAGAGCGTCTCGAGACCGAGTGGCGGAAGCCGATCGTCGAGCTGCTGGAAGGATTCGAACCGCTGGACCTGAATGCAGATGCACTGCGCGTCGAGAACGAGCAGCTGCGGCAGCAGTTGGACCAGCTGGGGCCCGTGAATCCGCTGGCCGTGGAGGAGCACGAGGAGGAGATGAAGCGCCTCGACTTCCTCGCCGCGCAGCGCAACGATCTGGCCGAAGCGAAGCTGTCACTGCTGCAGGCGATCAAGGAAATCGACGCCACCGCACGCGAGCTGTTCCTGGCGACATTCGCCAAGGTACGGGAGAACTTCCGGCAGATCTTCCAGACACTGTTCGGCGGCGGCGAGTGCGACTTGCGGCTGGAAAATCCCGACCAGCCGCTGGACTGCGACATCGAGATCCACGCCAGCCCGCGCGGCAAGAAGACGCAGCGCATCCACCTGCTCTCGAGCGGTGAACGCGCACTCGTCGCGCTGTCGCTGCTGTTCGGCATCTTCCTCACGCGTCCGAGCCCGTTCTGCCTGCTGGATGAAGTCGATGCACCGCTGGACGATCAGAACGTGGGTCGTTACGTGAAGATGCTGAACCAGTTCAAGGAACGGACACAGTTCATCGTGATCACGCACAATCCGCGTACCACGACGGAAGCGGCAGATGCCGTGTACGGCGTGACGATGCAGGAGCCCGGCGTGAGTTCGCTGGTGAGTGTGCGGCTGCGCAACCGCAACGG
>JACMPK010000175.1 GCA_014377535.1 Gemmatimonadaceae bacterium
ACGCCTACCTGTCACGCCGCGATTCACGGATCTGCTCTGGCGTCCAGCCTTCCCACGTCCAAGGGACGTCATCGGTGCCGAGTAGTCCGGTCACGAGTGCGCGAAAGGCGAATTCGCCGTTATCACTGTTGGCGAGCAGCACGATGCAGCTGCGCTGGCGCAGGAAGCAGAGGAGGTATGTCTGCGCGCCGTCCCCATGGCCCTCCTTGAAAAACGCGGTACCGTGGCGCGTGTGAGTCAGCAGTCCCCACCCCATGCCGTAGGCGAGACCGACGCGCGCTGCTTCGTCGCCGTCGGCTACTTCGCTACTTGGCCCGAACTGTGTTTGCGCGCTGATCCGAACGTGCGGTTGCAGCATTTCGCTGCGTGTCGATGCGCGCATGAGGCGATTGTCCAGCAGCGCCACTACGAACGTCGCGAGGTCGTCGGCGGATGTCGTCATCGAGCCGGCAGCACGTGCTGGCGCGCGCCGTGTCTTCGCGAGAAACTGGCCGTCGGCGCCGAAGCGGTCGGCAATGTCGTTCGCAAAGTCCGCCCGGAACGTCAGGCTCGTACGCCGCATGCCCAGTGGAGTGAAGAACGCCGACTGCATCAGCGAGTCCAGTGATTGGCCGAGCCGCTGCTCGATCACGAACTGCAGCAGGTTGATTCCCTCGCCGGAATATCGGTACCGAGTGCCCGGCACATCATGAAGGCGCATCCGGCCGTCGGGCTCCATCGGCGCGAAGTTCACCAGACCGCCGGTATGCGACAGCAGCATGCGCGGCGTGATGCGTGACCAGAGCGTGTCATGCACGATGAGTGCGGCCTTGTCGCGGTACGGTGCATAGCTGTCCAGCGGCTGCGGCAACTGGCGCACGATCGGGAGATCGAGGTCGAAGCGACCCTGCTCCACGAGCTGCATCACATACGTACCGAAGATTGCCTTGGTGATCGATGCCGCCCAGGTGGTCGTCGAGCGCTGCATCGGAAGGTCCGGGCCTGCGGGTGCCGAGCCGGCCCCATCGCCACGTGCACGGTGGCCATAGGCCTCGCTCCAGACCAGGCGTCCACCGTTGACGAGGGCTACCTGCAACCCGGTGATTCCGTACTGCCGCACGAGCTGCTGCACGATCGAGTCGGCGACCTGTGCGGATATGGAGCTGCCATCGAGGCGTTTGATCGTGCCGCCTGCCGAAGGCTGTTGGTCGCGAGACTGCTGGTCGCGCGGCTGCCCATGCAGTGTGACGCTACTCAGCATGGTGATGGCCATCAGCAGCGGTGCCATGAAGCAGAGATGACGGGGACGCATGCTCACCCTACTGTGGCGTCGTCGCCCAGGTTTCGCGACTCGGACCGCGTTCACCTGCCCGGTCGTGGACGTGATTCGTCGATGGAGTGAAAGCCCATTCAGCTGCTGCCGAACCGCGCCTTCTGGGGATATCGCTGCTCGGCTTGGCGTGTGTGACTTGTGCGCAAAGCTGCATGGTGGCGGCGTCTGCTGCAACGCACATCGAGCCGACGAGCCGCTAATGCGCCTGCGCACACACTACGGCACTGTGCCGATGTAGACCGCGTGGTTGAACGATCGCATCGCCATCACGATGTGCGTTGCGTCGATCATGGCCATGTACACCGGTCCGCCCAGACGCGGATCGGGACCGGTCCGGAACTCGAAGCCCGGATCTGACCGGAGTTGACCGAGTACTGTGGTCACGACGGCGCCGATGGTGATTTTTCGAATGACGTTGTTGTACGTGTCGGATACATACACTGTCCCCGCCGCGTCGATCACGATACCAGTTGGATCAGCGAAACCCGCCGCAGTACCGATGCCATCCGCCGTACCGCCGATTCCGGGCGTCCCTGCGTACGTGATCACCTGTTGACTCGCCAGCACAATCCTGCGGATCGTATGATTTCCACCATCTACCACGAACAGGTTGCCACGACCATCGAGAACCAGATCGGACGGGCGGTTGAACAGGGCCAGCGAATCCACGCCGTCCGTTTTCCCCGGTCGACCGGAGAACCCGGCGACTCGCGACAGCGAACTGCCATTGATTACCGCAATCGTGTTGTCCCAGCTGTTGGCAACGTAGATCCGTCCCGACGCATCGACTGCTACTGCCGTCGGGAAGAAGAGGACGTCATCCTTGAGCGTGCCCGCGACGCCGACCTTGCCAGCGATCGTCGTCACCACACCGGCAGGCGTGATTCTGC
>JACMPK010000176.1 GCA_014377535.1 Gemmatimonadaceae bacterium
ATCGACATGACTGCGACCCTCGACGATCACGCCATCGCATGGCACGAGCTCGCCGGGGCGCACGAGCAGCAGGTCACCCACCTTCACCGATTCCGCCGGCACGTCGCGCACAACTCCCGCGGCATCGCGCACATGCGCCTGACGCGGCGCGGCCTGCTCCAGCGCGGCCACGGCGGCACCAGCGCGCCCCTCGGCATATCGCTCGAGCGCGGCACCACCGGTGAGCATGATCACGACGACGAGCCCTGCAAACGGCTGATAAAGGAACGCCGCCGAGACGATCGCGAGAATGGCAACGACATCGGCGGCGAATTCGCCACCGAACATGTCGCGCACGGTTCGCCACGTGGGAATGGCGGCCGTGAGCACGAGCCCGACGAACCAGATGCGGTTTGCGAGCGAGACGTGATCGTCACCGCGCTGGAACCAGACCACGGCGCCGGCAATCAGGAACAGCAGCGCTGCGATTGGAATCCGAAGCGCAGCGTGCCAGGGCGCCGTCTGCTTCAACGCAGGACCTGCGCGCCGCTGCCGCCCTGCTCGTGCAGCACCTGCAGCACCAGACCCACCTGCTCATCTCCGCGCGCGCGCACGACGACGAGTATCTCGTGGTTGTCGGGCGGGGGAATGCGCAGGCGCCAGTCGGACGGCTTGCGCGTCGTGAGGAACGACGCGATGACCCCGATCAACCCACCGACAGCCACGGTGATCATTGGCGTGAAGAGCAGCGCGTACGAAAACGGGCCCGCAGCCGCAAAACCGGGCCATGCAATCAGGACGAACGCGACGATTGCGCCGCCGCCAAGTCCGAGCAATCCGCCAATCGATGCGAAGCGCCAGAGCGGCCGCATCGCGCGACGCTTGCCGGCATACATGCGTTCGGCGGCAGTCTGCGTGACGACGACGTCGATGAAGTCGCGCGGCACACCGAGTCGCGCGAGCGGCGGCAGCACGACCTTCACCTCGGACGGTGTCGCGAAGTAGGCGTACACCGGCGTCACCGGCGGACGGCGGGCCATCGGGTGCGTGATGACGACGTGCTCGGAAGTCGTCATGGCGTCGTCGTCGTCGTCGTGACGGCCGCCGCAGCCGGCGCCGATTCCAGCGCCTTCAACTCGGCTTCGGTCCACGGTCCGCTGCGCGACTCGTATTGCTTACGCAACGTGCCGACGGTGGCGGCCGACACGGCGGGCGCCGCGTTGGGACTCCACTGCCTGATGTAGGTGATCACGTGCGCAATGTCGTCATCGGTGAGTGCTTCCTTCCACGCCGGCATCGCGGCGTTGTAATTCGCGCCCTTCACCTTCAACGGACCATTCAACCCGTTCAGCAGGATTCGGACGACCGTCTGCTCAGGTCCGGTGACCCACTCACTGCCCACGACGGGCGGAAACGCGCCGGCGATTCCCAGTCCGGTGGACTGATGGCATGCCGTGCAGTTCGCGCCGAAGATGCGCTTGCCCTCGGCGATCGCATCCACGGGACCTTTGCGTGCACTGTCACCGGCGATGGCGCCGGGCGGACCGGCCTGCGCATACTCGACATGTGTCTGTGTGTCGAACGAGCCACCACGTGCGCCGACGTACCAGCCGGCCCAGAACACGAGCGTAGTGATGGTCACCCAGACGAACACCGGTACGCGCTCGTAGCCCTCGGCGGGATCGGCGAGCTCACGCACGATCTGGCGATGGATCTGCTCCACATCCGGCTCAGCGGCGCCGAACGCCTGCCTTTCCCGCGACGTTGGATCGGTCATGGCATCGTCTGTTCGCTGCGCCCACCGATCGAGCGTGCTGCGGGCTCGTTTCCGGTCGGCACGGGATAGGTGCGCTTCAACGACTTGAGGTATGCGACCAGTGCATCGGCGTCAGCCGTCGGCACGATCACCTTGCCCGTCGGCAACTTGCCACCGGCGACGCTGTAGAACACCTCACCCGGCTTCAATGACGACGAGTCACGCACGTCGTAGAGGTACGGAAAGGCCGGCATGATGGACCAGGGCATCAACGAGCGAGGGTTGAACAGGTGCGTGTGGTGCCACTGATCGCTTGGCTGGCGCACGCCGATGTTGATCAGGTCAGGTCCGGTGCGCATGGTGCCCAGCTGGTGGGGCTTGTCGTACACGTAGTCCGACGGCACCGTGGCGCGCGGACCCCAGCCGCGGTCCTTGTCGGACGTGTACACGGGATCGCGCACCTGCTGCGAGTGACAATACACGCAGCCTTGCGCGACATACACCGCACGACCACGTGCCTGCTGCCCGGTGTACGGTGCCAGCTGCGATGGCACGCGCACCTGGCCGATCATGGTGTTGGGAATCACCACCAGCAGCGACGTCGCGAAGACGATGATCGCGAGCACGCCGGTGATCAACAGCCAGATGCGCGTCATGCTGCACCTCCGGACACGAACGACGCCTTGGTTCGACGCGTGATGATCGGCGCGACTTCGTGGAACGGCGGCAGTCCCTGACGAGACCGTGCGCCGCGGAACATGAGCCAGACGTGATATGCAAACACGCAGTGCCCGATGGTGAGCAGCGTGCCGCCCACCGACCGGCCGATGAGCCCGGGCATCATGGCCTTCACCACCTGCTCCCAGGTGCTGGTGGGGTCAGCCATCGCGACGCCCTGCACCATGCCGGCGACGGTCAGCGGCACGAGGTACACGATCTGCCCGATGCCCACGGTCCAGAAGTGCCACGAGATGAGCTTCTCGCTCACCCACTCGCGGCCGAGCAGCCGCGGGAGGATGTAGTAGATGCTGCCGAACATGATCATCGTCACGAAGCTGTACAGGCCAAGGTGCGCGTGCGCGACCGTGACATGCGTGAAGTGCGTGAGCCGGTTCACCTCGCGGAACGCCATGAACACACCCTGCAGCGACACCAGCGTGTAGGCTACCGAGCCGAAGACGATGAAGCGCAGCGTGGGGCTGTAGCGCAGCGCACCGAAGCGCTTGTTGAGCGTCATGTGCTGGTTCACGCCGACGGCCATCACAGGGATGATCATCAGGCCGCTGGCCACGATCGACGTCGTGATCATCCACGTCGGCAGTGGTCCGCCGATGAGGTGATGCATGCCGTTGAGCGAGTAGAAGAACCCGAGCGTCCAGAAGCCCAGCAACGACAGCTGGTAACTGTAGATCGGCCGGCCGAGGATCTTCGGGATGAAGTAGTAGGCAGCGGCAAGACAGACTGGCGTGAGCCAGAGTCCAAGGGCGTTGTGCGCGTAGAACCAGTTCACCGCCGCGCTTTCCACGCCGCTGAACGTGGGCCAGTTACCAATCACGAAGATGATCGGGAACCAGATGAATGCCGCGAGGATGTACCACACGCTGACATACAGATGCTCAACTTCGCGCATCGCGATCGTCGAGAGCAGGCTCAGTCCCACCAGCCCGCCGCCGATCACGAAGAACGGGTCGGCCCAGTAGCGCGGCATCTCCAGCCATTCCAGACCGTCGCTGTAGCCGGCAAGGATCCCGACGATGCCCAGGACCATGCCGATGTTCCAGATATAAAGTCCAGCTTCAGCGGCCTTGGGTACGCGCAGCTCGGTGTGCACGAGGCGCGGGATGATCCAGACGCTCACGCCGAGCATGGCGCTGCTGGCCCAGCCGTAGGCCATGGCGTTGAGGTGTGCGCTGCGAATGCGGCCGAAGGTCAGCACCGGGCTGCTCACCAGCCAGTCCGGCATGTGCAGCTTGAAGCTGGCCATGAGTCCGAAGGCGGAACCGATGATCAGCCAGATCACGGAGAAGGAGATGGCGCGAAGCGCCACCTGCCTGCTCGATGCATCCGCGCGGAGGCGGATGTCGAGGTTCTCCAAGTCGGTGATCGATGTCGTCAGTTCCACGACGTGCGGGGAGAGCGTGGCCGTCACCTCGCGCCACCCCAGATACCCGGTACCGCGGGCAGTTGTGTTGGACCATGCGCCGCGACGCGCTCGGCACGCTGGGCAACCGTCTCCCAGGGGCGCGCGACATTGAAGTCGTCGTCGTCCATGGCGAGCATCGCCTGGTCATTGATGCGATCGAACTGTCCCTTCCGCCATGCCCACAGAAACGCGGCGACGGTCAGCAGTCCAAGGATCGTGATTGCGAGCGTCACGGTGAGCGACGACGGAAGCATGTCCATCCTCATGCGCGCCGCGTTCAGTGCGCGCTGATCGGTGCACGCGGCGCGGCGCACGGATCGTCTGACCGCACGGGACGGACAGGCAGACGGCTGCAGGACTCAAGTCCGCGTAAAGCTACGCCGTACAAGGCCAAGCCACAGTCTCGGTCTGTCGTTCCAGTTGACGACGACCGTTGCATGGGCGTTCCGCTACGGGTCGCTAGCTGCGGAGCCGTGCGCGGGCGCGGGTCACGATCGGCTGCGCGATGTCGTCGGCATCCTGCCATTCGCGCACGATGGCGCCGCATGACTCCTGACGCTGTAATTCGGTGTCAGCAATGCCGCAGAGGAGCTGAAGCGCCGGCGCACGGTACATGCCCTCGGTCCACGCGCGACGCGGGTCCTGCGAGCCAGTGACCCGCGTGAGCCAGACGCGTGCCGAGTCACGCTCGCCGGCGGCGAGCCAGGCACGGCCCACAGTGTAGGTCTCCGGCGTGGGGACGCGTGCGGCATCAGCCATCACTGGCGCCAGCACACGGAGCGCCTCGCGTGCACGCGCCTCGGCGACAAGCACCAACCCTTCGATGGATTGCATGAACGCCGAGCCAACAGGCGCGAGGGCACCGGCGCCCTTCTCCCGCGCCGATGCGGCACGATATGCGTCGAATTGCGCGCGCGCGGCCTTGGCATCACCCGCGACGACGTGATCGAGCACGAGGTTCCAGTTCGGGCGATCCTGCATTAACCAGCGGTCCACTCCGGACACTGCGCGATAAGTCTGAATTGCGCGCCGCACGCCCACGGTGTCGTCAAGGTAGAGCGCACGATCGAAGTAGCGCTGCCGGGCACCATCGCCGCGCCAGAGGCGGAGTTCGGCGGTGTCGCGTCCAGCCAGCCGGCGCGCGCCGACCGAGTCATTCGCACGCCACGCCGCCTCGAACTGTCCGCGCATCGTGAGCGACAGCATCAACGACTGCAGCGCACGATCCTCCTGACGTGCGTCCCGCGCCTGCTGCATCAGGCCACGGGCGAGCCGCTCCAGCGCCGGCCAGTCACGCTCCACGGCCAGCCAGTTCAGGTCCTGCGCGTTGAGCTCCGCGAGCTGCTCGAGGCTGGCGAACCGCTTGCGCATCAGTGCACGTGCGGCGCGCGCCTCGTCCACGCGGCCGGTACCGTACGCACCCCAAAGCACCCAGGGCCATGCCGCGAGGTTCGACGAGTCCACGGCGACATACCGCCTGCCGTACTCACGCACCCGCTCGAACATGCCGTCGACGAATGCGGCGTTGGCCAGGTTGTTGAGTGCGATGCGGTTTGCGGGCTGCTCGTCGAGAATTGCCTCGTACGCCGCCGTCGCGCGCGCGGGATCACGCGCCACATCAGTGAAGTATGCCGCCTCGGCGAGCCCGCGTTCCACGGGGGACAGTCTCTCGCGCAGCTCGTATGCACGCGTCAGCGCGCGGCGTCCCCGTACCAGGCGCTCGTTCGAGAATCTGGGGTCGCCACTCAGCAGTCGTACGCCGAGTCGGCGCCACGCCATGGCGAACGTGGAGTCCAGTCGCACTGCATCCTCCAGCAGCTCGATCTCGCGCTTGCCTGCGTCCTTCACGCGCATGGACTCGCCGAACCGCACTGCTTCGGTGTATTTGCGCAGCGCGTCGAGCGACGTGGTCGTGACCCGCTCCATCGGTGCCAGCGCTGTCAGTGTCGTGCTGGACTCTCCCAATTTCTCGCGGGTGCGCCTCGCCAGCCGGCCGATCGCGGCAATGAGAGCATCTTCGGAGGCGGCGGTCTCCTGCACCGCGCTCTGCTCCGCGCCATCGAGCGGCGACACCAGCGCGGCGCGCACGAGGTAGGTGTTGCCGACCTGCTGAATGCGACCCTCGATCACGAGCGGCACGCCTTCGCGCACGGCGATCTCGCGCGCCAGTGTCGCCGGCACGCGCGACGCGACCGGTCGCTGCATGCGCTGCAGCGCCGATGCGGTGGCCGCCGGCGTCAGCACGGTCACGAGCTTCGATTCCTGCAGTTCCGTGCGCAGCGCCTCGGAGAGCAGGTCGCCGAGCGTTGAATCGGCGGTGCGATTTGCGACATCGGCGACGATCACGGACTGCGGCGCATCGTACGCCGCGGCCTGCGAGGCACCGGAGCGGCCCGAGGAGAGCGCCACGGCGAGCGCCACGGCACTGGCAATTGCCACGGTGGTGACGACGATCCGCGCGCGAGCGC
Organism: Gemmatimonadaceae bacterium; assembly: GCA_014377535.1. Classification (GTDB taxonomy): domain Bacteria; phylum Gemmatimonadota; class Gemmatimonadetes; order Gemmatimonadales; family Gemmatimonadaceae; genus JACMLX01. The sequence goes on from JACMPK010000176.1 coordinate 6,347, forward strand.
GTGCAACCGGACGCGCAGGCGGTGTGACCACAGGCCGCTCCACGGTCGGCGTGCGGTGACGCGTGAACGACTCCGAGGGTAGCGGCAACGTCTCGGTGGTATACCGCTGTTCCTCGAAGGCATCAGCCAGCGCATCCGCCGTGGGCCAGCGTGCGTCGGGGTCCTTTTCCAGGCAGCGCATGATCACGGCCGCCATGCCAAGGCGCACCGGCGCGATCTGCTCCAGTGGCACCGGCACCTGCGACACGTGCGCCACCAGCATGCGGGCGGCGCTGGGATTGGTGAACGGCGGCTTGCCGCTCAACAGCTCATACGCCACGCAGCCGAGCGCGTAGATGTCGGCTCGTGCGTCCACCGTCGCGTCGCCGGCGGCCTGCTCGGGCGACATGTAGGCAGGTGTGCCGACGGCGAGGCCAGCGGTGGTGAGCCCCGTGGAAGTGGCGACCGCGGCCGTCAGTGCCTTGGCGACGCCGAAGTCGGCGACCACGGCATGCTGCTCATGCAGCAGGATGTTGCCGGGCTTGATGTCGCGGTGCACGATGCCCTTGCGGTGTGCGGCACCGAGCGCGCGCGCCACGTCGACGAGGATCGGCAGCGCGTCGCGTCCGGACATCACGCCGCGCTGGATCCGCTCGCGCAGTGATTCGCCCTCGACGAAAGGCATGGTGTACCAGAGCAGCCCTTCCGCCTCGCCCGCCGTGAGCAGCGGCACGATCATGGGGTGATGCAGGCCCGCGGCGAGCTGCACCTCGCGACGAAACCGTTCGCGGTTCACACCCGCAGCCAGCTCCGGCGTGAGCACCTTGATGACGACCTGCCGGCCCAGCGCGACATCCGTCGCCAGAAACACGCGACTCATCCCGCCGCCGCCGAGTTCGCGCACGACACGGTACTCGTCGCCCAGCGCGAGTTCGAGGTGTTCTTGAAAGGATGCGGACACGGAGAGGATTGGAGTGCTCGAGGCTGAATGTATCCCTGCGACACGGCGCAGCCTACATGCGTTGTCGACGGCTCGCGCGCACGGTCATCTTGACCGCATCGCCCCTCGCTTCACCGCTGTGCTCACCCCGTTGGTGAACCCTGCTGCGCGGCGACCGTACCCTTGCGCTCCAGTTTGCCCCAGCCGACCAGTCCACCACGCGCCGCCGCAACGAACGACTTGATCACGACCCAATACATCAGCTGCCGGTAGGCGAATCGCTGGATCAGGATCAGCCAGGTCAATCGGCGCTCCTCGCCCGGCTCGAGCAGGAAGGCGATCACGGCGGCGATCCAGTCCATCGTGAGGAAGATCAGGTACATGGCCACCAGCTGCGTGCCGGACTGCCAGGCAAAGGTCGCGCCGTGTGCGAGGTACGTCGTGAATACGCTCAACACGCTCGCGACGAAGATCAGGTCCGCCAGCGGCGAGATCGCCGTGAACAGCAACTGAAAGATCCAGGTGTTGGGCATCGCGATCATGCCCAGCGTACCGAACCTGCGGCGCAACAGCGTGGCGCGATGCTTCCACGCGCACTGCAGCGTGCCGAAGCTCCAGCGAAAGCGCTGCTTGACGAGCGTGCGGAATGAATCGGGTGCCTCGGTCCAGGCGATCGCGTGTTCGGCATAGGCGATACGCCAGCCGCGCTTGCGCAGCTCGATGGTCGCATCCTGATCCTCGGCCAGCGTATCGTGCGTGAAGCCCCCCGCCTCGAGGATCGCGCTGCGACGCCACGCGCCGACGGCGCCCGGTACCACCGTGATGCAGTTCAGCAGGTCGAAGGCGCGCCGGTCCACGTTCTGGCTGGTCACGTACTCCAGCGCCTGCCATCGCGTGACGAGGTTGAGCCGGTTGCCCACCTTCGCGTTGCCGGCCACGGCGCCGACGGTCGGATCGCGCAGCGGTGCCACCAGTTCAGCGACGGTCTGCGCCTCGAACACCGTGTCGGCATCGAGGCAGATGACGATCTCGCCTGCCGCGCGTTCGATGCCGTAGTTCAGTGCAGTGGACTTGCCGCCGTTCTCCTTCTCGAACACGCTCACGCGCGGGTCGTCACGGAATGCGGCGCGTGCGATCGCCCCCGTGCCATCGGGCGATCCGTCGTCGACCACCACCACATCCAGCGCGCCGGCGAACCGCTGCGCGAGCAGGCTGTGAATGGTCTTCTCGATGACCGTGGCTTCGTTGAATGCCGGCACGATGATGGAGACGTGTGGCGCGAAGTCCAGCGGCTGTCGTCCCCGGCGCGCGGCGCGCACCCGGTGCACGATGGCGAGCGTCAGCACGACGAGAATGCGCAGCGCGCCGAGTACCACGGCGACCAGGAACACCCACGTGACCGATGTCTGCACGGCGCCCACGGTAAAGAACGCCGCCAGTGTGATGTTGCGCGACGACGCGCTGGATGGTGGCAGCGGCGGCATCGCCTGGTCGCGCGACAGTCCGAGCAGCTCCGATAGCAGCACCACCGTGTCGCCACGCGCCCGCAGCGAATCGATCAGCGGTCCGATGGCGGCGACCGTCTGCGTACGATCGCCGCCGCTGTCGTGCAGCAGCACGACGTTGCCCTTGCTGCGGGCCGCGAGCACGTTGTTCACGATCTGCTGCGTGCCGGGCAGCAGCCAATCGTCCGAGTCCACATGCAGGCCGACGGTGATGTATCCCAGGTCATTCGCCAACGCCACCGGCACCAGTTCATCCGGCGTGGTCGGCTCGGCATCGCCGAAGTACGGTGGCCGGAACAGTGCCGTGCGACGATCGGTGATGGCCTCGATCAGCCGTTCGGTGGCATCCAGCTCGAGCTTCGTGATGAACGATGGCGTGACGGCGAGGTTCGGATGCGTGAAGGTGTGATTCCCAAGCTCGTTGCCCTCGGCCATGATGCGCCGGATGAGCGGAATCTCGAGCAGCGCGTTGCTGCCGATGATGAAGAAGGTCCCGTGCACACCGCGTGACTTGAGCGTGTCGAGGATGGCCGGTGTCCAGCGACTGTCAGGCCCGTCGTCGAAGGTCAGCGCGACGCGATGCGGCGCCGACGATCCCGTGCGCTCGATCACGTACGGCGACGGGATCTGGTTCCACTGCACGCGCGTGATCAGTTCGGAACTCGTGTTCACGCCGATGGAGCGACGGCCCATGGCCGGCTTCGACTTGACGCGCAGGATCTCGCCCTCGCCGCTGAACTCCACGTCGTAGCCTGGAGCAACCGCGGTCAGGTCACGCACGACATTTGGCACCGTGCGCGCACCGATCACCTTCCAGAGCGACGGATCCTCGGCGCCCAGCCGCCAGAGCGCGACGCCGCGCGCACCAAGTCCCACCGCGGTCGAGAGTTCGTTCCACGCCGTCGTCGCATCAAGAAACCAGATCTGATGATCCACCGAATCGGGGTCGGTCCAGGTCGCGACCGGATTGAGCGATGGCGACGTGAATGCAATCTCGCCGTCATGATCGCGGACGAAGCGCATCACCTCCGCGAACGTCGCGGCATCGGCGGGACGCTTGTCGCCGGTGTCGTCCCAGTGATAGCCGTAGGTGCCGATCGCGAAAATGGCCTTGTGCTTCGGAATCAGCGTCAGCGCACGGATCGCGCTCTCGTCGTACCATGACTGACTGGCGACGGGACCCGGCAGTCCGGTGGGATAATGCTCGTCATACAGCATGTCGATGACGTAGTCCGCGTTGCGGCCCGCTGCGCGCAGCTCCTCATCACTCGCATCCGACGCGACCGTCTGCATCGTCACCCCGGCCACGCCATGCAACGCAGTCGCGAGGTCGCGCACGAACAGGCCAAGTCCCTCGCGCGAGGCAGCATCCACGCCCTCGATGTCCACCGTGATGCCCTTCAGTCCATAGCGCTTCACGCCGGCGACCAGGTCCGCGATCACGCGACTGCGATTGACGGCACTGGTAAGCAGCGTGCGGGCGCGCCGCGTGTCGAACGCATGGGAGACCGGATCGACGTTCGTGAGCATCGCGAACAGGTGCGGGCGCTCGGCGGCGGGCAGCGTGCCGACGAGGCCCAGCACGTCCTTCCGCTTCGTATCGCCGAGGTTCCAGTTCACCGACGTCCCTGACGAATCGAGAAACGCCCACTCACCGACCACCCAATCCATCTCGCGCGCATGTGCCTGCAGGGCGAAGAACGAGTTGTCGTCCCAGTTCACGTAGAAGCCCAGCACGATGGGTGCGCTGTCGGTGGTCGCACGCGTCGAACGGGATTCGATGACGGCGGCACGCGGCACCCGGAGCACGGGTGCGACATGGTGCTGCGCCAGCGCCTCGACGAGCCGCTTGCGTGCGACGATCCGTGCGATGTCGCGCTTGCGGTCTGCCGGTCGCGGCGCGGGCGTTCTGGCCGGGGTTTTCAGCTGCCAGGTGGCCGGGAGCAGCGGAGGCACGACCACGGCCAGCACCAGCACCAGCGCCAGCAACGTCGTCACGACGCCAAAGCCAAGCGCCGCGCCGCGCAATGCGCGCCAACGCCGCCCGCTGGGATCGGAGAAGACGGGCGGAACGGATATGGGCACGTCGTCGCGACGGTCGGGCGATTCCATGACAGCAGCTGTACGCGGACGGGGCGAAGCGATTGTCGCGGAGTGGAGACCGTCGCCTTACACTTCAATGATACTCGTGTTTCGACCGTTCGGGCCCGCTGCTTGAGGAACGCTGCATGACGCGTCTGACGATTGTTGCTGCAACGCTGTTGCTCTGCCCCTTATATCTTGGCGCGCAGGCGCCGGTCGCTCCCGCGGAACCGGGTATCGCCTCGCTGCAGATCCTGCCCGAGGGCCGGAGCATGCGCGCGCGCGACACGATGCGGCTGCGCGCGCGCGCGCTGGACGCGAAAGGCAACGAGGTGCCCGGAGCCACGATCCGGTTCGGCCGCGCGGGGGGATATTTCGAGGGCGATGTCGCGGCCGACGGACTCGTTCGTTCCGGCTCGACCGGCACGCTGCCGGTCACCGTCTCGGCCACGCTGCCAGGTCGTCGGCCGGTAGTGGAGCGGGTGGAGATCAGGATGGTCCCGGGTCCGGCGCATCACATCAAGGTCACGACGGCCGTACCGACGCTCGCCATCGGGCAGCGCATGCGCTACGCCGCGACTGCGTTCGACGACGCCAGCGACCGCCGCGAAGACCGGGTGCTCTGGACCAGCAGCAACCCCGCAGTCATGCAGGTCACGCGTGACGGGCTTGCGACCGGTGTCGCCGCCGGCACTGCAGCGCTGGTCGCCACGGCCGGCACCGTGAAGCAGAACGTGGCCATCACGGTCGCGCGAAGCCGCATTGCGTCACTGGACGTCTCGCCATCGTCTGCCGATGCGCGCACCGGCGACGTGATCCGCTTCACGGCGAAACCGAAGGATGCGAGCGGCCGCGCGATCGATGGTCCCACCCCGACGTGGAGCTTCAGCCCGGGCCAGGGCCTGATCGGTGCCGATGGTGCCTTCGTGGGTTACGAACAGGGCACCTACACGGTGACGGCAAGCTTTGGCACGCAGACCGCCGAAGCCACCGTCACATTGAGCCCGCGCGATGTGCGCCGCCCGCTGGAAGTCGTGGGCCGCAGCGCACGCACGCGATTCACCACCGAGGAAGTCTGGCTGCACCCGAACGGCAAGGTCGCCTACCTGGGCTCCGGCAGCGGTGGTGACCTGTTCTACACGCTCGACATCTCGAATCCGGCCAACCCGATCGTCAGCGACAGCATGGTGTTGAACACGCGTCGCGTGAACGACCTGATGACGAACGCCGAGGGCACCATACTCGTGAACACGCGCGAAGGCGCGAGCGATCGCAAGAATGGCATCGTGATCAGCAGTCTGGCCGATCCGCTGCATCCGGTGAAGATCGCCGAGTTCACGGAAGGCATGACGGGCGGCGTGCACTCGGCATTCGTTTATACGCAGCCAAAGTTCGGCACGCATGTGTACGCGACGAACGACGGCACGAATGAACTGAACATCATCGACATCACGGCGCCTGCGTCGCCAAAGCAGGTCGGGATGTTTCGCGCTCCGGGTCCAAACGCCGGCGGTGCGCTGCATGATGTGGACGTGCAGGATGGCCTGGCGTACCTGAGCAACTGGAACGAGGGGCTGATCATCATCGACGTGGGCAACGGCATCAAGGGTGGCTCGCCGTCGAAGCCGGTGATGGTGATGCAGTACAAGTACGACCTGAACGATCTGTATCGTCAGGTGGAGCTGGCCGGTGGTCCGGGCTTCATTCGCGGCACGCACACGGCATGGCGTCACAAGAACTACGTGTTCATCGCGGACGAGGTGTTCCCGTCCAGCGGCGTGCAGGGCGCCAAGGATGCATCGGCCGGTCGCGCCTACGGTCGGCTGCAGGTGATCGACGTGGCTGACTACGACAATCCGAAGCCGGTGGCGTTCTACGAGCCGGAGTTCGGCGGCGTGCACAACATCTGGATCGCCGGCGACACGCTCTACATGGGCGCATACAACGCGGGGTTCCGCACCTTTGACATCAGCGGCGAGCTGCGCGGTGACTTGCGCGCGCAGCAGCGCGAAATGGCGCACCTGAATACCGCGGACATGGACGGCTTCGTGAAGAATTCCGCGATGACCTGGGGTGTCGTGGTGCGCGATGGCCTGGCCTACGTGAACGACATGTACAACGGCCTGTGGATCGTGCGCATGAAGCCGAAGCGTGGCGTGACACCGTGAGCCGGACGACTGCGGTCGTGACGTGTGCGCGTCGTGGTGCACGGCGGCGCGCCTTGTCCGCGATCGCGACAGCGCTTGCCGCGGCGCTGCTTGCCGGCACGCCCGCCGGTGCACAGGTGAAGGCGCTGGCAGGGTCACCGGCGTCACCGACATCGACGTTGCCGACGCGCACCTACACGATCGCCGTCGCATCGGAGGGAACCGACGAGATCTCCATCATTTCGTTCGGTCCCAACGGCGCGGCGGTGCAGGCACGCGTACCCATCGGGTTGAGCGCCACCGATCCCGATGGCCCGCATGGCCTGGCCGTGTCGCCTGACCGTGAGTTCTATTACGTGTCCACGGCGCATGGCGCGCCGTACGGCAGCTTCTGGAAGCTGCGCACGAGCGACAACGCGATCGTGGGCCGGGTGACGCTCGGCAACTTCCCGGCGACGGCGCAGATCACGCCCGAAGGTCATCTCGCGTTCGTGGTGAACTTCAACCTGCACGGCGCGATGGTGCCAAGCGACGTGAGCGTGGTGGGTGTGGACGACATGGTGGAGTTGACGCGCATCAAGACCTGCACCATGCCGCACGGCTCCCGCCTGAACCCCCAGGGCACGAAGCACTATTCGGCATGCATGATGGACGACCTGCTGGTGGAGATCGATGTCGCCACGTTCGAGGTCAGCCGGCACTTTCTGCTGACGAAGGGCAAGGAGATGGGCATGCAGGGCACGCCGATGACCACGAGCGGTGGCACGCGCGACATGTCGGGGCATGGCATGACCGCGCCGGCGGCAGGTGACCCGACCTGTGCGCCGACCTGGGCGCAGCCGTCGGCGGACGGCCGCACGGTGTACGTGGCCTGCAACAAGACCAGCGACATCGTGGAGATCGACGTCGCGACCTGGCAGATGGTGCGGCGCATTCCGACTGGCGCCGGCGTCTACAACCTGGCCGTCACGAAGGACGGCACGAAGCTGATCGCGACGAACAAGCGCGATCAGTCGGTGAGCGTGATCGCGGTGTCGAGCGGTCGCGAACTCGCGCGCATTCGTACGACGCGGAAGGTCGTGCATGGTGTCGTGGTGTCACCCGATGATCGCTACGCCTTCATCTCGGTGGAAGGCGTGGGGTCGGAGCCCGGCACGGTCGAAATCATCGACCTGCAGACGTTGAAGACAGTGGCGACGGTCGACGTGGGGCAGATGGCCGGCGGGATCGACGTCATCCGCTAGAACAGCAACACGCCTCGCGCACTCCGGCTGTATCGTGCGCTGCGCCGGAGCCTGAAGTTCCTCACGCAGGCGTGGCGAGCTTCAGGCCCACGATACCGGCGATGATCAGCGCCAGACTCACGAGCCGCGACGCGTTCACCGGTTCTCCCAGAAGCACGATACCCAGGATGACCGTGCCGACCGCGCCGACACCGACCCAGACGGCGTACGCGGTGCCGACGGGCAGCGTCTTGAGGGCGACGCCGAGCAGGGCAATGCTCACGAGCATCGACGCCGCGGTGCCGAGGGTAGGCCAGAGTCGCGTAAAGCCCTCGGTGTACTTGAGACCGATCGCCCAGCCGATCTCGAAGATGCCGGCGATGATCAGGATGAGCCACGCCATGTCGAAGTCCGGGTGTGCAGTGCGTCGTCGTTGGAGTGCGTCGGCAGGTGCCGGCACGAGAGCGGAGAAAGATGCACGGTGGAGTGCCTGACTTCGCGCACGAATCCTTGCTCAATGGCCGCACCAGCCAAACATCCGCATCAGCCGTATGCGCCGCATCAGCCGCGCAGTTACCAGCAGAATCGTGATCCAGTTCGTTTCCCACCTGAGCCCTCACCCAGACGACCCCGCATGCGAATCCTGTCCCGGCACCCTGCCCTGTTGTCGATGCTGCTGCTGGCCACCGGTGCGGCCTGTTCGCGCGCGACACCGGCAGCCACCAAGACCGCGGTCGACTCGACGGCCTACGCCACCGAGACCGCCGATTGGCGCGTGAAGCGGCTGGATGCAATCGCCGGCGCGGATGGGTGGAGCACGCTGGCGGGCCTGTTCTGGCTGGACAGCGCCAGCTACGCCATCGGCAGCGATGCGAAGACGAACACTATCGTGCTGCCGCCCGACAACACGGCGCCGCAACTCGGCACGCTCACACGGACTGACTCCACGTACAGCTTCACGGCAGCGCCGGGCGTGGTGGCGATGGTCGACAGCGCGCGTGTGGACACGATCAGTCTTGCCACCGACCGAAGCAGGTCGCCGACGGTGCTTCGCGTCGGCAGCGTGACCTATCGCGTGATCGTGCGAGGCGGCAGGCAGGCGCTGCGCGTGAAGGACTCGTCGTACGTGCTGCGACGCGAGTTCAAGGGCCTGCGATACTTCCCGCTCGACACGTCGATGCGTGTGCTCGCGCGCCTCGTGCGGCATGCCGCACCGCGCACGCTGCGCATCCTGAACGTGATCGGTCAGACGGACGAGTACCGCTCACCGGGGATGCTGGAGTTCACGATCGGCGGCAAGCCGTACACGCTCACCGCCGCGTACGAGGGCAAGGACACGACACAGTACTTCGCGATCTTCCGTGATGAGACTGCGCGCGACGAGACGTATCCCGCAGGGCGCTTCCTGTATGCGCAACCGGCCGACAGCACGGGTCACACCATCCTCGACTTCAACCGAGCCTATAATCCGCCCTGCGCGTTCACGCCGTTCGCGACCTGCCCGCTGCCGCCAGCGGAGAACATGCTGAAGGTTGCGGTGAAGGCGGGTGAGAAGCGCTACGCCGGCCCGCATGGCTCGACGGCGGCGGAGATCCGGACTCGCTGAGCGGGTCGTTCACATGCAGTGCACGTGGCCGAGCGCGCGCACGAGTCGTGCGCGTCGTGATGAAGCTGCGCGAGGCGACACGCGCCGCATGTGATCAGGCGGGCGCCAGCTCGACCTGCGCCGTGAGCGCCGGCTCCAGATCCGGCGCGAGCGCGTCCAGCATCACCGATGAACCGTCAGCGCGACCTCGCAGGTGAAAGGGCGCGAGGTCGAACAGCGGCTTGATGCCGCGAAACGCGTAGCTGGTGATACGCTGCGATGTGTTGCGGCGCACGAGGTCGGCCAGCAGCATCGCCGTGAGCGGGCCGTGCACCACGAGTCCGGGATATCCTTCCTCGTCACACGCGTACGGCCGATCGTAGTGAATGCGGTGCGCGTTGAACGTGATGGCGGAAAAACGGAACAGCAGCCGCGCATCCGGCACGATGGTGCGCACCCATGTACCGTCGGGCACATCACTGGCCGGCAGCACCTGCGGCGCCGGAACCGCGGCACCCGGTTCGCGATACACGATGTCCTGCTCCTCATCGATGCAGCAGACACCGTTCTGCATGAAGCGGTAGCCCACCGTCACGAACGCGAGCGACCCGCTGCGTCCCGATTTCAGGACCACGTTCCGTATCTGGCCCTCACGCGAGGCGGGCGAGCCGAGCTTGAGCGCCTGGTGGAACTGCATGCGCGATCCCGCGAACATGCGGCGCGGGAACGGGATCGGCGGCAAAAAGCCGCCGCGCTGCGGATGCCCGTCGCCATCGAGTGACGACTGCGGTGCGGCCGCGAGGAAGTAGCACCACTGCCAGAGCGGCGGCAGCGGGTCACCGGCAGCCACGCTGGTCGCCGCATCGTCCAGCGTCGCCGCGGTGCGACGCGCCTGCTCGGCGCTGAGCGCATCATGCACCGTCTCGGTGCGACCAATCCACTCGCGGAAGTCAGGAACGCTCTCGGTCATGGGACGTCGGGGGTGCGGATCACGGGCAGGGCGCGCAAACAGGTGGCCGGAGCGGACAAGCGCCGCAGACAGGGTTAAGATATCGTCGGGAATACTCCTCAGCGGCGAGGCAGCACATTGCGCGGTGACCAGGTGCCAGATAGCAGCGAGACACATCATGCCACGGCAGCACCGGGCGATGATGGTGCGACGGCTGACACACAGGAATCGCCACGTCCGCTGACGGGCATTCGCGTCCTCGATGTCGGCAACTTCCTTGCCGGTCCATACGCCGCCGCGATGATGGGCGAGTTCGGCGCCGAGGTGCTGAAGGTGGAGCACCCCATCGGTGGCGACCCGATGCGACGCTTCGGCACGCCGACGAATCGTCCGGACGCGACGCTCAAGTGGCTCAGTGAAAGCCGCAACAAGAAGTCGGTCACCATCGACCTGCGACAGCAGGAAGGCGTCGCGCTGTTCCTGCGACTGGTCGCGAAGTCGGATGTCCTGATCGAGAACTTCCGGCCCGGCACGATGGAGGAGTGGGGCCTGACATGGGACGCACTGATCGAGGCAAACCCAAAGCTCGTGATGCTGCGCGTGTCCGGCTACGGGCAGACCGGCCCCTATCGCCGGCGCTCGGGGTTCGCGCACATCGCACAGGCGTTCGGCGGACTCAATTACCTCGCCGGATTTCCGGGTGAGACGCCGGTCCTTCCGGGCACGGTACCGCTGGGCGACTACATCGCGAGCCTGTACGGCGCCATCGGCATCATGGTCGCATTGCGGCACCGCGAGCAGACCGGCCGCGGGCAGATCATCGACGTCGGCATCTTCGAGGCGGTCTTCCGCATGATGGAGGAAATCGCGTCGGTGTACGGCGTGTCCGGCAAGATCCGCGAGCGTGAAGGGTCGGGGAGTTTCGTGGCGGCGCCGCATGGTCATTTCCGCACGAAGGACGACAAGTGGATCGCGATCGCCTGCACCACCGACAAGATGTTCGAGCGGCTCACCGTCGCGATGCAGCAGCCGCAGCTGTCATCGTCGGGACTCTACGGCGACCAACGCAAGCGACTGGCCGCACGCGACACGGTGAACACGATCGTGGTCGAGTGGGTCGGCTCGCTGGACCGTGACGAGGTGCTGCGACTCTGCCTCGAGGAGGAGGTGCCGGTGGGCAAGGTGAACAGCATTGCCGACATCTTCGAGGACGAGCATTTCGCCGCGCGCGGCAACCTCGCTCACGTGCTCGACGATGAGCTGGGTGACATCGTGATTCCCGGAGTCGTTCCCACGCTCTCGAAGACTCCCGGCCGCATCACGAGCCTCGGCCCATCGCTGGGGAGTGCGACGGACCAGGTGATGCGCGACCTGCTCGGCCTGACCGTGGCGGAGCTGCAGCGGCTGCGCCAGCACAAGATCATCTGAGCCGACATGCCCATGACTGATACAACCAGTTCCGAGCTGCCGCTGCAGGGCATTCGCGTGCTCGATGTCGCGACGGTCATCGCGGCACCGTACTGCGCGACGATCCTCGGCGAGTTCGGCGCCGATGTCTTGAAAGTGGAACATCCCGTAGGCGGTGATGCGCTCCGTCGCTTCGGCACGCCGTCGCAGCGCGGCGATACGCTGGTGTGGATGAGCGAGTCGCGCAACAAGCGCTCGGTCACGCTGGACCTGCGCAAGCCGGACGGCGTGCGCGTGTTCAAGGAACTGATCGCGAAGACCGATGTGCTCTGCGAGAACTTCCGCACCGGCACGCTGGAGAAGTGGGGACTGGGCTGGGATGTGCTGCACGAGATCAACCCGCGCTTGATCATGCTGCGGGTGACGGGCTACGGGCAGACGGGTCCCTACAGTGATCGTCCGGGGTTCGCGCGCGTGGCACATGCGGTGGGCGGTATCGCATACCTCGCCGGCATGCCGAAGGGGACGCCGGTGACGCCGGGCTCCACTACGCTTGGCGACTACATGACGGGACTGTACGGCTGCCTGGGCGTGCTGATGGCGCTGCGGCATCGCGACCTGACCGGCGAAGGACAGTACGTGGACGCCGCGCTGTACGAGTCGGTGTTCCGGTGCACCGAGGAACTGGCACCGGCGTTCGGCATGTACGGCATCGTGCGCGAGCGTCAGGGTTCGAGCCACAACGACTTCGCCTGCCCGCACGGACACTTCGCCACGAAGGACGGCAAGTGGGTCGCGATCAGCACGGCGACCGACAAGCTGTTCCGGCGATTGGCCACGGCGATGGGCCGGCCGGAACTCGCCGCATCCAGCACGTACGGCGAACAGAAGACACGACTCGCGCATCGGCACGACGTGAACGAGATCGTGCGAGACTGGTGCGGCTCGCTCACGCGCGAGCAGGTGCTGGAACGCTGCTACGCGACCGACACACCCGCCGGACCGCTGAACAACATCGCCGACATCTTCGGTGACCGTCAGTTCCATGCGCGCCGAAACCTGGTCGCGATCGATGACCCGGATACAGGCGAAACCATCATCGTGCCATCACCGGTTCCTGCCATGTCGGAGACACCGGGCAGCATCCGCACCCTTGGTCCGAAGCTTGGCGAACACACCGACGAAGTGCTGCGCGAGGTGCTCGGCATGAACGACGCACAGATCGCCGAGCTTCGGGCGAAGCGCGTCATCTGACGACACATCACGCACCGCGTCGCGCGGCGGGAGCTCCATGATGCACGGCATTCTGCACGGCCTGCGCGTGATCGAGGGCTCGGCCTTCGTCGCCGCGCCACTTGGCGGCATGACACTCGCGCAGCTTGGTGCCGACGTGATCCGCTTCGATCCCATCGGCGGCGGATTGGATCATGGTCGCTGGCCGCTGACCAACGATGGTGCACACAGCCTGTTCTGGACTGGCCTGAACAAGGGCAAGCGGTCGATTGCCGTGGACTTCCGTGCGCCGCGTGGCCAGGAATTGCTCACACGACTCATCACCGCACCCGGGCCCGATGCCGGCATCTTCAGCACGAACTTTCCTGCGAAGGGTTGGCTGAGCTACGACGCGCTGTCCGTGCATCGCGCGGACCTGATCATGGTGAATCTGCTTGGTCGTCGTGAGGGGGGATCGGAGGTGGATTACACGGTGAACCCCGCGATCGGGTTTCCGGCGCTGACTGGTTCATCAAGCGACGACACGCCGGTGAACCACGTCTTCCCCGCCTGGGATGCGATTGCCGGGCACATGCTCGCCGTCGCGATTCTTGCAGCCGAACGGCATCGAACACGTCAGGGCATCGGCCAGCTGGTGACGCTTGCGCTCAAGGATGTCGGCCTTGCGATGCTCGGCCACCTCGGCATGATCGCGGAGGTGATGGTGAACGACAGTGATCGTGGTCGCTTCGGTAATTATCTGTACGGCGCGTTCGGTCGCGACTTCGTGACGGCTGACGGTGAACGCGCGATGGTCGTAGGCCTCACGGCCATGCAGTGGACAACGCTGGTGAAGGCGACGGGCATCGCCGACGCGATTGCGTCACTCTCGTCGCGCATGCAGCTGGAGTTCGCAGACGAAGGCAACCGGTTTCGCGCACGCACGGAGATTGCCGCGCTGCTGGAGCCATGGTTCGCGGCGCGTACGCTGGCCGAGACGCGTGCGCAGCTGGATGCGGCGCGCGTGACTTGGGCGCCGTATCGCACGGTGCGTGACGCCATTGTACAGGATGCTGACCTGTCGGTTGCGAACCCGATGTTCGAGATGCTGCAGCAACCCGGCGTCGGCATGACGCTCGCGCCGGCGTCGCCGCTGGACTTCAGTCGCGTGCCTCGCGTGCCCGTGGCACCGGCACCGATGCTCGGTCAGCACACGGACGAAATCCTGCTCGGAATTCTCGGGCTCACCGAAGCCGACGTCGGCGTCCTGCACGATGACGGCATCGTCGCGGGACCGACGTCATGAACCACCACATGGAGATGCCCACGTGAAGCTGCCCGCGAACTTCTACAAGCCGCTCGCCATCGGCGCACCGCAGCCGTTGCGTGAGATACCGGTACGCCCCGAACGTGTGATCCACTTCTTCCCGCCGCACCTGGAGAAGATCCGCGCCAAGCTTCCGGAGACCGTGAAGCAGGTGGACGTGCTGTGCGGCAACCTCGAGGATGCAATTCCCGTGGAGGCGAAGGAAGCAGCGCGAGCAGGATTCATCGAGGCAGCCAACAACATCGACTTCGGTGACACGGCGCTGTGGGTTCGCGTGAACTGCCTCAACAGCCCGTGGTTCCTGGACGACCTGGACCAGATCGTTCGCGACGCCGGCAACAAGCTCGACGTGTTCATGATTCCGAAGGTCGAAGGTCCGTGGGACATTCACTTCGTCGATCAGTACCTCGCGCTGCTCGAGGCACGATACGACGTGCGGAAGCCGATCCTGCTGCATGCGCTGCTGGAGACGGCCGAGGGCGTGAAGAACGTGGAGCAGATCGCCTGTGCGAGTCCACGCATGCACGGCATGAGCCTGGGCCCGGCCGACCTGGCGGCATCCCGCGGCATGAAGACGACGCGTGTGGGCGGCGGGCATCCGTTCTATGGCGTGATGTCCGACCCGCAGGAGGGCCAGGCGCAGCGCACCTTCGCGCAGCAGGATCTCTGGCATTACACGGTGGCGAAGATGGTGGACGCCTGCGCGTCGAACGGCATCCGCGCGTTCTACGGGCCGTTCGGCGATCTGAAGGACGAGGCCGGGTGCGAAGCGCAGTTCCGCAACGCATTCATCATGGGCTGCAGCGGCGCATGGTCGCTGGCACCGAACCAGATTGCCATCGCGCGGCGCGTCTTCAGTCCCGACGTGAAGGAGGTGCTCTTCGCGCGGCGTATCCTGGATTCGATGCCGGATGGCAGTGGCGTGGCAATGATCGACGGCAAGATGCAGGACGATGCGACGTGGAAGCAGGCGAAGGTGATCGTGGATCTCGCGCGACTGGTTGCGCGCAAGGACCCTGCACTGGCGGCAGCATATGAGTTCTGAATCGAAGACCAAGCCCGGCAACTTCTTCGAGGACTTCTCGGTCGGCCAGGAGATCGTGCATGCCACGCCGCGCACGGTGACCGAGGGTGAGGTCGGGATGTACACGGCGCTCTTCGGCAGCCGCTTCGCGATCACGTCATCCGACCCGTTCGCGGTCGATGCGGGGCTGGATAGTGCGCCAGTGGACAGCATGCTCGCATTCCACATCGTGTTCGGCAAGACAGTGCCGGACATCTCGTTGAACGCAATCGCGAACCTGGGCTACGCGAACGGCTATTTCGGCGTGCCGGTGTACCCGGGCGACACGCTCTCGACGACGTCGACCGTGATCGGCGTGAAGGAGAACCGCGACGGCAAGACCGGCGTGGTGTATGTGCGTTCGGTCGGCGTGAACCAGGTCGGCGACCTCGTGCTGGATTACGTGCGCTGGGTGATGGTCCGCAAGCGCGACGTCGACGTACCGGCGCCTGCGGTCGTGGTGCCTGCGCTGAGCGAGTCGGTGCCCGTGACGGAGCTCTTCGTGCCATTCCGCATTGAACCGGGCCTGTACGACACCGGGCTGTCGGGCAGCCCGTTCCTGTGGGACGACTACACGGTTGGCGAGAAGATCGATCATGTGGACGGCATGACGATCGAGGAAGCCGAGCACATGCTGGCCGCGCGTCTCTTCCAGAACACCGCGAGAGTGCATTTCAACCAGCATGTGGAGGCCGAGGGGCGCTTCGGCCGGCGCATCGTGTACGGCGGCTACATCATAAGCCTGGCGCGCGCGCTGTCGTTCAACGGGCTTGCCAATGCACTGAGCATCGCCGCGATCAACGGCGGGCGGCACACCGCACCAACATTCGCGGGCGACACGATCTACGCCTGGTCGGAGGTCATTGACCGCATGGAGATTCCCGAGCGGAGCGATGTGGGCGCGCTGCGCATTCGCACCGTTGCCACGAAGGACCGTGCCTGCTCGGACTTTCCCTACCAACTCGAGGGAGGCGCGTACGAACCATGCGTCGTCCTGGACTTCGACTACACCGTGCTGATGCCGCGGCGGCTGTGATGCGTGAGTACCGTTTTCTGGCCACCGAGCAGACGCAGGAAGCGTTGCGCCTCGCTCGTGGCGTGTGGCATGGCCTGACCATCGGCGCCAATGCGGTGACCGTGCACCTGGTCACCGGCGAGGCGGTCCGTATCGAATGCGAGGCGGTGGATGTGGAGGATGCATTCGAGACGTTTCGCCTGAACGCCAGCGTCGACGCAACGCCTGAGCCGCCGACGGATGCAGCCGGCGAGTTCGGTCTTGGCCGCAACGACGTCGTGCTGTTCACCGGTGCAACGTGGACGGTCGCGAATTCCGAGACGGCGATCGGCGTCGAGTTGCGCGAGGGCGCCGTGATGCACTTCAGCGGACACCCGGGTCAGCTGTCCGACGATGCGGAAATCGTCTGCCTCACGACCGACGCGATCGTGATCGCGACGACGACGGGCACGGGACTTCTCCTGCGTGTCGGACTCAAGCCCGGCACGGTGGACGTGGTCGCCGACCAGCAGTCGATCGCAGCGTTCCTTCTCGAGCGCGGCTACTCGACGCCCTGAATCGTGCGGCGCGTCAGCACGACCAGCGCAACACCGCCGAGGATGGCGGCGCCCGCAAGCATCAGCCGTGCGGTCAACGCCTCGTGCAGCAGCAGCACGCCACCCGCGGCCGCAAGCACCGGCACGCTGAGCTGCACCGTGGCGGCGGTGGTGGCACGCAGGTCGCGCAGCGCCGTGTACCACACCGCGTAGCCAAAGCCGGAGGCGAGCGCACCGGAGGCAATGGCGTACATGATGCCGGCGCTGTCGGTTTCCTGCGACGGCAGCGACACCAGGCTCACTCCCAGTGCCATCGGCACCGCGCGAAGAAAGTTGCCCGCCGTCGCGCTGATCGGATCGCCGGAACCTTTTGCGCGCAGCGAGTAAATACCCCACGCCACGCCCGCGACAAGCATCAGCAGGGCCGACGCCAACGGTGGCGCCGCAAGTCCGGGAAGTACCAATCCCGTCAGGCCAGCGTAGGCGAGCAGCAGTCCTGCAGACTGCAGCTGCCGCAGTCGTTCACCGCGCAGCACACCAACGCTGATCATCGTGGCCTGCACCGCGCCGAAGAGCAGCAGTGCGCCGGTGCCGGCCGTGAGGTGTTCATACGCGAACGAGAAGCCGGCCGCATACGCGAACAGCGCAGCCGCCGACGACCACGAGCCAGCGCACGGGGTGGCGGGTGTGCGCATGCGCACGAGCAACGCCAGCACGAGCGCACCCGAGACGATACGCACCGACGTGAAGGTCGCCGCATCGATGTCGGTGCGCGTCAGCGCGAGGCGACAGAGCAGCGAGTTGCCCGCAAACGCGATCAGTGCGAGCGCCGTCAGCGCGACGACGGTCAACTGCGACGGCGGTTTCACGTGGCTGTCGGGTGGCGGTGCGTTCTCATCCTGCAGGCGGGTGACCCGCATCGCGCGCCGATCGCCGGCGGAAGTTCATGGGGTCAGAGCATGGGGTCTGACCCCATGCTGGATGCCGGGGCGCCGCGCACAGGTATCCCGCAGTGAAGCGCGGGACACGCTGATGCGTAGCGGCGTCATGCTCGGCGCTTCACTTCACTGTCGCCACGCCAGCCCGCGCGACCTGCGCATCCTGCGCCGACGTTGCGCCGCTGACGCCGACCGCGCCGACGACTTCGCCATTGACGATGATCGGCACGCCACCCTCGACCGGCACGATCCCGTCGATGCCGAGAATCGGCAGCCTGCCCGCCGTGAGCGTGCTGTCGAGCAGACGCGTCGCGCGTCGCAGGCGTGCGGCAGTGCGCGCCTTCCCGCGGGAGATGTCGATGCTGGAGGGAGGCGCATCATCCATGCGCAGGAACGCGACGAGTTCGCCCCCGTTGTCGACGACGGCAATCGACACGAGCCAGCCCTGCTTTCGCGCCTCCGCGGCAGCGGCGGCGATCGCGCGCTCGGCCGCATCGGCAGTGACGGCGTGCATCACCCGCACCTGCGCCGCGACTCGAGTGCCGGCGGCGAGCGAGACACCAAGCAGCGTGGCGCTGACCAGCAGCAGG
The DNA here is from genome assembly GCA_014377535.1 of Gemmatimonadaceae bacterium. Classification (GTDB taxonomy): domain Bacteria; phylum Gemmatimonadota; class Gemmatimonadetes; order Gemmatimonadales; family Gemmatimonadaceae; genus JACMLX01. Next base: position 24,845 of record JACMPK010000176.1, read on the forward strand.
CGGAATGGGCGAGCAGTCATTCGGACTCCGAGAATGAGGAATTCATGTCGCGATGCACTCGATCTCGACGCGTGCGTTCAATGCGAGGCCGCTGGTGCCCATTGCGCTGCGCGCCGGTCGCTTGTCGGCCGCAAAGAACGTGACGTACACCTCGTTCATGGTGGCCCACTCGCGCATGTCGGCGAGGAACACGGTGCACTTCACGACGCGATCCATGGAGGAGCCACTGCGCTGCAGCACCGCGCGGATGTTCTCCAGCGTCTGGCGTGTCTCGGGCTGGATACCGCCGGCCACCAAGGTCCCGGCGCTGTCGGTGCCGACCTGGCCCGAGAGAAACAGGAATCCGTTGACGCGCACGGCCGGCGAGAACGGTCGCGCCGGACCGCTCGTGGTGGCGAGGAACGCGGCCGGCCGTGTACCGGCGCAGGCGGCGAGCGTCGTCAGTGCAGCCAACTGCAGGCCGCGGCGCAGGCTCGTGTGCAGGCTTGATGTCAGCATACGCACCTCAGACGCGATGATGGTCTGCACGCCACGACGTGATGCGATGCTTGATCTGCTTCGTGTCGGTGACGCGGTCCGTCAGCACCCAGCGCACCAGCTCCGGCACCTCGGCATCGCTCGCGAAGCGGATCGCGATCAGCTGACGCGCGCTCAGTTCCTTGATGCGCGAACGCAAGTCGTCGGGCAGCAGCGTCGCCAGGCGAAGCTGCTCTTCGAGGCGGATGACGCGATCCTGGGCCTTGAGCGGAAAGGCTCGCGTGTACCAGAAGGTGCCAAGCAGGCCGAAGGCGCCAAGCATCTGGAAGTGCGCGTCAACAGTCCGGGTGGACATCGCATGCCACATGGACCAGACCACGTACACCAGCGTGAAGCCGCCGGTGACGTAGTGAAAGCCCGGCACCATCCGGGCGTGGTGTGCGGCGGACTGCGCAGGTGAGGTGCTCATGCTGATTCCGGTCGAGGTGAAGTGCGTGCCTCACCAATATTGCCGCAGTACGGCTCGCCAAGGAGGGGTGACGCCTCCCGACCTCATCGATGCGGCCCGTCTGGAGTAGGATGCATGTGTGGCCGGACCGGCTGCGCGAGATGCGGGCACCGAACGGCAATCAGCGGGAGACGCGATGCGCGACGACGATGAGGACAAGGACACGGACGAAGACCTCGACGAGGATTTCCCGAGCGGCGATGGCACCGCTGACGGCGAGGCCGTGATCACCTGTCCTCACTGCGGCGAGTCGATCGAGATCGTCCTCGATGCCGGCAGTGGTTCGCGGCAGGATTACGTGGAAGATTGCGAGGTCTGCTGCCGGCCCTGGCGCGTCTCGGTGCACTATCAGGCAGATGGCAGCGCGGACGTGCAGGTCACCTCCCTCGACGAGTAACGGCGTCGCTACCGCACGCGCAGAGTCAGAACATGCGCGGCTGCGGCGACCGGATGGGCTCCCATCCAAGCCACGCATCGCCTTCCTCGAGGGTGCGATAAACCATGAAGCCGGTGTCGCTGTCGGCCGCAAGCGTGGCGTACATGCGCGCCATGCCGAAGCTCACATCGGCGTCAGCGACGAACGCCGTGCGCGCCTGACCGTGTTCGTCGCGCAATCGGGCGACGAGCGGCACGAGCTGCCGCATTTCATCTGCGCTGACGATCAATGCCGCGCCACGCGCGTCGAATCGCTGGGAATACGACAGACACCGGCGATGCGCCAGTTCCGTCACGAGCGCCACCATGTGCTCGATCAGGATGTCACCCGTCGCCGTCACCATGACGCGCTGTGTCGTGTGATCCACTTCGAATGCGATCGGCATCGTTCGCAGCCCCAGAGGCGGACATTCGTCACGCGGGAGATCAATTGGCCCTCTCTCAGATCTGCAGTCGGATCTGCGCGGGCGCAAGGCTCGGCACGCATGTACGTGGGCTGCATGGAAGCGAGTGTCCAGTGACTGCCGTCACGCTGTGTCGACGCACCGACTGCGGCAGCACAGCGGCGATGCTGTCGCGGATTCAGGCCGGCGTGATGGCGTGACGTTCCACACTGCCGTCCATGCTCGTCGCGCCGATCGAGATGAAGAGATGCCCGTCGGTGACCGAGAGTGCGATGGTCATGCGGCGGTCCAGCTTCGCCACCAACTGCGCGATGAGCTCGCGATCGATCGCGAGCACGGCGATGGACTCCGCGCGGTGAATCTTCTCGCCCGCGAGCTGACGCAGGTAGATGACGGGCAGTTTCTCGATGTAGACCACGACGCGCGGCGATGCCTTGCTGGCCTTGTGCAGTCGCGCCGCGTCGGGTGCGCCGACCTCGATCCATGACGTGATGGTGCCGGTCAGGTCGCGGATCGTGATCGCCGGTTCGTCCGGCTCACTGATGCCGCGCGAGAAGGCGATGCCTTCCGCATGCTCCAGGCAGTAGGCCAGCACGCGCGTGACGAGTCGCTCCGCCGTCTCCGACGGATGCTGCGCGACCTTGAGCGCGAGCGACTCGTAGACGCCGCGATCGACGTCGGCGAGTTCAATCGCGAAGTGGTAGATGGTCGCTGTCAGGGCCACTGGATGTGCCGGAGGATACTCGCTGCTGGTCAGCGCACGGAGAACGAGAGCGTGGAATATGCATGCGGCCGCGGTTGCTGCCGGTATTCCCTGCCCTGCCTGTGCATACGCCATTCGATCATGCCGAGCGGTGAGCGCAATCCCAGGCCCAGTTCAACGTCGCCGACCAGCACATTCCGCGACACGCGTGCGCTGCGACTAAATGTCGTGCCATCGAGGAAGATGTTGCGCGCCACTGCTGATTGCGTCGCACCGGCGCGACCGAAAACGCCCCAGCGGTCACTGCGACTGCGTACGCCGCTGGCCCACGGCACCGGCGGCCGCAGCCCGGTCGTAATGCCGACACCGACACTCGCATCGGTCGCAAGCGTGCCAAGTCGGGCCGACCAGGTCGGAGCCATGATGAGCTGCAGCCCCGAAGACGGCTGCTCGAGCCGGAGCAGCTGTTGCGCGCCACCGTAGCGCAGCGCGAACGCGACCTCCGTGGGCAGTTGCGCATCCCAGCCATCGGGCTGGGGAAAGCCGAGGAGGCGGTGGACGCCTTTCTGCGAAGCCTCGCCGAACGAAGGGCCACCTGTGACACCCAGCGTGACGCTCCATGCACGGAGTGACGCGGCACGGTCTCGCTGCACGCCAAACTCGGTGCCAAGCCAGCCCGCGAACGGGCGTTCAAATGGCTGACGGCGCCGGAGCACGAGATCGGGCGTGTAGATGGCCTGTGTCGCCGCCACGGACATCATCCGGCAGTCGCGCACCACCACATCTGCCGCGCAGCGTTGCAGACCGCCGAGCAGCCGGCGGGCGAGGCCGCCGCCGGTGGGCCAGAGCAGGTTTACCCTCGCACCCTGCGAGTATTCGCGATCGGCGCGCCCGGCTGGCGCCTGCCAGAAATTGAACGAGTCGTTGTCGACGTCCACGCGTATCAGCACCTGCGCTGCGGCGCGCGACGGTGATGCCACCGCAACGAGCGCCGACGCAGCAACGATGCGCCGCGCGATCGCCAGCATGCGGCAACGCCGTGCGTCCTCGCGTTGGTGAGTCATGATACGCACAGTGTCGTCATGTGAATGGCGACACTGTGCAACACCCTACGACACGGTGCGCCCCCCGTGCGACCTCGCGCATCGGAAGGCACAGACGGACGCGGACGATTACCGGAGATTCGTCCGAAAGAACGCGAGCGACTTCTGCCACGCATCGTTCGCGGCGGCGGCGTTGTACGCCTGGCCCGACGCGTTGGCGAATGCGTGATTCGCGTCGGCATAGACCTTGATCTCGACCTTGCGACCGCGCGCCGTCAACGCACGCTCCATGGCGCGGACACTGTCCACGGGAATTCCCTTGTCCAGCCCGCCGAACAGCCCCAGGACCGGCGCCTTGAGGCGCGCGAGCTGCGCCCGCTGCGTGATCGGCGCCCCGTAGTACATGACGACGCCGCTGATCTGCCTGCCGCCCACGAGGCCCGTGCGAAGCGACCAGTGACCGCCGAAGCAGTAGCCGACCGAGCCGATCTTCGTGGCGCCTTGCGCCTTCAGGTAGGCGATGGCCGCGGCAAGATTCTTCTCGCCGGCCGGGACATCCTTCATGGCGGTCTGGTACAGCACCATCGCGGTGTCCGGGCTGGTGGCGACACGACCGAACAGGTCGACGGCGAGCACCGTGTACCCCTCGCCGGCGTAGCGATCGACGACGGCCTTGATGTTGTCGTTCAGTCCCCACCACTCGTGTACCACGATGATTGCGGGCCCGGTCTTCGCGCCATTGGCTGGCCGCGCCATGTACCCGTGCAGCATCCGGCCGCCGACCGTGCCGTACATCACGTCGCTACCCGTGACGGCGCTGCGCGGTGCGATGAGCGCCGCAGGGGTGGCGGTCGGCGTCTCCTTGCCATGTGCGCGGTGCATGGCAGTGGCGTAGTCGGCCTGCGGTGCCTGCGCGGCCAGCGGTGCAACGACCGCCGCAAGCAGGACGAGCGATCGGATGATTTGCGTCATGGAGGAATCCAATGAAAGAGTTCGAAATTTCGCCGCGCATGGCTCGAGATCGCTGCGGACGACTACTGCAAGGTTTAACCAGTGCTGCGTGTCACGGTTCCAGCATGCTGAACCCGCCGCCACCCCCGCGACTCGGCCTACGCGTCAGTCGCGATCGTCTCGAGCAACTCCCAGCGGTCCGCCAGCGCCGTGAGTTCCGCATCCAGCGCCGCGAGCCTTGCACTGGCCGTCGACACGGCCGCTCCGTCGCGCAGGAAGGTGGGGTCCGCAAGCTGCGCGTACACGCCGCCACGCTCGACCTCCTTCGCATCAATCACGTCCGGCAGCGACGCGAGCTCCTGCTGCTCCTTGTACGACAACTTCCGCTTCCGTTCGCCGCGCGTCGGCGTTCCGGCCGCCACCGGCTTTGGCGCCTGCACATTCGCCGCAACCTGCGGACGCTGGCGGATCCACTCGGCGTAGCCGCCGACATATTCGCCGACCTGTCCCTTGCCTTCGAAGGCGAGTGTGCTGGTGACGACGTTGTCCAGGAATGCGCGGTCGTGGCTCACGACCAGCAGCGTGCCGCTGAACTCCAGCAGCAGCGACTCGAGCAGATCCAGCGTCTCGATGTCGAGATCGTTCGTCGGCTCGTCCAGCACCAGCACGTTGAAGGTGCGCGTGAAAAGCCGCGCAAGCAGCAGACGGTTGCGCTCACCACCCGAGAGTGCGCGAACCGGCGTGCGAGCACGTTCCGGCGGAAAGAGAAACTCCTGCAGGTAGCCGTTCACATGCTTCCGCGCCGCGCCGATCTCCACGAACTCCGCACCGTCGGCGATCGTGTCGAACACGCTGCGTTCCTCGTCGAGCTGCTCGCGCAGCTGATCGAAGTAGGCGAGTTCGATGTTGGTGCCGAGCGTGATGGTGCCGGAGTCCGGCTGCAGCTCACCGAGCAGCAGCTTGAGCAGCGTCGTCTTGCCGGAGCCGTTGGGGCCGATCAGGCCGACGCGGTCGCCACGCGTGATGATCGTCGAGAAATCGGCGACGATGGGACGGGTGCCTCGCGCGAAATTCACATGCTTCGCCTCGACGACCAGGCGACCGGAGCGCTCCGCTTCCTGTGCCTGCAGCCGCACGGTGCCAACGCGCTCGCGCCGGTCGCCACGCTCCACGCGCAACGCCTCCAGACTGCGCACGCGGCCCTCGTTGCGGGTGCGACGGGCCTGGATGCCGGTGCGAATCCAGACTTCCTCGATCGCGAGCTTGCGGTCGAACTCCGCCCACTCGCGCGCCTCGACCTCCAGCGCCGCGTCCTTGCGCATCAGGTACGTGTCGTAGTCTCCGCCCCAGTCCACCAGCTTGCCGCGATCCAGCCCCACGATGCGCGTCGCCACGCGGGGCAGGAAGGCGCGACCGTGCGTGACGAACACCAGCGTCGTGCCACGCTCGATGAGGTAATCCTCCATCCACTCCACCGCCTCGACGTCGAGATGGTTGGTGGGCTCGTCGAGCAGCAGGATGTCCGGCTGCCGCACCAGCGCACGCGCGAGGAGCGTCTGGCGCTTGCGACCGCCTGACGCATTTGCGAACGGCATCTCGGGGTCGAGTGCGAGGTGCTGTAGCACCGTCGAGACGCGCGTATGCACCTGCCAGGCGCCGGCAGCGTCCAGCGCATGGTGCAGGCGATCGAGGTCGCGCAGCGCCTTGTCGCTCGCGTCGTGCGCGACCTGCACACTGGCATGGTGATACTGCGCGAGTAGTGCGCCCGCATTGCCCAGACCTGCCGCAACGACGTCGAACATCGTGCCGCTGACATCATCGGGGATCTCCTGCTCCAGCCGCGCCACCGAGAGCCCCGTCAGCCGTACGACGGTGCCCGTGTCCGGCTGCAGCGTGCCGTCCAGCATCTTCAGCAGCGTGCTCTTGCCGGTGCCATTGCGACCCAGCAGGCACACGCGCTCGCCGCGCTCGATGCTGAAGTCGGCGTGCGACAGGAGCGAGGGACCACCGAAGGCGAGACTGACATCCTGCAGGCCCAACAAGGACATTTCGCGAGCGGTGAGCGGTGGCTGGATCTGAACGGCGACAGCATCCAATCTACCCTGCCCCGGTCGTATGCATTCGTGCGCCGACACGGTTTCCCGCTCGCACAACACTTGCGCGGCACAGCGCTGTCGTGCGATGGCTCGGGGCGCGAATCGCCGACGGACTGCCTCGCCTCGATCCAGACCGACGTGGCCGCGGGAGTCGAACGGGCAGCGGACGCGGCGCGAAGGCACATGCGGATCAAACGCACGCCTACCGGCGCACTGGAAACGGCCGTGGCGCGGGCAGTTCGTCGGCAAACTTCCATGGCGCCGGCCCGTCGCGCGTGAGCGGAATGGCGGCCAGCCGTGCGCGCACCATCGCCATGGGCATGGATCCGCCCTGCAGCACACCGTCGTGGAATTCACGTTCGGTCATCTGCCCGCCGCCGACCAGTGCCTTGTACATCGCACGCATCTGGAGCCCGCCGAGCATGTACGCGGCCTGGTAGAGCGGCGAGTAATTGCCCGCAAAGCTGCGGCGCACCTCGCCCTCGGCGTTCGCCCGCTCGAAGTTCACGGTGTCCACCAGGAACTGCACCGCCTGATCCGGCGACATGCGGCCCAGATGGAAGTTGAGCGAGAAGATGATTCGCGCACTGCGGTGCATGCGCCAGAACAACGCACCGACGCGATCGGCGGGCGTCACATGGAAGTCGTGATCGTAGAGAAACATCTCCCAGTACAGCGCATTGCCCTCGTTCCAGAACGGCGTCGCGAACAGGGCGCGATGCGGAAAGTGACGGGCCGCCATGAAGCCCTGCAGGTGATGTCCCGGATTCAGTTCATGGAAGACCGTGGCATGCGAGAAGTGCGGGTTGTTGCCCCGCATGCTCATCAGCTTCTCCTCGTGGGTCATCTCGTCGGTCGGGTAGCTGACCTGAATGAGCTCACCACCGAGGAAGAACGGGTTCAGCCGCTGTCGCTCCGGCGACATCATCTCCATGCGCCAGTCTTCCCTCGCGAGCGGCGGGATGGTGACCCAGTCGTGCTGCGCGAAGAAATCCTCGGCCTGCCGGGCGAGGTTGCGGATCAACTCCGGCTGCTTTCCGGGCTCCACGTAGCTGTCCTTCACCCGCTCCATCGCCGCCTTCCAGTCGTCGCCAAACCCCATCTCGCGTGCGGCCTTTTTGATTTCGCCAAGGCTGAAGGCGTACTCACGCTCGGCGATCGCGATGAGCTCCTCGGCGGTGTACGGGATCATCTCGTGCCGGAGATCGACGGCGAGGCCGGCGGCGCCGATCGGATCACCGATGATCGGGCCGGTGTTGGCATTCGCGGCATCTGCCGCTGGCGCAGCACCACCCGCGCGGCCTGCCACTGCCACCGCGCGCGGAATGCCCACCACACGCTCGCGGATGGTCGCGGCGTAGCGTGTCATGGCGTCGCTCAGCTTCGTGTTCGGATCCTTGAGCCACCAGGTGAAGACCGGATCGTAGCCGCTGTGGAAGCGGTACCAGCTGCCCATCGTGCTGCGCACCTGGTCCAGCTGGTCGGCGGCGCGGTTGGCCACCGTGCGCGAGACCTTCGGCGCCGTGCCACGAAGCTGTGCCGCCGCGCTGTCACCGCGACCTGGCGCCTCGAACAGCATGCGCAGGCTGTCCACCTGCTTCGTGATCGCGGCGAGCTGCCGCGCAACCGCAGGCGGCGTCACCGGCTCCAGGTCACGTCGCGCGTCATGCAGTGCGAGCAGTGCATCGGCGAAGGGCAGCAGCGGCACCATCTCGGCGCGCTGCTTCTCCTGTCGGTCCGCCAGGTCCAGCTGATAGCGCAGGTGATTGTCGAGCAGCACGTAGTCGATGCGACCGTCCTGCGACAGGCGATCGAAGTCGATCTCGCGGAGCCGCGTGCGCCAGGCACCATTGAACGCGCGCATGCGTCGACGCTGATCCGGCGAGTCGAATGCATCGTAGCGCCGGGCGAGGGTGCGCCGATCGAGATCGTAGCGCTGCACGACGGCCGCGAGTTCGCTGCCACGGATGCCAGCCAGCGACGCCAGCGCGGGTACGCTGGCCAGTGGATCATCAGGGACTGGTGAAATCGCGGGCTTCTGCGCTTGCGCTGCGAGTGGCAGGACGCAGCAAACCAGCGCTGCGCCGACATGCTGCCGCGCGGTGCGCAGGCGGCGTGCAACAGGCGAACCGTTCACGAGATGCTCCACGGGCAATGGTGCGATGGGCGCGGCCGATCGGTCATCGCCCGAGCGAGGCGGTACGCGGCGGGTGCGACGCGCGGGCGGCGTCGCACCCTGTCGATCACATGTCGTGCTGCAGCATGAGGTGCGCCTTCGGAGTGCCCGGAAACATGAGCCACGGACCACTCTTGCTCGGCGTCGACGGAACCCCGGTCGTGGCTGTCGTGGCATACGGCATGTACATCACGAACAGCGGCTTCGACTTCGGTGCCGTCCCTGTCGTTGCATCGAAATCGTCCTTTGGTCCGGTGAGCGAGAACAACGCGGCCGGCGCCGATGGGACCCGCAGCCTGCCCCGCTTCACCTCGGCGAAGCGCACGGTGTCCACCTGCGTACCCGTGGTACCAGCGGCACGCAGTGCACGACCACGCGCCATGAACGGCTCCAGCGAGGTGGCGTAGCAGGCCACATGAAAACGATCGTCGCCCGGTTCGTCCGCGAGGCACTGCATGCCATTTCGCGCCGGGCGCAGGATCGCGAGCTTGCCAGCCGTCCTGTATCCCATCACGCCGGCACCATCGCGCTGTGCTGCCGGCAGCGGAAGCACGGCGGCCGCGATCTGCTGCGCCTCGGGAGGGAGTGCCTGGGCACCTGCGGTGCTCGCGATCAGAGAGACGGTGGCGATGACGACGAGAGCGGCAGCACGCATGTGCGGAATCCTGAGAAAAAGGGGAATGACGGAGTGGTCAGCGCAATCGAAACAGGTAGCTCAGCTTCGCGAAGAAGACATCGCGATTGGGCTGCAAGTCGCGTGTCCCACCGGGGCGGTCGGCGCGTGGCGTGTTGCCGTAGCCGAAATACACCACTGTGCCGGGGGTGGGAAGATACGAAAAAAGGAAGTCGAGACGCCCGCGCAGGCGATCGAAGGCCGCGGCACGGGTCAGCGTGCCGTTCGACCCGCGGAAGTAGACGGGCAGGTTGGTTCGTGAATCGTCGCGCAGCGAGTCCTGCTGAAGCCGGGCCACTTCGCCGATGATGCGCACGAAGACCTGCCGCGTGACCTGGTACTCCACGCGCACACGCGGCACGTTGCGCGTGAGCACGCGCGTGCCGTCGGTCCGGCGGTTGTAGAATTCGTAGTTCCACGTCCCGGAGATGCGCAGCTGGTCGGTGGGCCGGACGTTCAGGCCCAGGTTCGCGATACCGACCTTCGCACTGCTCCACTCGGGGAAATTCTCGTCCACGCCGAGCAGCAGGAACGAGTTGAAGGAGAATCGCTTGAACTCCGGGGACGTGGTCGACACCACCCAATCGACATTCACGAGATTCGGCGGACCGCGCTAGGCCACGGTGTCCGTACCAGACGGCGCAGGCGCGATGTAGACGTAGTTCGCGTACAGGTCACGATCGTACGAGAAGCGCTCCAGCAGCAGCTGCGCGCCGGCCGACCAGCCGCCGCGAAAGCGCGCATTGCCGCGGAAGTGCAGCTTTTCGTCCTGCACCGGGCCACCGCGCACGAAGTCGTCGTAGCGGAAGCTGTTCAGCCATGCGATTTCCGGCGTGATGGCCTCGAGCAGCGCACCTGGCTTGCCAAGGAAGGTGAACCGGTTGACGAGGTTCACGTTCGCAATGCCGGTGCGGGCAATGAAGCCGCTCTGTGCGTCGAACTGCGGTGCGATGCCGTTGACGGAGTACTGCGCACCGAACCGTCGCCCGTTCACATTCGTCGAAAGAGTGAACAGCGGTGCGCTGGTGGTGATGCCGGACTGACCCGTGAAGCTGTTGGCGTACTGTCCCTGGACGCTCACGATGCCGCGCACCAGCCGTCCGTCAATGCCGGCGACGCGGTTGTAGCGATCGCCTTCCATCTTGTCGGTGTACACCAGCCCGATCCGGCCCTGCTTGCCCACGTCGCGCTGCACCCGCAGCACGTTGAACACGGGCGACCGGCTGCCGTCGACGCTCGCCTCGCGATTGTCGATCGCCGAGAGCAGGCCGATGTCGAAGCCATTCAGCTTGCCCGTGAGCTTCGTCGCCGCCACGGGCTGCGTGATGCGCCGCGTGTAGATCAGCCGACTGGGCGCGGAGAACTGCTCCTGGCTTTCGAGAAAGAACGGTCGTCGTTCGGCGAAGAACACTTGCACGCGGGGATCGTAGGTGAACTGCGTGGCATCGGCCTCGACTTGCGAGAAATCCGGGTTGGCCGTGCCGGACAGCGTGAGGTTGCTGGTGATGCCCCATCGCACGCTGCCGCCAAGTTCGGGCCTGCTGCTGCCGTAGCCCCATCTGCCGCTGGACGGAACGCCGACTGCCGACGACGTGACCGTGGGGATCAGGTCCACCGTCAAGCCGCGCGACAGGTCACGCAGGCCGGTGAGACGACCTGACTGCGTGAGGAAGCTCGCGCCGGCGCGTGTCGTCGGCGCCCATGTCTCCTCATGCCCGGTGGCCTGCACCGTCCGCACGACATTCAGCTGCCACTGCTGCTCGCTGCCCGCTGCATATCGCAGGCTCTTGAAGGGAATCTGGATCTCCACCTCGTAGCCGTAGTCGGTCACGTGGCCCTTGGACTTCCAGACGTAGTCGGGCGCAAGGTCGGCCGCTTCGCGGGTGCGCACGATGCCACCGGAGAAGCCGCCACCCTGCACCGCACCCGTTTCGATCAGCACGCCGTCGCTCTGGATGCCGAGCGGATTCACGGCGAACAGCATTGCCTGACGACTGTCGTTGTAGGTGCCGAGGAAAAGCTGGACGTTGTCGTCGGCCGTGATCTTGTCGCGGTCGGCCAGGTTGTGTCGCACCGTGCCCGCCGGCGCATAGGCCCGGATACCCACATGCAGCGCGGTGGGCGTGTAGAACACGAACACCTCGGTGCTGTCACGCGCCGCTACGCCGTCGGTGGGGAAGTACTGCGAAAACCCCGTGAGCAGCGCAGCCTTGCGCCAGACCGGCTCGTTCAGCACGCCATCGACCTCGATCGCCGCCGCGTCGCGCGGGGTCGAGACGGCAAGCGACCCGCGGCGGCCGTCATACACGGTGCCTGCGTGCGGCTCGCCTGGTGACGTGAGGGCGATCGCGAGGGCCGACAGGGCGAAAAGCGGAATGTGCACGGCAGGAAGCGGGAGATGTACCGTAAGCGGTAAGCAGCCTGCCTACGGCGCACCCTCGGTGAACGTTACAGGTCCCGAAGCATCGCGGCACGTTGCCTGCGGCCGACACGCCCGGCAACTTGAGCTCGCCAATTGCGGCGTGCCGCCGCCGCTCGACATGCTCCCTTTGCCACGACCGCATGCGCTGCCATTCCGGACACCCGATGCGCGCTGCGCTTCGCGTCCTGCCCATCTCGCTCGTCGTCGCTGCCACCGCCGTGGGCGCCCAGGCCACTCGTCGCGTCGTGACTGCCGCCGAGTACGATCGCGCCACGCGCATGCTCGGCGCTGCAGTGAATCCACTCGTGATCGGCGGCACGGCACCCGGCCTGACGTGGAATGCCGACGGCACCTTTTTTTATCGCAGCGTGCGGCCCGCCGGCGTCGAGTGGGTGCTGGTGAACCCGCGCGCACGGTCGCGCACCCCGTTGTTCGATCATGTGAAGATCGCGACCGCGCTGACTGCGGCCAGCGGCACGCCGATGCTCGCCACCGCCCTGCCGTTCACCATGCTGGAGCTGGCGAACGATCGCCGCAGCGTGACCGTGGCAGTCGGTGACCGCCGTTACCGCTGCGATATGGAGGGTACCGCGTGCACGCCGATCAGAGTGGCCGGTGCCACGTCACCGGCACTCGCGATCGCCGTGACCTCGCCCGACGGCAGGCGCGCCGCGTACATCAAGAACTGGAATCTCTGGGTTCGCGATGTGGCAACGGGCGCGGAAACACAGCTCACGACGGATGGTATCCGCAATTTCGGCTACGCGACCGACAACGCCGGCTGGGCGACGAGTGACCGGGCCATCCTGCTCTGGTCACCAGATTCGCGCAAGATCGCCACGCAGCAGCAGGACGAGCTGAACGTCGGCGACATGTACCTAGTGCAGACACGGGTCGGGCATCCGGTGCTGCGCGCATGGAAATATCCGCTGCCTGGCGACAGCGTCGTCGCGATGGTGCACCGCGTCGTGATCGACGTGGAGCAAAAGACCGTCGTGCGGCTGAAGATGGCACCCGATTTTCATCGTGCGACGCTGGGCGACAACCTCTCGATGCGGGACTACGTGTTCAGCCCCGACGGTGCGCGACTCGCGCTCGCATCCACCTCGCGCGATCACAAGCAGACCATCGTGCGCATTGCCGACACGCAGACCGGCGACGTGCGCACCCTGTTCGAGGAGACTGTGTCAACGCAGTTCGAGTCGATCGCCGGATGGCGCGTGCTGTGGGCGTCGAACGAGATCGTCTGGAATTCGCAGCGCGACGACTGGAGCCAACTGTACCTGTATGACCTCACGACCGGCCGCTTGAAGAGTGCCATCACGTCGGGCGACGGGCCGGTGAATGCCATCGCGCGCATCGACGAGCCGTCACGCACGCTCTGGTTCAGCGCGCAGGGGCGCGAGCGCGGACAGGATCCATACCTGCGCCACTTCTACCGCAGCGGGCTCGATGGACGCAACGTGGTCTCGCTCACGCCGGATGACGGCGATCACACCATGCAGCTGTCGCCTGACGGCCGCTGGATCGTGGACACCTGGTCACGCGCCGACACGGCGCCGCAAACCGTGCTGCGCGACGACAACGGGCGAGTCGTGCTGACGCTCGAGACGGCCGACGTCACGAAGCTGATGGCAACGGGCTGGCAGCCGCCGATGCTGTTCAAGGTGAAGGCCGCCGACGGCGTGACCGACATCCACGGCCAGCTGTTCCGGCCCACGCAGTTCGACTCGACACGCACGTACCCGATCATCAACAACGCCTACCCGGGCCCGCAGTCGGGCAGCGTCGGCTCGCGTGCCTTCGCGGCCGCACGGGGCGACAAGCAGGCGCTCGCGGAACTCGGCTTCATCGTCGTGAGCATCGATGGGCGCGGCAGCGGGCCGGGTCGCTCCAAGCGCTTCCATGATGCGTACTACGGCGCCATCGGTCGCGACAACACGCTGCCTGACCAGGTGGCGGCAATGAAGGCGCTGGCCGCGCGGCACGCGTGGATCGACATCGATCGCGCCGCGATCTGGGGGCACTCGGGCGGCGGCTTCATTGCCGCGGGCGCCATGTTCCGCTATCCCGACTTCTTCAAGGTCGGCATCTCGGAATCAGGCAATCACGACCAGCGCAATTACGAGGACGACTGGGGCGAGCGCTATCAGGGCCTGCTGATCCGCGGCGCCAACGGCACCGACAGCTACGATATCGAGGCCAACCAGACGCTCGCGCGCAACCTGAAGGGCCACCTGCTGCTCGCACATGGCACGATGGACGACAACGTGCCGCCGGACAACACGCTGCTGGTGGTCGACGCGCTCATCAAGGCGAACAAGGACTTCGACCTGCTGATGATCCCGAACGCGGGCCACGGCTTCGGCAGCGCCTCGAACTACATGATGCGCCGGCGCTGGGACTATTTCGTACGCTGGCTGTTGAACGCCGAGCCGCCGGCGGGCTACCAGATCCGCTGACGAATGCACGCCGGCGCGGCCCGGCGCGATGCCATCACGGCGTCGACCCGGCGCGCACCGGCAGCTTGCGCTGCGACCAGTCCTGGAACGAGCCGTCGTACAGGCGCACGTCGTAGCCGAGGTGACGCGCGATGAAATACGTCGCGCTGCCGCGGTAGCCCACCCAGCAGTACGTGACCACCTGATCGCCGGGGCGAACGATGTCGGCGAAGAGCTGCTCGAGCTCCGCCCGGGGACGCAGTACGGAATGCTCCTCGTCACTGAACATCGACTCCCACGCCAGCAGGCGCGCACCGGCGAGGTGACCCGTGCTCGGCAGGCCGCCGCTTGCGCCCGTTCCGGAGAACTCCTGCGGCGTACGCGTGTCGATCAGCGAGAGCCCCGGCCGGTCCAGCCGATCGGTGAGCCAGTCGGCATTCACCACCAGCGCCTCCCGCGGCGACGCTGTGTACCGTGTCGGTGCTGGTGCGACGACGCCGGAAGTCACCGGACGGTTCTCGCGCTTCCACTTTCGCAGGCCGCCATCGAGGAACGCCATGCGGTCGTGCCCCAGGTAGTCCAGCGTGAACAGCAGGCGCGTGGCCATGGGCGCATCGCTGGCGTAGACCACCACGCGACTCGTGTTCGAGATGCCAGCCTTTTCCAGCGTCTCGCGCAGCGCATTTACCGGAGGGAGCTCGGTGCTCACCGTACCGTTCGCCAGTACGAACGACCGGTACCAGACGCGCCGCGACCCCGGAATCTGCTCGCCGGCATAGGCCGAGTCCTGCACGACATGGATCAGGACCAGGTCGCGGTCAGCCGCGTGCGCGGCAAGCCAGTCGGTCGAGACGACGAAGGCGTTGTCGGGGCCAGGTGCCGGGTTCGACTGCGGCCGCGGTTGCGCGGCAAGCCGCGCCGGTGCGGCAAGGACGAGCGTCGCGAGTGCAAGGCCAAGGCGCATGGTGCGGCAATCCGGAAGCTGGGTCACTGAGGCGCAGATGCCGTCAGCATTGAACGCGCGGAGGGAAGCGAACGGACGTGGAATATGCACCTGCGGCGGCGGTGCCTACCCTGCGCAGATCGGGCCACCGCGGTCACTGCGGGGAACGGGGGCCTGCGCTGCCCTTGCTGAACCTGTTCACCGACGCTTCCGTTGCCGCGACGCCACGACATAGCAGGCCGACTGCCTCCGGGAGAGATCATGCTCGAGTCCACGATGATGGAGTACCAGCTCACCATTCCATCGATCCTCGAGCGGGCAATTCGCCTCTTTCCCGATCAGGAGATCGTGTCCGTGATCCCGGTCGGCGTGGATCCGGCCACGAAGGCGCCGGTGCCCGGCGTGCATCGCACCACCTACGCGAAGACGCATCCACGCGTCATGCAGCTCTGCAACGCGCTGGTGGCTGCCGGTGTGCAGCCCGGTGATCGCGTCGGCACGATGGCATTGAACACCTATCGCCATTTCGAGCTGTACTTCGCGGCGCCATCAGTCGGTGCGGTCTGCCACATGGTCAACATCCGCCTGCCGCTGGAGCAGATCGCGTACATCCTGAATCACGCGGATGACAAGATCCTGTTCATCGAAAACATCTTCGCAGGGATGATTCCGCTGATCCGGCAGCATGCGCCGAACGTGGCCACGATCGTGGTGCTCGGGTTCGTGCCCGGCGGCCTGCCGGCAGGCACGGTGGACTACGAGGAGTTCATCGGCCTTCACCCGACCACGTACCGCTATCCGGAGATCGACGAACGGCAGGCCAGCGGCATGTGCTACACCAGCGGCACCACGGGCGACCCGAAGGGCGTGCTGTACAGCCATCGC
Organism: Gemmatimonadaceae bacterium; assembly: GCA_014377535.1. GTDB lineage: Bacteria > Gemmatimonadota > Gemmatimonadetes > Gemmatimonadales > Gemmatimonadaceae > JACMLX01. The sequence continues at coordinate 41,002 of JACMPK010000176.1, forward strand.
GCCATCGTGTTGCACAGCCTCACGAGCCTCAGCGCCGACCTCCTGGGCGTCAGCAGTCGCGACGTGGTCATGCCGATCGTGCCGATGTTCCACGTCAACGCCTGGGGCTATCCGTACACCTGCACGATGACCGGCGCGAAGCAGGTGTACATGAGCGTCTTCACCGACGCCGTGACGATCATGCGTATCGCGGCCGAGGAGGGCGTGACGGTGTGCGCTGGTGTGCCGACGATCATGGCGGGGCTGCTTGACGAACTGGATCGCGCCACGGCTGCTGGAACACCGCACGTCGCGCCGACCCTGCGCACGCTGCTCGTGGGCGGCAGCGCCACGCCGCGATCGGTGCTGGCCGGCCTGCACAGCCGCCACGGCCTGCACGTGAAGATTGGATGGGGCATGACGGAAACGACGCCGCTTGGCACCGCGAACCATGTGATGCTGGATCAGCAGTTCGACGACGTGGAGCGGAAGTACGACGCGATGACCTGCAGCGGGCGCATGGTTCCGCTGACGGAGCTCCGCATCGAGGATGACGAGGGCCGCGAGCTGCCGTGGGGCACGGGCGAGTCGGGCCGGCTCATGGTGCGCGGTGCATGGGTCACCGGCAGCTACTACGACAATGCGGAAGCCACGGCAGCCACGCAGCGCAACGGCTGGTTCGACACCGGGGACATCGCGACCATCGACGCGCTGGGCGTGATGATGATTCAGGATCGTGCGAAGGACCTGATCAAGTCCGGCGGTGAGTGGATCAGCAGCGTGGACCTGGAGAACCAGTTGATGGGACATCCGGCAATCCGCGAAGCCGCCGTGATCGCCATCGCACACCCCAAGTGGGATGAACGTCCTCTCGGCGTTCTGGTGCTGCGCGATCCGGCCGTGTCGGTGAGCAAGGCGGAACTCGACCGCTTCCTGCTGGAGCGCGCCGTCGCCAAGTGGCAGCTGCCGGACGCCTACGAATTCGTCGACGAGATCCCCAAGACGACCGTCGGCAAGTTCCTGAAGCGCGCGCTGCGTGAACGCTTCAAGGACTACACGCTGCCGGTGACGGCGTGATGCGCTGAAGCGTGCTTGCTGCGATGCACCGAGGGCCCGCGGCGTCGTGCAGCGGGCCCTCGGCAAATCCATCGCAACGCTGTTCCGATCACATCATCGGGCGTGCCGCCGACCAGAGGCCACGCGTGAAGTCGGGAAACTGCTGTGGCATGCTGCCCGTGGCGACCGAGCGCTCGCTGAGCGGGCCAGGCGCGCTCCACGACGCCGCGTCATACACATCCATGTCGGGCGTAAGCCCTTCGCGCATGGTCTGGATCAATCGGTAGATCATCACGAAATCCATGCCCCCGTGCCCACCCGACCGTGCGCGCTCGCCCAGCTCGCGCCAGAGCACGTGCTCGTACTTCGTCTTGTAGGCATCGATGGAAGCCCAGGCGTGCTCTGCGCCATCGCCCTCGATGTACACGCGTGCGGGGTAATCCTCGAAGATGCCCTTGCTGCCCTGCACCGCATTGATGCGCGAGTACGGACGCGGGCTGGACACATCGTGCTCCAGCCGGATGGTACGACCCTTCGCCGTCTTGATCAGCGAGGAGTTCAGGTCACCTGTCACGTACTGCTCCTGCCAGCGCGGCGAGTCTTTCGCCTCATGCTCGGCGCGCCAGTTCGACAGGCCGGACTCGGGCGTGCTCATCGAGACAATGTACTCGAAGCGGTCGCCGCGATTGATGTTCATGAACGCAGCCACGGGGCCGAGTCCGTGCGTCGGATAGAGGTTACCGTTGCGCTGCGTGTGATGCGTGCGACGCCAGAGCCCTTCATCACGTGTCTCGAACAGGATTTTGCGCAGGTCGTGATTGTAAGCGGCACCACCATGCTTGATCTCGCCGAACAGGCCGGCGCGCACCATGTTCAGTATCAGCAGCTCGTTGTAGCCGTAGCTGCAATTCTCCAGCATGATGCAGTGGCGTCGCGACTTCTCCGACGCCTGCACCAGCTTCCAGCAATCGTCGATGGTGTATGCCGCCGGCACCTCCGTCGCGGCATGCTTGCCGGCCTTCATCGCAGCCAGGCAGACGGGCACGTGCAGCTGCCACGGCGTGGCGGTGTACACGATGTCGATGTCGTCGCGCAGGACGAGCTGTTCGTAGGCACGTTCGCCATCACTGAACAGTGCGGGTTCGTACATGTGGCCGGCCGTCTTCATGGCCGCCACGGCAAGCTGCAGCTTGTCCGGCACGGTGTCGCAGAGCGCCGTGATTTTCACGTTCGGCACACCCAGCAGCTCGTGAAGCACGGATCGTCCGCGCAGGCCGCTACCGACGATCGCGACGCGCACGACATCGTGCTTCGCGAACGGGACACCAAGCATCGTGGCGTCCCTGCCCACCAGTTCCGGGTCTGCATCGTTCGCTGGGGGCGCCGCCGCGTGCAGGGTGGTGGGCAGGCCGAGTGCAAGCCCTGCGCCCGCCAGTGCGGCACCCTTCAGCAGGTCGCGACGATGCGGATCATTGGGCGTGTCTGGCATGGTGCAGGTCGTGAAATGAAGATGGCGCTCAGGCTGTCGAACCCTGATCGAACCAATGCGCAGCCGGGGGTGCAGCCGCAGTCGCAAAAAACATCGCCTGCTGCGCCGCCCTCGGGAACTCCCCGGCATATGCGTCGGACCAGGCGCGCACGAACGCGTCCACGCCAGCCGTGTCGACGAACGCCCAGACACTGCCGCCAAATCCTGCACCGAAGGCCGATGCCGCGACTGCGCCATGCACCTCTGCGAGACGAACCAGCGCGCGCGTCTCGTCGATCTGGTTGCCGAGCCACTCGTCTGCCGCACGAAAGGAACGCGCGGTGACATCACGCAGCTCGCGCCAGTCACGCGTTTCAAACGCCTGTGCCGCTGCCGGAATGAGCGTGCAGGTCTCCAGCAGAAACTGGTCGAGACGATGGCGCAGGTCGGTGGCGGAGAAGGCAGCGGTGATGCATTCAGGGAGTCGTGCACGCAGTGCACTCGGTGCGTCGACGTCGCTTTCCATGGCAGCGGCGAGCGAGTGATCGTCGCGCCCCGTCACACCATTCCACGACGACAGCAGGTGCCGCACCATCAGCGATGCGCGGTTGTACTTCTCCTTTGCCGCGCCGGACTTCTCGGCCACCACGCCAGACGACGCGACGACGAAGCAGTGTGTGGGCGGCAGTTCGTACGCGCCCCGCTTCACCACGGGCATCCAGCTGAAATCGACGACCTTGTGCGGTTCGGCGCAGAGAATCGCAGTCTGGTCCTGGCTGCCGCCCAGCGTGCCGACACCGGCCAGTCCGGCCAGCGCACCGAACGCGCCGCCCATCTCCATCGCGCCCAGGTAGCCGGCAAGATCAGGCAGGGTCGGGAGCGAACGATGCCACGTTTCCGTCTCGGGCAACTGGTTGATGGCCGCCACTGCCCGGAAAATGCTGATCATGAGCGCGGTGGACGAACTCACGCCTGCGGCCAGTGGCAGGTCGCTGATGAACTGGATGTCGACGCCCGTTCGTGCCTCAGGAAAGTTGAGCACGATACGGCGGATGGCCGTCGCGACGTAGTTGGACCAGTGCCCTGCGATGGGGACGATGCCGGGGTCGAGCGGCGCTTCGTACTGGATGTGCGCACTCGGGTCCGCAACGCGAACCATGCCATCGGCGCGCGGTGCGGCGCGCAGGCAGAATCCCCGTTCGACCGCGGTGAGCAACGATCGCCCGCCGGCATAATCCGTGTGCTTGCCGAACACCTCGATGCGGCCGGGCGTCCACGCCGACATTCTTCCGTGCACGGCGGCGCCGACCGCATCAAGTGCGGCATCACACCGCACCAGTGACGCGGCTTTCAGTTCGGCATTGCCGCTCGTGAAGGCCAGTGCAAGCAGCTCGTCGGTGAAGCGCTGCTGCATCGCCGGCACTACAGATCCACCAGTTGGCCGCGCAGCACACCGGCCACGCTCTCGATGTCACCGCGTGTCGAGAGATCGAGCACACCTGCCGCGCTGCCGAGCACGCGAAAACGCTCACCGAGTTCGGTCATCGCGATCCGCACCGCATCCTGCAGCTCGAGTTCACCGCGCACGCTCGGCGTCACCCGCCTGCAAGCTTCATAGATCGCGGGCGTGAACGACCAGAGATTCATGCTGATCATGGAGTGCGCAAGCAGCGACTCGTATGTGGCCAGATCCGGCTTCTCGATGATCCCCGCAAGAAACCCACTCGCGTCGCGCTGCAGCAGCGCGAACTGTCGCACGCGTTCCTCGGGAATGTTGCTGCCCGCCATCAGGCCGTGCAGGTCGAAGCCGACCGTGCCCGATGCGCCGAGCTGCGCGAGTTCGCGGCATGCGTCGACCGGGTAGAAGTTGTCCCCGTTCATCACGAGCACGGTGTCCGCACCCGCGAACGCCTTGGCGGCGGACACTGCGCCTGCCGTGCCGTTCGCGGTGGGCTGCGTCGCGAACGAGACCTGCAGGCGTCGCATCGGCAGCGCACCGTAATACGACCGGATTGCATCATGCTCGGGACCGATCACCAGGCAGACCTGCGTGATCCCTGCATCGGCAAGGCTGCTCAATGCATGATCCAGGAACGGCCGTCCGGTCCCGACCGGAATCATGGCCTTCATGCCGTTGTCGGCGACACGCGCCTGCACCGCATCGAGGTGTGCGGAGGCGTCGGCTCGACGCATCCGCGTGCCCAGCCCTCGCGCCAGGATCACGGCCTTCTCGGTCACTGCCATATGGTCACCTCCATGGTCTGCTGCGATCCCCGTGCGGCGATGAACGCCCGATGCCGCGCACCGCATTGCAAGGCTTGCACCGCCGGAGGCCAGACTGCGTGATCGGTCGCCGCCTGGCCATTTCCATCGAGCCCGCGACGACCGTCCGCGTCGACGAGATCTCTCAGCCGCGCGTATCTGCCGCATCGAGTGGCCGCATGCCAAGCGGCACAATCGTGGCAACATCGAACGTGCGACCGTAGCCGGTGACCACCGACACCACGACCATGCCCACGAGCGCCCACGCGTAGCTGTTGTGCATGCCGATGCTCCACGGTGACTGCACCGGCATGCCGTAGTTCCCGGCACTACCGCTGGCGCTGGCTGCGAGGATCGTCGGCAGGAACCACGGCAGCAGGAAGGGCCACGTGCAGACGGTCAGGTCAAGGAGGTTGGCGCGGCGATACCGCGAAAGCCCGAAGCGTGCGCCCGTCTGACGCGCGAACGCGCCGACGGCAAGAATCGCGACGACGCTGTGTGTCGTGATGAGCACCGCTGCGCTCACCACCCCCACGATCCACCACTCGCCGGTTTGCGCACCGGTGGCGCGATTGGCGGCGGCGGCCACCAGTCGCTCCAGCACATCGGTTGCCTGCAGCGTGCCCACGAGCGCCACCAGCAGCAGCGTGAACACGCTCACCCCGAGCGCGCGCCGCCTGCCATCCCCCACCAGTCCAGTGGCGCCGAACGTGCCCGGTGCCAAGTGCAGCATCGCGTACGGCGTCAGCAGCCGCAGCGACAGGCCAAGCACCACCGAGAGCGCAATGCCAAGCAGCAGCGCCTCGATGAGATGGCGCTGGCGCAGCAGCATCAAAATCACGAGAGCGGGCGCCCCGAGCATGACGAGCGCCCCCGGGCGCGCGTCGAGCGACGCGGCAGCAGCCACGCCCTGCAACGCGGTGACGTCTGCGCGTGTCCCTGTCAGCGCCGACACGACGAGGGCCACCAGTCCGGCCGGCAACACATAGCGCAACCGGCTGCGCACGGTGCCGCCAATGTCCGCGTCCTGCGATCCACTCGATGCGATCGTGGTGTCGGAGACGGGCGAGATGGAGTCGCCGAATGTCGCGCCGCCGAGGATAGCGCCCATCAGCACCGCGGGATCGGCACCAGCCGGACCGCCGGCCGGAAAGAGCAGCGGTCCCGCGAGCAGGATGGTGCCGAAGCTGGTGCCGGTGGCCGTGGACACGACCGCGCAGACGAGGAACGCTGCGGCGACATAGCCGCCACCGGTGAGGTGCGCCGCCTTGGCCAGCCAGGCCAATGCGCCCACGAAGCCCGATGCCGCGAGGATCGTCCCGAGCACGCCCGCAAACAGCCAGGCGCAGAGCATGACCATCACGACGCGCTGGCTCATGCCATCAAGCATGGCCTCGCAGTAGCGCGCCCGGTCACGCGCCAGCAGCAACCCCAGAATGAGCGCGCCGAGCAGAATTGGCCAGAATCCCTTCTCGTCGGGCGACTTCGCGAAGGCGAGCACCGCGACGCCGCCAAGGAATGCGGCAAAGGGTGCAAGCGCGCCCGCAAGCCCGCCGTAAAAGGTCAGCGGGGCCGGATCTGTGACTGCAGCTGGCGTGGACATGTGGACGGAGAAACTCGCCGTCGGCTATCGTTCGCGCCATGCCACCGACACCAGATGCGCCGCGCGCTGCACCCAACGATGCCTTCACGTTGTTCGACGTGCGCGTGGAGGTAATCGCGACGGATCGTCCGATGGTGTGCAATCACCAGCCGGGTGACTGGTTCGCGCTGGTCGGCGAGAACCTGCACTTTCCACCGGGCCAGAGCTTTCCGCTCTATCCGCTGGCGGCGCTGCTGCCGCTGCTGCCAGCGAAGCAGCGGCCCACGCACCCGCATGACTGGATGACCACCGATGCCGTGATTGCCTGCCCGGATCCGCACTGCGGCGGGCAGTTCCGCATCACGCGTACCGGCACCACGACGTTCCGGCACGCCGACGTCACGCGCGTGCCGCTGGCTGCCGCAGACCTGCGCGACAGCGCATGCGCATGACGGTGTTACCGCAGGTCGCGCTGGCCGCCGACTACACCATTCCACGGCTGATCAAGGGCGGCTGGCAGCTTGCCGGCGGGCACGGGACCGTGAACGCGACCGATGCCATGCGCGACATGCTGGCATTCACCGATGCCGGCATCACGGCGTTCGACTGCGCTGACATCTACACCGGGGTCGAGGAGCTGATCGGCCGATTCATTCGCGAGCGGCGCACCCTGCGTGGTGCCGACGCACCACCGGTTCGCGTGCACACGAAGTGCGTGCCCGACCTCGCGGCGCTGCCCACGCTCACGAAAACGGACCTCGCACGCATCATCGACCGGTCATTGCAGCGACTCGGCGTGGAACGACTCGACCTGGTGCAGCTGCACTGGTGGGACTACGACATTCCCGGCGCGGTCGATGCGGCACTGCACCTGGCGGAGCTGCAGCAGGTGGGCAAGATCCATCACCTCGGCGCGACGAACTTCGATACGTCACATCTCGACGCCCTGCTGATTGCCGGTGTGCCGCTGGTGTCGCACCAGGTGCAGGTGTCGGTGCTCGATGGTCGGGCGCTGCGCGACATGGCAAGATTGTGCTCTCGACACGGTGTGCAGCTGCTGGCGTATGGCGCACTCGCGGGCGGCTTCCTGCACGAGCGGTGGCTGGGAGCTCCAGAGCCTGCGATGCCGCTGGAGAATCGCTCGCTGGTGAAGTACAAGCTGATCATCGACGACATCGGCGGCTGGGATCACTTCCAGTCGCTGCTGCAGCTGTTGCGGCGCATCGCAGACGCACACGAGACGACGATCGGTGCGGTCGCGCTTCGGTATGTGCTGGATCAGGAACCGGTGGCCGCAGCGATCGTCGGGGCACGGTCCACCGCACACCTGGCATCGACTGTCGCGGCGACACAGTTGTCGCTCACGACCGCCGAACGCGCGCAGCTCGCCGCGATGATCGCAACGGCGCACGGTCTGGTCGGCGACGTCTACACGCTCGAACGTGAAAAGGGTGGCCGGCATGCGTCGATCATGCGCTACAACCTGAACACGACCTGACCAACGCGATGATCACGGCACCAGAGCACGCGTCGCGCCCGGGATCAGGTAGAACGCCTCCTGCCGGGGACGGAAGAAGCGGAAACCGTCCGGCGTGAGGTACGCATCGTCCTCCATCATCACGAACACCTTCTTGCCGCCCCACTCGGCCACCGGTGTGACCGTATTCAGCTCGATGGAGATGTATGAGCCCAGTCGCAAGCGGCTGTTCAGCGCCGTGGTGTCACTCCGGTTCGCGGCACGGAAGTCGATGCCGGCGCCCATGCCATGTCCCTGCGTGCCGATGGGATGCGAATACACCATCGCCTCGATGCCCTTCTCCTTCATCTCGGTCATCGTCGCGCGGAACACCGCACCGCCCGTGAGACCGGGCCGAGAATGACGCAGCATCAGCGCGTCCTGCAGCGTGTTGGTGTTGGCCAGCGCCTGTCGCAGCCCGGCAGGTGCGTCCGTCTCGCCAGGCTTCAGCACATAAGCCATCTTCTGCCAATCGGTGTCGAAACCCATGTAGCTGATGCCGAAGTCGATGTGCACCAGGTCACCGGGCTCGATCACGATCGCCTCCGGTGCGACGGCGAGAAAGCCGCGTGATGTCGCGATGTCGCCGCCGGCCCGCTGCACGCGCAGGTCGGGCTGAAACCAGGTGCGCACGCCGGCGTTCCAGATGGCGTCATACAGATGTCGGCGCACGTCACCCACCGTCGTCCGGCCGGGCGTGATCACATCGGCCGACAGCGCACGCTTCACGATCGACTCCGTGACGGCGACGGCCGCGCGGTAGTGCTCCATCTCCTCCGGCAACCGCGTGTCCAGATATTCCTCGATGAGATCCGACGCGCTGACGAACTTCGCCGTGCCCTCGGCGCCAACGGCATCGGCGATGAAGAGGTAGGCGTCGTGACCGAGTGAGCGTGTCTGACCGCGACGTCCGCTGATGCCGAGTCCGATCGTCTTCGGCTTCCACGTCTGGTACAGCTCGCGCAGCGTGAGACTGGCCGGCCGTGGTTCGGTGGTCGGTGCATCGAAGAATCGCGCGAGGTTCTCCTCGGTATAGCCCGTGATCGCGTACTTTTTCAGGCCCTGCGCGCCGCCATCGATGAACACGAAGAAGTCGCGATTGCCCGTGTACGGTCGGGGCGGCGCGACATGCTGCGACAGTGGATCATCGTGGAACTCCTCGTTGACGACGATCCACATTCCGATGTCGTGCCGCCGCATCATGGGTAGGAGCAGCGCATGACGACGTGCGAGCCATCCTTCCCGAATGATGATCTGTTGCGACCATGGCAGCAGCTCCGCGGCAATGCTCACACCCCGACCTGGTGCGGAGATCACCGCGCTGGTTGCCGATCTCGTGGGCGATGCTGCCGGTGACGTTTCCGTTGCGCGGACGCTCACGCACCCGGTGAGCAGGACGAGTGCGACCGGCGTCATGGCGCGGTGCAGGAAGTGGCGCGAACGGGGCATGACGCGGTCTCGAGGCTGGAAGTGGTGGCGCAGCGAAGATACGCCGTGACTTTGACAGCGGCGCGGCGGGGTGCTAATTACGGAAATCTCCGTAGACACGCTCCCATGTACCCGTGACACCCGGCACGATGTTTACTCTGCGCTTCCTGTCGCTCGTGCTCGTGCTGTGCACCGGGTCGGCGCTGCGTGTGCAGGCGCAGGCGTCCGATGCTGCCGGACGGCTGACCGGCACGGTGCGGGCCGCGATCACCGATCTCGTGGTCCCGTACGCGGTGGTCAGCATTCCAGCGCTGTCGATCGAGCGCTTCACCGATGCCAGCGGCCAGTTCCTGCTGGGACGCGTGCCGGTGGGCATGCATGAGCTGGTGATCCGGCGGATCGGTTTCGTGCCATGGCGTCGGCGCGTGGAGGTGCTGGCGGGTCAAGCGACGAGCGTCGCGGCGCTCATGCAACCGGTGCCGGCACGCCTGTCGGGCGTGGTGGTCCGGGAACTGGCGCGCTGCGCTGACCCCGGCATGCCGGATCCTGTGCGAGAAACGCAGGTCTCGCAGCTCGTGACGCTGTTGCGCGAGAACGCCGACACGTACCGGCTGCTCGTGTCGCAATACCCGTTCAGCTACGTACAGATCGCGGCGCTTGGCGAGGTGAGCGACAGTGCATTCCTCGTGCATCGTGTCGACACGGCAACCGTCGCGAGCCTGAACCCACGACGGTACCGGGCAGGCGAC
>JACMPK010000177.1 GCA_014377535.1 Gemmatimonadaceae bacterium
GGAAGTCGCCGATGAAGCGGGCGACGTTGGCTGGGCTCAAGCGGAATGCGGCGGTGGTGCTGGAGAACGCGTCCTGAGGTCAGAGTCCACGAACACGAATGGACTCTGCCTCGGAAACGAACGCGCATGGACTCTGACCCCATCAACCGACAACACGCGCGAGCGATTGCGGGCGATCGTCCATGAGGGGCGCAGACTGCGGCTTATCAATCGCTGCGCCGCGCCGCGTAAAATGGGATGGCGCGGGCCTTTTGGCTCAGGCCAGGCCCACCGCCTGCATCGTCAGATCCCACAGCCGTTCATTGCGCGCCTCGTTGGTGCCGCGCGCTGACAGCGGCTGGGCAAACGGCATGCGGCCTTCCTTCTGGCGGTTGCCCCAGCTCCAATGCACGCCGGATTGACTGGCGAAGGCGGGTTCGGCGATCACTTGCGCGGTGCGCTCCCCGGCCAGCGGCTGGGACACATAGCCCTTGGTGATGTTCTTCTGGAACCAGGGGAAAATCTTCTGAAAGGCCGGCGGCGTGTGGCGGAACAGTGGGGTTTCGGCGACGCAGCCGGGATAGAGCGTGTTGAAGACGATGCCGGTGTCGCGCCAGCGTTTCTGGAACTCGCGGCTCATGATCATACAGGCCAGCTTTGAGTCCTTATACGCCTTGCCGGCCTTGAACGGCTTGCCGTCGATCATGGCGATGGGTGCCTTGAAGCCCGCGGTCAGCCCGGAAAGATCCCCCAGTTCGGCCGGGGCGGGAATGGGGATCTTGCCGCCGAATTCCTCGCTGTTGGCGGTCACCGTGCCCAGCGTGATCAGGCGCGGCGGCGAGGCGAGGCGGCCCTTGGCCTTCTTCAGATCGTCGATCAGCAGATGGGCGAGCAGGAAGTGGCCGAAATAATTGGTGGCGACGCTGATTTCATAGCCTTCCGGGCTGCGCATCGGCGCTTCGAGGCGCGGCAGATAGACGGCAGCGTTCAAGAGCAGCGCGTCGAGCGCAAGGCCGGTCGCGTGAAATTCATCGACGAAGCGGCGCACGCTGGCCTGATCGCCCAGATCGATGTGCAGGAGGCGGCGCGAATCGGCCGGGATGCCGGTTTCAGTAGCGGCGCGTTCCGCTTTGGCCAGATCACGGCAGGCCATGATCACCAGCCAGCCCCGATCCGCCAAGGACTTGGTCGTCCACAGGCCGACACCGGAAGAAGCGCCGGTGATGATTACCACTGGTTGCACTGACATGAAGTCTCCGTAAGAAATCGAACACGTGACGCGCTTCCGACTCACACCCCGGGGCGCGGCAAGGCGACGCCATGCAAACAACCGGCTTATTCCTGTCCAAGGTGAAACCGCTGATCATGCCGGTGCTGGTGATACGTCGCGCAGTGATGGAAGCAAACCTTGCCGCCATGCAGGCCGCCTGTGCCGCCTAGTGCGCGCGGCGGCGAGCGCATGGCAAGATGCACAATTTCACTGCGCTGGGCCGCGAGCAGCTGCGGCTGGGCGCGGTCGGCCTGTGCCGCCAGACGGTGGGCGAGGGCGAAACCTATGGCTCTGACCCCACGACGACACTTACGCGCTGTGCAGATACAAGTGGATCCCATCCAGCACCCGCTCCAGCCCCCAGTCGAAACTTTCATCCATCGTTCGTGGCTTGCCGTGCAGACCGGTGCTCAGGTGAATTTCAGTACGGGTATACCGGCACATCTCCCAGAGCTGCTGTCCGTGGAATGTGAAGTTCTCGCAGGCGCTGGCTGGGGATTCGCCGTTCCGGGCGCGGGAGTTCATCGCGGGGAAGGATGCGGTGTCGCTGGCGACCGACATTCTGGCGCTCGATCAGGACGCGATCAACGCGGCGTTCCGGAAGTCGCCGATGAAGCGAGCGAAGGTGGCGGGGTTACAGCGGAATGCGGCGGTGGTCCTCACGAACGTCGGGATGACTGAGCGGTAAGCGTCCCGGCCGGCTGCGTCGCACGACGACAACTCAGCAGCGCGGGTATCGGTGGTCACATCAGAGCACGGCGCTGTCAGTCCAGCGTTGCCAGTTGCTGGAAGCGTCTGAACACCGCGTCCACCAACCCCGGTACTCGGCGCGCATCCGGGAGATTGCCTTCCAGAATGCCCGGCGCCCACTCCGCGGCGAGAAACGCGGCGGTCTGCTTGCGAATGAAGTGCCGGATCTCTTCGGGCGCTGCATGGACGTCCGCAACGATCCCGGCACGACCCGCGACGACAGCAATCAGGTCCTCGAGATCGTGACTGCTCATTGGATCGGCAGCACCGCGGCTCGCGAACGCCTCCCACTTCATGGCCAGAAATGCCGCGGCCGAGGCGATGCGCACGTCCAGCCCTGGTTCGAGCGTCAACGTGGCCGCGCTCGAGAATGCATACGGATACCAGCGGTTGCTGACACCGAGAATCGCTTCGTCGAGCGGCATCACGTCGAGGATCAGGTCATCCGCCGTCCGCATGCGACAGACCGGTGCGCCCGCGCGATGGTCCGGCGTGAATCCCAACGCCATCAGTCGCTGCTGGAACGCGTGGTATGCCGTGCGCGTGGTGACGGGCACCACCACGTCGACATCATCCGTCGGACGGACACGCACCGCGGCCGGATCAGTGACGAGCAGTTCGGCGACCTGCCCGCCGACGAACACGAGTTCACCGATCAGCGGTCGGAGCAGGCGCGCCGTGCGCAGGAGACGGTCTCGGTTTGGGCTGCGCTGCGTGTCGGTCACTCCGCAGTCCCAGACGGCGCTGATGCCGCGGCGATCCGCGTTCGCAACAGCTGTTTCGCCCGTGTGCGCTCCCGCGCTCGGCCAAGGCGCACGGCATCGACGAGTGCGAGCAATTCGTACAGCGCCGGGTTCCGCGCCGCCGTCGCTGCCGCCCCGTCATACAGCGGGACCACACTGGCGCCACGCACACGGCCCTCGACGCTGGACCAGACGAGGGACTCCGTCGTGCTGAACCCCTCACCGAGCACGCCGGCCGCATGCGCCGTGGGCACACCACGGGACTCAGCACCGGCGTCCGCGGGGAATGCGTATGGGACACCAGAGCCCAGGAACTCCAGCAGTGCCGGGCCGTGGACCTGCGTCACGTCCGCCAGCACCAACCGAGCACCACGCAGGCGGCGGACGGCATTGTGCACCTCACCCTGGCTGATCCCGGTCGCCGCTGCGAGCGCGGCGTACGTCGGTCCGGGCGTGAGGGCCAGCTGCAGTGCGACCGCAATATCCTGGGGCTTGAGGGGCGGCATGGATCAGAGGAACGCCGGAGTGGTGGCATCTTCACGTTTCATGAATCTTGAACTGACACCCAGGAAAGTCAACGCAGGAGCCGGGCAGGCGCGCGGGTGCACGGTCACATGGCCGCGGCTCCGTTTGCGGGTCGTCGGGGAAAGTTCGAGCGCTCGTGGTCTCGCCGGGCTACCGTCTGCCACCCCGTTTCGAGAGGTATTTCAAAACGGGTATACCGACACATCTCCCAGAGCGTGTGTCCATGGAACGTGAAGTTCTTGCAGGAGTTGGCGGAGGATTCGCCGTTTCGGGCGCGGGAATTCATTGCCGGCAAAGACTCGATCACGCTGGCGCGGAATATCCTGGCGCTGGATCAGGACGCGTTCAGCGCGGCGTTCCGGAAGTCGCCGATGAAGCGGTCGAAGTGCTCGGGGCTACAGCGCAATGCGGCGGTGGTGCTGGCCAACGACGCCGAGCGCTGACGCACGTCGGAAGCGACGCGGCCGCATCTCTCGAAATCAATCCGCACGGTGACGGTCTCCGTGTACGAAGTCGCATAACGCAACGTCGCAAATGCGCAGGCAGCGTTGCGTGTGCGACGCGGGTTGACTCTGTCCCCGCAGGGCATCGTGGACTCCGTCTTCGTGGACTGCGAGTCTAATCGCAGCGTCACCTCGCAGTGCCGGCGCAGCGCGCGAGTGAATCAAACGCGTGGTCCGGCCATCCGAAAAGAACCGCAGGACGACACCAACTAGCGACGAAAACCGTCCACACGGGTACATGAATCACCAGCATTCCAACGCCTGAAGGCTAGGCGGCGGCCCGGGCACGCCGCGCGGCTCGCGCGCCAATCGTTACGACAACCATGTGCGGCACCGTGAGCGCGGCCAGTCCGATGAAGACAATTTTCAGCAACCGTTGGTCGAGCACCGCAGGCGCATCGCCCAACAGCAACATGACGGCGACGAGCACAGGTGCGAGCGCAGCCCCCCCAAAGAGGGCCCGCCCTGCCGGGCGACGGAGCGCGTCCCGCTCCGTGGCAAATCCTTCGCGCAGATGACGCGCGCTATGCAACAGGCAGAAGTACACCGTGAAGAACACCAGTGGTGGCGTGGTCAGCGCGAGCGTGGCGGCCATGAAGAGTTCCACGCCTTCGTACAGACGCGTACGACTCGCGATGGCGGCCGCCATGAGCATGGCTACGAGAAAAACGGGCCCTGCGGCCGCCTGCCACGATGCGACGATTTCCGCGTCTGGCCCAGAAAGAATGACGTAAAGCTGCGCCACCTGTTCTGCGTCGCGAATCGCTGGCAGACTCAGCAAAGCTAAACCCGTGAAAATGCGGATCGCAGCGGGACGCTTGGAATTCCAGTCGCTACCAAAATGTGCGGCCGAGATCACCAGAAAGCCGACCAACGACGCAACAGGTGTGAGCAGCCAGAGGCCCACGATCAGCGCGCTCAGGGTAGAGTACCCGATGAAGAAAAGCAGGAGCGACAGAGGACCATGGTACAGCCCTAATCGATGGGCCATCAGCGGGTCGAGCGCGCCGTGCGGCAGGCCCAACACTGCTACCACCACGCTCATGACGGCGATCTGACCCGCGCCTAACGTTTGCGGGTTGAGCAGTACGAACAGCAGCGATGTCGCGACCGCAACTGTGATGAAGAGATAGCTTTCGATCGGCATCCGGTGAGCCTGCGTGGCGGCGCGAGCAGGCCACGTTGGACCGCCACGTCGCCGCAGCTCGGCCGGAGCGACAAGTCGATCCGCCTCACGCGGCATCATCTCGCGTGCGCAGCTGAAGACACGCGTAACCGTGCTGCTGTTACCGGGTGTGAACGCGCTGCACCGCTTTGACTGGAGTCGGCCGCAACATCGGCGCCGGAAGCTGGTAACTGCTTGAGAAACGGTACTATCGGCAAGCTCGCCACCAGTGCGGCCATGTCGAGCGGTGTCGCGCGATCGGTGAGGAACCGAAGCAGACGTTCGGGGGACACTCGCGAGGCGAGCGCCATGAAGTATTCGGGGGTTCGTTCCGGTGTTTCCCTCAGCACCTGTAGGAAGATCCGGTCCAGCTGCCGTTGCACCACGCCGTCGCGTGGGTGACCAACCGGCGCCGCGCCGCGAGCCAGCCGCGACGCGCAGTCCAGCGCCCACCGCTGAATGCGCATGAACGCGTAGCCCGTCGACGGACGGATCGCGCCGCCGCCATTCCCCGCGATCACCACCCCCGCAGGCACTGCAGCAGGATCTCCGTACGATCCCATCGGCAGCACGCCGTGCTCCTCTCGGACCACGCGGGACATGCCGAGGCCGAGCGCGCAAAGTTCGGCATCACGCTCCTGAGCGAGTTGTGACGGCGACAACGCCCGACGGCTGAAGCGAGTAAATTCGACGAGCGCCGTCGTCGCCGTGAACGGCAGCACATAGGTGAACGCGAATCCGTGCTCATCTGCCCGCATCCGCGTCATGAGTCCGGCCACGTCATGTGGATGAGCCAGCAGACCGCCATGGTTGACTTCCGCGCCGGCGAAACATTGAAACAGCAGCGCCGGGCCCGATTGCGGTCGAGTATCGATGACATGGCGAGCGACCAATGGACCTGCGTTGGTCTCGACGGCCACGCGGGAACCGCACGCGTCGGAGTGCACCGCGCGCAGGCCGGACACACGCACGCCCAGCTGCAACTCCACCGAACCTGGGCGTTCGATGACGTGGCGAGCGTCGTTGCAAAAATCGAGGCCACGGATTGTCTGGTACGTCTGGCCAGGGACGCCATGATCGCGTGGTGACGCTCCATCATCGAAGCGCCACAGACGCCACTCTTGCCTGACCATGTGCCGCAAATCGTGCGTCGCGTCCGACCAGAACGACCACGTTCGATCGTCACTGTAGTCGTCTCGACCTTCGAGAATGAGAACGCTGCGACGGCTCCTCGACTGTGCTACACGCCGACCCAATGACAATCCGGCTGCACCACCACCGATGACGAGCACATCGACATCCGCTCGCGGATTCCGAGGCATACGCTTGGAACGCACAACCACTCCAGTTCAGATGAACGACGGCACAAAAGTGTCACGCCAGAGCGCTCGCGCGCGAGCGCCCAGACGTCTCCTGTTTCTCCCTACGTTATGCGTTTGCCAAGCGCGCGTCTAACGCGACGCCAGGCGCCGGGCTCTTCCGCACCGCGATCATGTAGATCAACACGCCGAAGCCAGCCTTGGCCACGATGTCGGCAATGGTGTATCCCACCTGCACAACGGTCTTCGCCGTGGCGCCTTCGAGGCCAATCGCACCGGCAAAATAGACCACCGGATAGAACGACCACGACAACACGGTGACCCAGCGTGCCGTTTTCACGAGTCCACGCGCATCTTCGGGCTGCGCAGCAATCGACTTCGAGAGACCCCCAAAAAGCTCCACTACGATCCACACGAACGGGATCATGGACGCGATACCCCACGCCCAGCGCGTACCCACCTCGGTGGCGACTTCGCCAGGGTAGCCGAGAGCCACCATCAGCGCCGCCAGCGCGCCCAAGCGAAAGCCACGGCTGATCGTTTCCTGGCGACTCAATCCCATCACCAGAATCAGTTCGACCAGCAGCAAGGGCACGGTCAACAGCCAGTCCACGTAGCGGTAAGCGTCGTTGAACACGGCACCGGATGCGACGAGTGTACCGTCGACGATGTTGTACGCGGCAGTCCAGCTCTCGAAGATGCGGAAGTAATGGTAGGACGCGATGAACGTGACCATCCCCGTCACCGTCAGCGCGGTGCGATACTGCGCGCTGACCTGGCTTCGTCCCAGCCAGAAGAAGATTGTCGCGGCTGCGAGCGTCGCGAACGCAAACGAAAACGCATTGTACACGAAACTGTATTGCCCCACTGTCATCGCTAACATCGTTGCAACTCCGTAAGCCCTGTGGAATGCAGAGGCATCGGCACGGACAGATTCCGGCGCGACGCACCGCCACGCGTTTCGTGAGCATCACAGTGATGAACCGACGCGTGCCATCCAAAGACATGCTGCGTCAGCAAAGTTCCGAAGTGCCGTTTCGCAGCTCGAGGTGCGTTGTCGTTGCGCGATCCGCGCAGTTCATCTGATACACTGACTGCTACCAAGTGCTATCGCGATGCTTTGCCGGGCTGCGAACGTTCTGTCTGCACTGTGCGAGAAGTGTCTGCCTTACCCGCATGCGCGAAGGGTTTTATGCAACACATGGAGAACGACGTGGGCTACGAAACATCCGGAAGCATCTTTGCGTTTGTCACCAGACTGAATCATTTGGGGGCGACGCGAAGTTGCGCGCGCGACTGTGGAGCGGACGTGCGTCACGCGCTAGTCTTTCTCTGCGCCGTGAGCTCGCGCAACATCACTAGAGCGTCGACAACCGAGAGAGCACTTCGGTCGAGACACGTTTACGAGAGTCGCTCGCGACGGTACGTCGCCACCTCGCCAGCGTCCGCCTGATCGACGGCGACGCGCATCACCCGTGCGTGCGAGTGCGCAGCATCGACACGCAACGCTGCGCCGTTCCGCCCCGGAACTACCAGCACGCAGGCGAGTCCCGTGCGCGTGTTGCCGTCGAC
>JACMPK010000178.1 GCA_014377535.1 Gemmatimonadaceae bacterium
AGCACCTGCGCCATCACGTCGGCGATGCTCATGGGCTGACTCTTCTTCGGCGGCATGCTCATGCGTCGGGCCTCAACGTTCCCTGATGCACGCGCACGGTCTGCAATCCGGTGAGCGCGCGAGGAATGTCCTCGATGCGTGGCACGGCCAGCACGACCTGTCCCAGTCCGCGACTTCCGAGCAGTCCCAAGATGCGCGCGCTGCGATCGGCATCGAGCTCGGCGAACGGATCGTCCAGCAGCAGCAGCGGCGCGGTGCCGAGCGCGCTGTGCAGCGTGCGCGCCTCGAGCATGCGCAGCGCAATGGCCGCACTGCGCTGCTGCCCGTTGCTGCCGAAGCTGCGCAGGTCACGACCATCGAGCAGCAGCTGCACCTCATCGCGATGCGGACCAGTGTGCGTGGTGCCGCGCCGCACGTCGTGCGCACGTTGCGCGGCGAAGGTCGTGCGGAGCCATGCTGCCATCTCGGAATCGTCCACCTTGCCGGCGGCACTGCGCTTGAGTGACAGCGAGACACTCGTGCGCTCACCGATCGCGTCCAGCGTGTCTGCGTACGCGGGCGCCGCATCGGCCGCCCATGCATGTCGCTTCGTCAGCATGATTGCGCCCGCATCGGCCAGCGCCGGTTCAAATGCGGCCACCGCATCCAGTGACTCGGCATCACGCGCATGACCGTTCAACGCGCGCAGCGCCGCATTGCGTTGCGCCAGCGCCTGCCGATAGCGCTGCAGCGCCAGCAGATATCCGCGGTCCGCCAGCGCGAGCATCACATCCAGAAATCGCCGGCGTTCGGCGGGCGCGCCGCGCACCAGCGCAACATCTGCCGGTGAGAAGAGCACTGCCGGCACCGCGCCGATCGCATCGCTCAGCCGCGTGACCTCCACGTTGTCCACGCTGACCTTCTTCTTCTGCGTTGCGGCGTCGTAGCCGGCCGCGATGCGCAAAGCGCCACGCGGCGAACCATCGAGTTCAGCGACGACGTGAAAACCCGCGTCGCCGAAGCGCACGAGATCACGGTCACGCGCGCCGCGCGCGCTGCGAAACAACTCGAGATAGTAGATCGCCTCGAGCAGATTCGTCTTGCCATGTCCGTTGTCGCCGAGCAGTGCCGCGCCCTCAGTGCGGAATGTGAGCGACGCGCGCTCGTAGTTGCGGAAGCTGGTGAGCGTCAGTGCCTGCACACGCACCGACTTCACCACAGGGGCACCGTCGCGCACTGCCTCCGCAATCACGGAACTGTTCACGCGCCCGTGAACTCGGGTGCGCGCTTGTCGAGAAAAGCCATCATCCCTTCCTTCATGTCGGTCGTGGACGACAGCACGCCGAAGTGTGCCGCTTCGAATGCGAGCGCATCGCCCAGCGACATGTCCTGGCCGCGGATCACTGCCTCGATGCAGGAG
The DNA here is from genome assembly GCA_014377535.1 of Gemmatimonadaceae bacterium. GTDB lineage: Bacteria > Gemmatimonadota > Gemmatimonadetes > Gemmatimonadales > Gemmatimonadaceae > JACMLX01. The sequence goes on from JACMPK010000178.1 coordinate 1,400, forward strand.
CGAACGGCCAGCGGACCGTTGGCCATCATCTGCTGCAGCATGGTCGTTGCCGTCGCGATGAGGTCCGCGTTCGGCACCACCTTGTTCGCGAGCCCGATGCGGTATGCCTCGGCCGCATCGATGATCTCGGCGGTCAACAGCAGCTGCAGTGCGCGGCCGGTGCCCACGAGTCGCGGCAGGCGCTGCGTACCGCCGTAGCCAGGCAGGATGCCGAGCTTCACTTCCGGTTGGCCGAACTTCGCGAACTCGCCCGCAATCCGGAGGTGGCAGGCCATCGCCAGTTCGCAGCCGCCGCCGAGGGCGAACCCGTTCACGGCGGCAATCACCGGCTTCGGGCTCCGTTCATAACGCCCGAAGATCTCCTGGCCGCGGGTCGAGCGGGCCAAGGCGGTCATGGGTGTCTGGCCTGCCAGTTCGCTGATGTCAGCGCCCGCAATGAACGCGCGCCCCGCGCCGGTGAGGATCACGCCGCCCACGCCGTCGTCGGCAACTGCCTCGTCGATCGCGGCACCAAGCTCGAGAATGAGGGCGGTGCTGAGCGCGTTCAGCTTGTCGGGACGATTGACGGTGATCGTCGCGACGCGATCGGCGACCGAGTACAGCAGAAACTCGTAGGGCATTGCAGAGCGGGAGGTCAGGGGAGGCACGGTCCCGCGGTCGGGATGGTGTGGACCGGAATGTACCGTCACACCACAGCTGGCCCGTGCAACGTTCGGATTGCATTATGGTCGCGTCCGTCTTGACACACTGGCTGTGTTCCGTCCCGGCCTTAATACTTAGATGTGTAAAGAATGCCGCGCCGCTGCGCAGCGGATGTTTCGTCAGCTGGGAGGTCTGGTTTCATGTCTCTTCGGTTTGCTGCGCGGCACCTGTCGGTGCGATCGCGCCTGGCGCATCGTCGCATCCGGCAGGTACTGGCGCGCACCACGACGCCGTGCACGACAGGCCCCGCGACGCGCTGGTTTGGCGGCGTGAGCGTCGTGTCACACGCAGTGCTCACGTGGGGCATGGTGGCATTGGCCATGCCACCGCTGCCGGATGCCAGTCACGATCCGCTGGTCGCGTCGCGTTTCCTGTATCCGCTCATGCAGCAGCGAGCGCACCCCGTGCAGGAGCGCATCAGCTACGTCGGGCTTGGCGGTCGCTTCGTGCTTGCCGCCACCGAGGCGAAGAAGGGCGGCACCGTCAGCGACACGCGCGAACCAATCGTCGTGGCCGACGTGATGCCGGCACTGGAGGAGGCGCAGCCTGCAGAAGCGTTCAGCGAACTCGAAGTGGATGTCGCGGCGCAGCGTGATCCCGACAGCATTGGCCCTACCTATCCCGATTCCCTGCTCGCACTGCGGATTGAGGGGCAGGCACGTGTGCGCTTCATCATCGACTCGACAGGGCACGCAGCCGAGGGCACATTCGCCGTGATCGAGACGAACGAGCCCGCATTCACCGAGGCGGTGCGGATGGCGCTCCCACGCATGAAGTTCCGCCCCGCCAGCATCGGCCCGAAACGTGTCTCGCAGCATGTGGAGCAGACGTTCATGTTCAAGCTCGTGCGCGCTCCGGTGATTCCGTAATCTGGGGCGCGGCAACGTGGCCTGACGTCGGCAACGCGCGTCGACCACCAGCACGGCATGCGATTACTATCCTCGTGCCGCCACGGATCCGTGTGCGCGACGCGAATTGTGCGGCCCGGAATTCTGCGCGGGCCGGTCATGCCAACCAGTGAGCTTCCGTGACTCGTTCGACCGCCATCTCGTCCGGCCTCCTTGCCGCTGCGCTCTGGAGCACGACCATCGCCGCGCCGCTGGAGGCGCAGGACAGGAAGACGTCGGCACGGCGCCCCGCGTCAGCTCGCACGGTCTGGCCGGACGAAGGGCCGGCGACATGGGCGCCACGACCGACGCAGTCGGAGATCACCGCAAACGACCTTCGCACGCGACTTTACCAGTTCGCGCACGACTCCATGCAGGGCCGCCGCATCGGCGAGACCGGCAACGTGAAGGGCACAGAGTACATCGCGCGCGAATTTCGCCGGCTCGGCTTGAAGCCGGCGGGTGACAGCGGCACGTACTTTCAGGTGCTGCCATTTGGGCCCGTGGGCTTCGACAGCATCGCATCGCGCCTGAGCGTGCGCGGCGCGGCGCTTCGTGCGAGACAGGACTGGATTCCCATGGCACCGTCGGCCCCGATGCGCATCGCGGGACAGGCGAACCTGGAGAACGTGCCGACGGTGTTCGGCGGGCGCTGGGGCGATACGAGCGTGGCATTGAATGCCGCACAGGTTCGCGGCAAGGTCGTGGTCTTTCGCGCGGCACCGGCAGCGCAGGTGGTGGGCGCGTCGAGCGGTGCACCCGTGTCGTTCCTCAGTTGTGATGCACGTCCTGACATGTTCGGCGCCGCTGCGGTGATTGCCGCTGAAGCATCGGGCCGCGCGCCAGTGCGTCGTGCGGCCGGTGGCGGTGGGGTGCGTGACACGCGTGCGCAGGACGCCGGCGCTGCGGGCGTGCTGATCATCGGATTGGAGACAGCAGGGCAGGCCGCGATCAATGCGGCATTCGCATCGCGTGCGTCCATGCGTCCCAACGCAATCACGAATGGCGTCGGCGTCGCAACCATCTCGGCCGCTGTCGCGGCGCAGCTCTTCGCGAGCAGTGTGGAGCAGTTGGACGTCGGCACCGTCGGTGCGCCGGTGTCGGGCACCTGGACATACGCATGGACGCCGTCGGCAGCGCCGGCGCGCAACGTCGTCGCGGTGCTGCCGGGTTCCGATCCGGCGCTCGCCTCGGAATACGTGCTGGTCGGGGCACACAACGATCACGTTGGTACCAGCCCGGTCGCCGTGGATCACGACTCGCTGCGCGCGGTCAACACGGTCACGCGTCCGCAGGGCGCCAACGATTCTGCCTGCATGCCGACGGCACAGCAGCAGCAGCGCATCGACTCGCTGATCGCCGCCGCACGCCGCGTGCGTCCGGCGCGCCGCGACTCGATCTACAACGGCGCCGACGACGATGGCTCCGGCACCGTCGTGCTGCTGGAAATTGCCGAGCAGTTTGCGGCCGAAACGCCGAAGCGTTCGATCATCTTCGTTTCGCACCAAGGCGAAGAAGCGGGGCTGCTCGGCTCCGCATGGTTCGTGGATCATCCCACGGTGCCGCTGACCTCCATCGTCGCCGCACATAACATGGACATGCTGGGCAAAGGGCGCGTGGATCAGGTGAAGTTCGGCGGGCCGGCCTCCGTGCAGACGCTCGGTGCGCGTCGCCTCTCGCGCGAGTTCGGCGACATCATCGACTCGGTGAACGCCACGCGCACCGAGGTGATGGCGATCGACAAGTCGTGGGACGTGACTGCAAACCCGCTCAATCGCTTCTGCCGCAGCGACCAGGTGAGCTACGTGCGCAAGGATATCCCGGTCACCTACTTCTCGCTTGGCTATGCGCAGGACTACCACCAGCTCACCGACGAGCCGCAGTACATCGAGTATGAACACGCAGCGCGACTGGGGCGGTTCATCCATGACGTGATGATGGCGATTGCGACGCGGAAGGACCGGCCGGCGATCGGCGGGGCCGATCCGTCGTATCCGCAGTGCGCACGCTGATCGGGTCGACATGCACGCGCCTCGATCTTCGGTGGTGTCCGCCGTCACCTGCGCCGCGGCGTGTGACGCGCTGACGATCATCGACCAGACGCAGCTGCCTCTGGCCCTGGTCGAGCTGTCACTCACGGAACTGCACGAAATGGTGGAGGCGATCCAGTCGTTGCGCGTGCGGGGTGCGCCGGCGATCGGTGTGGCGGGTGCCATCGGGCTCGCCGTGATTGCCACGCGAGCGGCGCTGGCGTCACCGGCGACGTTCGATGCGGCGGTGGCACAGGCGGCCGATGCGCTGCGCAGTGCGCGCCCCACGGCGGTGAACCTGGCGTGGGCCGTAGACCGCGTGCTGGCGGCGGGGCAGGTGGGCGGCGCCGCGCCGGGCATCCGCGCCGGCGCGATGCGCGATGAGGCGATCGCGATCTGCAACGACGACGTCGCGATGTGCGAGCGTATCGGCATGCACGGTGCGACGCTGCTGCGCGGTGGCATGCGCGTGCTCACGCACTGCAACGCCGGGGCACTCGCCCCCGCCGGCATCGGCACCGCACTCGCGCCGGTGTACACGCTGCATGCGCGTGGCGATGCGATCACCGTCTTTGCCGACGAGACGCGTCCGCTGCTGCAGGGCGCGCGGCTGACCGCGTGGGAACTTGATCGCGCGGGCATTCCCGTCACGCTGCTCACCGATGGCATGGCAGCCAGCGTGATGCGTGACGGCCGCATTGATGCAGTGCTGGTCGGCGCCGATCGCATTGCCGCCAATGGTGACGTCGCGGACAAGATCGGCACCTACGGCCTCGCGGTGCTGGCGTTACATCACGGCATACCGTTCTACGTACTCGCGCCGACCTCCACGCTCGATCCGCAGGCGCCGAACGGGGCCTCGATGCCGATCGAGATGCGGGATGCGAGCGAGGTGCGCATGCATGCGGGCGTGCAGACCGCGCCGGGCACCGTTGCGGTGCACAATCCTGCGTTCGACGTGACACCGGCCGCACTCGTGAGCGCGATCGTCACCGATGCCGGTGTGTTTCATCCACCTTATCACTTCACTGACTGAATGCGCTCCGTACTTGCCCTCGACCAGGGAACGACCGGGTCGACCGCGCTGGTGATTTCCGCCGATGGACGGGTGCTGGGACGCGGGTATCGCGAGTTTCAGCAGCACTTTCCGCAGCCTGGCTGGGTGGAACACGAGCCGGCAGACCTGCTGCGCGCCACGCTGGATGCTGCGCGCGAGGCACTGGCCGCGGCCGCCGTCGTGCCGGAGTGCATCGGCATCACCAATCAGCGCGAGACGGTGGTCGTGTGGGACAAGGCGACAGGCGTGCCGGTACATCGCGCAATCGTCTGGCAGGATCGTCGCACGGCTGATCGTTGCGTGGCGCTGGCCGGTTCGAGGCAATTCATCGCGGAACGGACAGGACTCGTGCTCGATGCGTATTTCAGCGCCACGAAGATCGAGTGGCTGCTGCGCAGCAACGATGGCCTGATCCGGCGGGCGATGAACGGCGAACTGCTTGCAGGCACGGTGGACACGTGGCTGATCTGGCAGCTCACCGACGGTGCAGTGCACGCCACCGATCCCACCAACGCCAGCCGTACGATGCTGTATGACATCGATGCGCATGCGTGGAGCGACGAGTTGTGCATGCTGTTCGGCGTGCCGCGCGTGATGCTGCCGGAAGTGCGCACGTCGCGCGGTGATTTCGGCGTGGCATCGGCGCGGCACCTCGGGCTCGCACTGCCGATCACCGGCGTGGCCGGCGATCAGCAGTCGGCATTGTTCGGTCAGGGGTGCGTGGCGCCGGGCGAGGCCAAGAACACCTACGGCACCGGTGCCTTCATGCTCATGAACACCGGCACGAAGCGCCCGACGCTTGGCGATGGACTATTGACGACGATCGCGTGCGATGCGAATGGCGGTCCGTGCTATGCGCTGGAAGCGGCAATCTTCATCGCCGGCGCGGCGGTTCAGTGGATCCGTGATGGCCTGGGCCTGATCGCGACGGCCGCCGAGACGGAAGCGCTGGCGAGCGGGCTGACGAGCAACGATGGTGTCTACTTCGTGACGGCGCTGACGGGTCTCGGCGCGCCGCACTGGGAAGCCGAAGCGCGCGGGATGCTGGTGGGGCTCACCCGTGGTACGACACGCGCGCACATCGTGCGTGCCGCGCTGGAAGCGATGGCCTATGGCACCGCCGACGTGATGCAGTCGATGCAGGCGCGCAGTGGTGTGACGCTGGATGCGCTGCGCGTGGACGGCGGTGCGGCCGGTAACGCCTGGCTGCTGCAGTTCCAGGCGGATGTGTTGGGCGTGCCGATCGAGAAGCCCGCGATGCTGGAGTCCACGGCGTTGGGCGCCGCCGGACTGGCGGGGCTCCACACCGGCGTCTGGAGTTCAGCGGCGCAGTTCCGTCAGGCGCAGCGCGTGTCGGTGGTGACGCCGGGCGCCGGCGTGGCCGACGCACGTGTGGCATACGTCGGCTGGCAGCGGGCCGTGCGCGCCGCGCTGGGTTGGGCGCGCGACGGCCAGCGGTGAGACGCGGGCGTCAGGGCGTCTGGTTGAAACGCGCGCGGTAGATCGTGGTGTCACCGCCCATGAACTCGATGCGCCGATTCGGCTTGTCGTGCAGTTCCAGCTTGCCGTTCACGGCGAACTTCGTTTCCGTGACGAGGTAGCCGGTGCGATACGTCACGACGAGCCGGTAGAGCGAATCCTTCACGACCGGCGTCAGCGCGAGATCCTCGTCCCACGAGAGCGGCTTGTCGCTGCCGCGGGCGCCGACGCTCGTGATGCTGTCCGCGGCTGAAACATCGAGTTCGTAGATGACGGTGCGATCGTACGTCTTCTGCACGCAGCCGGCGAGTGACACGGCCACGCAGGCGACAACCGCGATTCGGGGGATCATCGCGCCCGTCCGCGCATCAGGAGATAGTCGAGCCCGAACCGTCCCGAGCCGATCGCCATGCCATACAGGCCCACCCACAGAAATCCGGCTCCCGGCAGCACGGCCCAGAGCCCGTTGTTGATCTGCTGCACGAAGATCGCCACCAGCATCGTGCAGACGATCAGGAACGAGAAGAGACGCACCTGCAGACCGAGAGCAGGAAGATGCCGCCCACGCCTTCCGCGAAGGCGCCCATCCACGCAAAGAATGCGGGCGCGAGCGCAAAGATGCCGCCGTACGCGCGCACATCGTTCGGAAACCAGTACGCAACCTCGAACATGCCAAGGTTGTTGTCCGGCGGCGACCATGGCAGGCCGAACTTGGGAGCGCCGAATTCCTTGGTCAGCAGGTAGCCGCAGACGAGGCGTGGAATGAGCACGAGCAGGTCGGCCGACCAATGCGGGAGCGGGACCGGACGGGTGAGGCGGGTGAACCAGGTCATCGCGTGGAGTATGGGGCCGGGAAGCGTGCGTCCGGGATGTCCCTGCCTCCCGAACGCATGGTGACTGCCGCTTGAAATAATACCGGCGGCAGATTGCCAGATTGATTCGCCCGACGTCCTGTCGCAGATGCAGCCGATGCGACGCGGCCTCTGGCCGCCAGCGACCGTTCACGTGCAGCGGCGACGAAACGCGCGGTCTGAGCCGGCAGTCCGGCCGCATGCGGCCTGCCGGCGACACGGGCCTAGGTGACATCGCGGCGGCGTTCGACGACGCCAGCGCGGCCAGCGAGGCATGACCACCGGCGTCGCGTGACGGCCGTGCGCTTCGGGATCATGGCCGGCAATTGCTCTCCACTCACCCAGCGCCGCGCGTAACTGCCACAGCCAGCGTTTGCGTGGCTCGCCGGGACGGAATCCGGAGGTATATTCCCGAGGCAGCGAACGGAACCCCGTGCTGCGGGCTCAGGTACACGACCTCCAGTGGAGGCAGGGTCATCTCGACAGTAGAGAGTGCAGGCGATCGGAGGGCGAATCTCGTGTTGCGTGCGCTCATCGACGAGATGCTCGAACGGGTCCGCGGGCTGAGTGCCAATCCGTCGACGATGACCACCGACGAACGGTCGCGCGCCGAGACGGAACTCGAATCGATCATGGCACGTGTGCGCCGGTATGCGGCGTTACGTGACCAGCAGGTGTAGCATCAGCAGTTCTGGCTTGGCGGGCGCGATCAGCGCGCCTCGCGTCGCTCCTCAGCATGGCCGATCTCATGAATACGCGTTCGAAATTTCTGCTTGGCGGGCTCCTCATTCTTGGTACGGCCAGTTTTCTGGCTGCCAAGAGCACGGCCGCCACGGCCCAGTTTTATCTCACGCCGCACGAACTCGCCGAACGCCTCGCGGCTGACGATTCATTTCGCGAGAACGGAATGAAGGTCGGCGGGCGTGTCGTGCCGGGGAGCATCGTGAAGTCGCCGGGCAACAAGGAAGTGCGCTTCATGATGCGTGACACCATGCCAAGCAGCACGGCGCGATTTGCCGTGGTCTACAAGGGCATCATTCCGGACACCTTCACGGACAGCGTGGACGTGGTGGTGGAAGGACGGCTCGATGCGGGCAACACGTTCCAGGCCACAGTGCTCCTCGCCAAGTGCGCGTCGCGATATGAAAACGCGCCAGGCAAGCCGGGATATGGCCCCGGTCAGCAGGGCGGTCACCCAGCCGATGTTCCGAAAGGCCCCAGTCCGGCGCCCCAGACGTGATCCTTCTTGGTGAATTGTCGCTCTGGGTGTCGTTGTTGATGGCGATCTGGATGACGACGGTGAGTTACGCGGGCGGTGCGACGCGCCGCAGCGAGCTGGTGATGAGCGGCGAGCGGGCGACGTACGCCACGCTCTTCTTCGTGGTGATGGCGAGCATCGGTTTGTGGACGGCGCTCTTCACGCACGACTTCTCCCTGAAATTCGTGGCGAGCTACACCAGCTCGAACCTGCCGAAGGTGTATCTCTTCAGCGCGTTCTGGGCCGGCCAGTCAGGCTCGTTGTTGTTCTGGGCGCTGATCCTCGCGGTGTTCACCACGATTGCCGTGGTGGCGAATCGCACGAAGAATCGCGACCTGATGCCATGGGTGACCGGGACACTGGGCGTAATCCTCGTTTTCTTCATCGGCACGATTCTTTTCGCAGCCAATCCCTACGATCGCATGGAGTGGGTGCCGGCTGACGGACGCGGCTTGAATCCGCAGCTTCAGAATCCGGGCATGGCCATTCATCCGCCAATGCTCTACCTGGGTTGGGTGGGCACCTCGATTCCGTTCGCGTTCGCGATCGGTGCGCTGGTCACCCGTCGGCTCGACACGGAATGGCTGGCCGCGATCCGTCGCTGGAGCCTGATCAGCTGGTTCTTCCTGACGATCGGCCTGGTGCTCGGCATGTGGTGGGCGTACGTGGAACTGGGCTGGGGCGGTTACTGGGCGTGGGATCCCGTCGAGAATGCACCGCTCACGTCGTGGCTCTGCCAGACGGCGTTCCTGCACTCGATCATGATCCAGGAAAAGCGCGGCATGCTGCGCAAGTGGAACGTGACCCTCGTGGTTGCGGCTTTCCTGCTCAGCATCCTCGGCACCTTCCTCACACGCAGCGGCGTGATCGAGAGCGTGCACAGCTTCGCGCAGAGCCCCATCGGCAACTACTTCTCGACGTTTCTGATCCTGATCTTCGTTGCGACGACCATCCTCGTGATGACGCGCCTGAAGGACATGGAAGCGAAGGCGCAGCTCGAGAGCATGGTGAGCCGCGAGGCCGCGTTCCTGTACAACAATCTCGTGCTCGTCGGCATTGCATTCAGTGTGCTCTGGGGCACGCTGTTTCCGATCATCAGCGAGGCGGTGCGCGGCACCAAGATCACCGTCGGCCCTCCGTTCTTCAATTCGGTGAACGTGCCGCTGGGCCTCGGCCTGCTGGCGCTCACGGGCATCGGTCCGCTGATCGCCTGGCGCCGCGCCAGCGTGGAGAACGTGCGCCGACAGTTCATGTTTCCTGTCGCCGCCGGACTCGTGACGGGTGGTATTCTCATTGCGCTGGGCATGCGCGCGTTCTACCCGATCATCGCCTACATCCTCGTGGGCTTCGTGGTGGGTACCATTTCGCAGGAGTTCTTCAAGGGCACGCGTGCCCGCATGCGCATGTATGCAGAGAACGTGGTGCTTGCGAGCCTGCGCCTGGTCGGCAACAACCGGCGCCGTTACGGTGGCTACATCGTGCACCTTGGTGTGGCGATGATCTTCGCGGCATTCGCGGGCTTTGCATTCAAGAAGGAATTCGACATCTCGCTGAAGACAGGTGAGACGTTCGCAGCAACCGACCCGTTTGGTCACAAGTGGACGTTCACCAGTCAGGGCGTGAGCGAGTACAAGCGGCTCAATCGCTACGTCACGGCGGTTGGTCTCGCCGTCACGCGAGATGGCCTGCCGATGCAGGTGTTGAGCAGCGAGAAGCGACAGCACGTGGACAGCAACGACCAGCCGACCTTCGAGCCGAGTACGGAGGTGGGGTTGTACGAGACCACGATGCAGGATGTGTATCTCGTGTTCTCCGGCATGATCGGTCCCGACCAGGCGGAGATGCGCCTGAGTTTCAATCCGCTGGTCTGGTGGGTCTGGTATGGCGGCATGGTGATGGCCATCGGTGGCCTGATCGTGATGTGGCCGCAGGCGGAGAAGAAGCGGCAGGGTGGATATGTGACCGTGCTGACGCCGGGCTCGGAGTCGGCAGACCCTGTCGCGGCAGGCATGGGGGCACGATGAGCCTCACCGACTCCAGCGTTGACCCCATCGTCGACACGATCGTCGTCACCACCATCGACAGCACGCGACGTGACCTGCTTCGGGCCGGCTCGTTCATGGCGGCCTGTGTGGTGTTCGCTCCCTTGCTGCGCGCGCAGTCCGCTGCTGCATCGGCGCAGGGTGCGGCGAACATCGAGATGTCGGCCAGTGCATACAAGCCGGTCTCGCTGCCCAGGAAGCCCGGCGCCAAGCCGCTCGTCGCGCAGCTGGATCGTGACGAACTGGAGCGCGGATTGAAGTGCGCCTGTCCGTGCAAGCTGGACGTGTTCACCTGCCGCACGACCGACTTCGCCTGCGGCATCAGTCCGGCCATGCATTCCGACGTGGTGCGCCTGATTGCCGGTGGCTACAGCGCCGACGAGATCGTGGCGGCGTTCACCACGGTGTACGGCGAGCGTGTGCTGATGGCACCGGTGAAGGAAGGCTTCAACATTGCCGGTTACCTCGTGCCGTTCCTCACGGTGGGCATCGGCGGCACGATGCTGGTGTCGTTGCTGCGCCGCTGGAAGCGTGAGACGGAACGTGCGACACCGGCAGTGGTCTCGAACTCGGTGCTGCCAATTGGCGGCAGTGCGCCAGCAGGCACGGACGACGAGCTGCGTCGCCTGCAGGCGGCAATCCGCGGAGATGCGCCCAGGTGAACGCTCTGCTGTCCGGCACCAGTGCGCCCTTCATCGTCGGTATCGCGCTGGCGCTGATCGCACTCGCGATCGTGCTGGCACCAGTCTTCAGTGATGATCCGCCGAATGAAGTTCGCGCGGCACATCGCACGCGGCCGAAGCTCGAGATCGATGATGAGCCGGTGCCAGGCTCCGCCATCGAGGCGCTGCGCGAGATCGAGTTCGATCGCGAGACGGGCAAGCTGTCGGATGATGACTACGACGGCATGAAGGCCCGGTACACGGTGCAGGCACTGGTGGAACTGCGCGAGCAGGACGCTGCAGCACAGGACGCAGCGGAGCGACGGGTGATGAGCGCGGGCGTGACCGCTGCACCAGCGGCATCGACGGCGGACATCGCCGAGCGATTGGTGCGGAAGTACCGTCCGGGTATCACGCTCTGCCCCGAGCACGGTGTGCGGCCCGAGCCGGATGCGCTGTTCTGCTCGGACTGCGGCACCTATCTGCCCGGCACGTGCGAGCAGTGCGGCGTGCAGGTCACGGCGGCTGGTGCGCACTTCTGCAGCGGGTGCGGGCATACGCTGGCGGCATAGCCTCCGTCGTGTCGAGTCACCGGTGACTCGTCAGCCGCCCGTCCCGAACTGGCGTGTGAACTTCACGAAGACGTTCCGCTGCTGCCGCTGACGCCAGTCGAAGAAGCCGTCTGCGCCCCGTCCGTCGTTGAATACCACGAAGAGTCCTGTGCCGGCAGTATTGAGCCAGCCGAACCTGACGTTGGCCGACCAGACCTGCTGCTGATTGTTGTACTGCGTCAGTGTCTGCACGAAGATGCGGGGCGAGAAGAAGTAATTCAGTCGCAGCGCCTGGAGCGTGCGGACGAAGTTGCCTTGTGGAAGGCGAACGTCGTTGTACTCGCCGGTGAGTGAGCCGGAAAACGTCGCACCGCGGCGCAGTGTGAGTGTGCCGCTGCCGCCGCGGCGCGTACCGGTCCAGAATTCGCCCACGTCGAAGCGACCGGTGACCCAGAGGTTCTCGCTGGGATCCGATTGATAGTCGAAACCGACCGTGCCCCATTGATAGGTACCGACGGGGAGCACGATGCCCGGCGCGATCTCGAAGGGCTGCTGCAACCCCTCGTGAGAGATGTTGTACTCGGGCCCGAATCGCGCGCTGTTTGCGAACTCGATTTCGGTGACGTCCAGGTGGATGAACCCGGACTGATGGAATCCATCCAGCCCGTAGGTGCTGCGATAGTTCACGTGCGGGTTCCATTGGCGGAACCAGGGCCATTCCGGCTTCCGGACCAGGCGCAGGAGTGACAGATCGTATTGCCGGAAGCCGGCAGGCCGACTCAGGAATCCGACTTCCGGGTTGAAGTCGCCACCGACCTGCGTCGCGCGGACACTGTGGTTCCAGACGTTGGTCTGGTACGCCACGCGTCCGCTGAATGCGTTGTCGTCGCCGGTGCGAGTGGGCGTCGTGGTCTTTGCGGCCCAGAAGTCGGAGGTCCATTCCTGTCGAATGCCGATGCGACCATCGACCGCGTACGTGCGGTTCACGTCGCCGGACTCGCGGGTCGACATGCGCTGGACTGCCATTGCACCGATGCGCGAGCGTCGCGACAGCTCGCGAATGGCTCGCACGACGGTGAATGACTGTCCGTCCGTCGCCGCATCTGGGGCATCGGTCACCATCTGCAGGAGCCCGACCGTCGTGCCACCTACGCGTCCGGTCAGCCGGCCACCACCCAGGATCGGCTGCGCGATGCCGTTGTCGCCGATCCCGATGCGGCGCGTGAAGAACAGGTCGACGGCCTGCGGTGTGCCGGCCGAGAACACGCCCGCGTTCTCGAGGAAGAATGGACGCTTCTCGGGGAAGAAGATCGGGAACCGCGTCAGGTTCACCCGCTGGTCGTCCACCTCGACCTGCGCGAAATCGGTGTTGTACGTGAGGTCGAGCGTGAGGGCAGGCGTCACGCCGTACTTGATCTCACCGCCGAACTCCATGGGCGTCGTCGTGCGCGACGCACCCGCCGGATAGGTGGTCTGCGCCGCACCAAGCACGTACGGCGTGATGGTCTGGATGCGGCGTGTCGGGACGGTCAGCTGTTCCAGCGTGCCGGCCAGCGACAGGCGATAGAGGTTGAACTGGCGCGGGATGAACGACCAGTACAGTTCCTCGTTCTTGCGACGGATGGAGCGCGTGATGTTCAGTCCCCATGTCTGCTCCGCCGCGCCGGTCTGGTAGCGGAGTGTGGAGAACGGAATGCGGAACTCCGCGGTCCACCCCAGTGAATCGATGGTGGTCGCCACCGTCCAGCTTGCGTCCCAGTTCACGTTGAAGCCACCGAGGCCGCCGGCCAGCGCGCGATTCTGTCCAGCCACGGCCGCACCACCCCCCTCACCCTCGCGGATCACCTGTCCGTCGTACTCGATGCCGGCAGGGGTCGTGGCGAACACGAAACCGTTCTGCCGATCGTGATAGGTATCGAAGATCAGCGCGATGTGATCGCTGTTGGAGAGTGTGACATCGCGAATCTTCTCGCCCGGCACGATGAGATGCGGCTCGCGATCGTACATGCGGGCCGCGACGTACAGCGAGATGCCATCGGTGGCCAGGCGCACGTCGGTCCGTTCCGTTGCCGGCACGCCTTCGTTGAGTTCACGCTGATAGAACTCGGTGGACGAAGGTGCCTCGCGCCAGAACGCCTCGTCGAGCCGCCCGTCGATCTGCGGTGCGATGGTGATACGAAGGGCGCGCGTTCGCGGCAGTGGCCGCGCGCGCGCAGCGCGGGCGAACGAGTCGGCCTGCGCGGCGTCGATGCGAAGCGTTGGTGCTGATGGCCGTTGTGCAACGGCGGGGGGCGCGGTGACGAGAGCGAGTGCGCACAGCACCGCCGTGGAGAGCAGACGAACGGTCATCATCGGATCGAAAAGACGGATCAGCGCAGGCAGCCTCGCGCTCCATGAACCGGATAAACGTATCGGTCCTCCCGAGCGCTGCGAGGACCAGGGCGCGTACTGGAGCCTCCTGACGTTTGCGCCTGGTGTGGCGTGCACTCGACACCTGTGCACGCATGCATCAGTGCCGTCAGTGCCTGTGAAACATCAAGTCGTTACGAATCAACGGGTTGGGGCGCGTCAATGCATCGGTACGACTCATGCGGCGGGTCAGTGCACGCAGGGCAGGTGTAGTCCACCCCCCCACCTTAGTACGAGGCTGTATCATGATGCGACTTGCAGGTTTCAGGCCTTCGACCGTGCTTGCTGCAACGGCGGCGGCGTTTTTGTCGGGATGTGCGAGTGACAGTGCTCTTGCGCCAGGAACGACGCCAATGGTCTCGTTGATGGTCGTGTCCAATACGAACGTCGTCCGTCCCAGTCTCACATCTCCCGGTGCCTTCGTTGCCGCGACGCCGAGCAATGTTGGTCGGGGCGCCGGCGGCGCGTTTTGGGACAACGAGTCGGCCGACCAGACTCCCGCCGATATGCGGTGCAACTCGGGATTCTACGCGACCGGCAATTTCAGCTCAGTGTGCCAGAATCAGACAGGAAGTTCGTACGATAACCGGGGCGGATACACCACGTATTTCGGCGATGGCGCCAGTAACCGTGACGCAACCGCGTTCAGCTTCGCAGCCGGTTTCGAGTACACGGTCACGCTGAAAGGCACGTATGCTGGTAATGAGAGCGAAGTGGGTTACTACACGGTTACCCCCGCCGGTGCGAACTTCTACACAGAGGTTCCCGCGTGGAGCGGGAAGGCGGTTGGCACTCCGGTCGTGATCAATACCGGTGGCCGGCCGTGGGGCTTTTATATCCGAAACACCGTGCTCTCGCCGACAGGCGGCTGTGGCGGCACGTCGTATTATTGCAGCGAGGCCGAAGGCGGCTACAGCTCCGTCCCATATCAACAGTTCGCTCTGTTCGGTAACGCAGCGGGCAACGGTTGGCTGGCGGGCGTAGAAGACAATTTCCTGAATGTGCTGCCTAACGGTTCGTATCAGGATTCGGACTACAACGACTACATGTTCTCGATTACCGCGCGCGAGCTGGTGGAACCGTCCGTCTGCGACTTCATGACCTTCGGCCGCACCCAAATCGCGGCAGTCAACGGCGATGACGTCGTGATCAGCGGTAATGCCGGCGGCAACTCTCCGCAGGGCGGCATCTTGGGCAACTTTCTGGTGAAGGTCGGCAATGCGCAGTATAACCTGCAAAATATATCAGCGTACGGCCCGATCACCAGCGGCGTTTTCTCAGGTATTTTTTATCCGAATGCCCGTCGGATTGTCGGCACGACTAAGGAAGGCGTTAAGGTCGAAATCCGCATCTACGACGGTGGCGAGCCGGGTCGCGTAGACGATGCCGTTTACGTGTTGATCGGCGCCTCCACACCGCTCGGCGCTAATGGCACGGACCTCGACCGTGGCAACATCCAGTATCACGCGAACTGCCGCGGCCCGCGGAGCTGATCTGACAGCTTCGCAGCACTAAAGACCGGCGGGCCCCCCCCATCCGCTCCGGGGCGCGATGGTGGTCGGCCCCCCGCGGGGGGGGGGGGGGGGTGGGTGTGGGCCCAAGCCG
>JACMPK010000019.1 GCA_014377535.1 Gemmatimonadaceae bacterium
GATCGTGAGCGCCACGACCTCGTCCAGCGCCGCGCCGACACGCTCGCGCCAGCCCGGCTTCGTGATGTCCACCAGCGGATTCACGTGCACGTTCGCGTCGCCGGCATGGCCGAAGATCACGCACGGAAACTCGTGATGCGCCATGATGTCGCGCACGCCACGCACGTATTCCGGCAGGGCCGTCGGCGGGACGCAGCCATCCTCCACGAATTGCATCGACACGCCGATGTGCGTCATCGTCGCCAGCAGCGGACTGGCGGCATGACGCACCTGCCACAGCTCTTGAATGGTTTTGGCCGTGTTCGCCTGCGTCAGCCCGACGGCACTACAGCGTTCGAATGCCTGCACGATGGATGCAGCCACCACCTCCGCTTCTGCCTGCGTCGGCGCCTCGGCATCCAGCAGCAGCACCGCTTCGACGTCTGACGGGAGCGTGCTGTGCGGCGTACCCGCGCGCACCAGCTCCAGAAAAGTCCGGTCCAGCAGTTCACAGGTCGCCGCGCCCAGTCCCGCCGCCCGTCCCGCCGCATCCACCGCCTCCTCCAGCGTCGCGAACCCGGCACAGATCGACGTGCGGCCCAGTGGCAGGTCGGCCAGCTGCAGCTCGACGCCCACGATCAGCGCCAGTGTGCCCTCGCTGCCCACGAACAGGTCCACCAGGTCACCCGTGCGCGCAAAATCGACCAGCGCGTAGCCTGACGACTCCTTCCGCACACCGGCGTGCCGGATCATCGCGACCGGCTCGGCCATCGCCGTGGTGAAGATCATGCTCATGGCTTGCGTCGTGAATCGACGGATCGCGGGCACCGTGCGCGCCTGCGTCGGCAGCTCGGCACCGCGCCGGATCGTGGCCCGCGGGCCGTCGTCGAAGACGCACTCCAGCGCAGTGACCCAGTGTCGCATCGCGCCGTGCTTCATGGAGTGCGGGCCGGCGGCGTTCGTGGCCGCCATGCCGGCGATCGTCGCCCATGCACCGCTGGATGGATCAACCGGAAACCAGAGCTCGTGCGCTGCTGCGGCCGCATTCACGGCATCGCGCACCGCGCCGGGCCCGACCCAGACACGCTTCGTCACCGGATCAACGGACCCGATGGTCGACAGACGGCTGAGGTCCACGATCACGCCATCGCCGATCGCCGCGCCCGCCATCGAGGAACCGGCGCCGCGTGGAATCAGCGGCGTGTGCGTTGCCTGTGCCCACGTGGCCAGTGTCACCACGTCATCGGCATCCTCAGGCACGGCCACGGCGCGCGGCATGATGCGCGCAATGCCTGCGGCCTCGGAATACACACCGCGTGCATCGTCGTCGTCGCGGAACATGCCGCGAAATCCTGGTGGAGTCATCACGGCGATAGATGCACCAGCCGACACTGCTTGTGTACTGGCGATCCGGGACCGTCTTTGGCGTGCGGGCTGCAACGGGACCATATATTGACTGTGCCTTCAGACGAGTTTCAAGGATCGGCGCACGCCGACCATACCGACCATGCCCCTGCAGACTTGCCGCATTTCGCGCAGCGTCCGCTCACGCGTGACGTCGAACGATGGTGCCGCGACCTTCTGCCCCGCGTGTCACGCACCTTCGCCCTCAGCGTCCGGGTCCTGCCGGGTGAGCTTGGGCGGGCAGTGCTGGCAGCGTACCTCCTTTGCCGCATCGCGGACACGATCGAGGACGCGCCACAGCTCGACGCACAGCTGAAAGCGGCAACCCTCGACCGCTTCCTGCACTGCTTCGACGATCCAGCCAGCGCGACGACACTCGCGGCCGACCTGACGTCCTGGCCCGGTGATGCGGCGCATGTCGAACTGAGCGGCGGAGTGGACCGGGTCTTTGCCCTCTTCGCATCACTCCCGGTGCCCACCCAGCGGCACGTGCATCGATGGGTCGCGGAGATGGGCCGCGGCATGCGCAAGTTCGTGCTGTTGTATCCGAACGGCATCCGGATCCAGACGCGCGAGGAGTATCGCGAATATTGCTATTACGTCGCCGGCACGGTGGGCTACATGCTCACCGACTTGTGGCACGAGCATTCGCACGCGGTCAGCGACGCGGTCTACCGCAAGCTGCGCGAAAAGAGCCGCCAGTTCGGCGAGGCGCTGCAGACGGTGAACATCCTCAAGGATGTCGCCACCGACGCCGAGCATGAGAACTCGATCTACATTCCTGAGCAGGAACTACGCGCGCATGGCAGCGGGCATGCCACGATTCTGTCGGCTGCCCACTCGAACGCCAACCATGCGGCGCTCACCGACCTGGTCAAGCTCGCCTGGGCCGACCTCGAGGATGCGGTGCGTTACATCCTCACGGTTCCACGCCGCGCCTGGAGCATCCGCACCTTCTGCGTGTGGCCCCTGCTCTTCGCCTTCGCCACTTTGCGTGATCTTACGCAGACTCGCGCCATGCTGCAGCACGGCGGCGTGGTGAAGATCACGCGCGCCGAGGTCAAGTCACTGTTGTTTCTCGCGCCCATGCTCGTCAGCAGCAACGCCGCCGTTCGCTGGCTGGTGACACGCGTGAAGCGGCGCGCGTTCGTGCTCGCAGGAGCCTGATCGGGGCTGCTCGGGTCGTGACAGCAACGGCGTTGACGCAGAATTGTTCGGTCGCAGCACCGCACACCCAGCACTGCACACGCAGCACTGCACGGACGCCGAACGACACATACGGTAGATGGCCCGTGCATCGCCACGTGCACGCCCGGTCACGCTTGCTGTGAAGGCAGTGATTGCTGTGCGCGCGCTGCCTGCGGTTCGCATCGCTGTGACCGGCCGGCAGAGGATACACATGACGTGACGCGGAGCCGCGAGCAGGTTCCGCAGTGCGATCACTGCGCGCTCTTCCCCATGCCATGCCTGTGGCAATGAACGATCGCCTCAAGCCGCGAGGGTCACGTAGCGCTTCGGCGTCAGAGCCGTGCAGCCTTTCGGCAATGCTGCGGCCGTCTATTTCTGCGTCAGAGCTGTTGCCGTTCCGACCGGCCGCAAACCGAGAGTCAGCGCAACCGCTTCGTGGCCGCTGCATCCTGCACCGCGCGCGCGACTTCACGCAGCCCCTGCCCCACGGCACTGATCGAGTCGAGCAGCAGTGGCGACGCGCTGCCCATCGCGCTGCGGGGCATCGCGCTGTGTTCCAAACGATCGAGCAGTTGCTCGAGCGCGAGCTGCGTGCGCTCGGCCTGCTTGCGATGACCCTTGAGCATCGACCAGCCGCCGATGCCCATGCCGATCAATGGTGCCGCGCCGGCTGCCAGGAAAATCGGCAGCATTGCGATCGGCGCGAGCACCGCACCCAGCACCACCGGCACCGTGCCAATGCCCAGGCCCATGGCACCAAGTGCGATGCCGCCGACGCGGCGCTTTGCACGCTGCTGCGTGAGGTCGGCGTCGAAGCGCACGGCCGTCCGGCCGTCACCGATCGGGCTCACCGTCACCGCCACTTCGTTCGCCCGCATGAGCGCCGCGGCCGCCGCGTTGCCGCGCATGCCGCGGCTCAACTCTGCAAACACACCGCTCCGCTGCTCCCAGGTGCGGCGGTTGCCGAAGCGGCGCTTCTCCAGCATCCGGTACTCTGTGCGCATCCACCCCTCGAGCGCTCCCAGAATCGCCTCGGGTGAATGCGCAATCGCACGCGTCGCCATCACCATTGCAGGTCCCATCACGCGCGACTCCAGCCCCGTCTCCTCGGCCAGCACCACTCGCGTGCGCTCCTCGGCGAGCGCCTGTCGCAGCGCGGTCGGTGACAGGCCCACTTCCTTGCCGATCTCGAAGAGCTGCGCCTCGCTCATGCCGTCGGGCGCATCCGCCGATTGCGAGGCCAGCTCCGTCGCGCGTGCCAGCACCCGCTCCATTGCACCACGATCGAGCATGCCGGCGGGAAGCGGCGGTACAGACGGAACAGGAACCAGCGGTGCGTCTTCAGCCACGATCACAACCCGCCAAGATGAAGGTCCAGCTGCTTACCCATGCTCTCCAGAATGTCGGC
>JACMPK010000179.1 GCA_014377535.1 Gemmatimonadaceae bacterium
CGCTGCACGGCGAGACCTGCACCTCATGCGCGCGCACACAGGCAACCACCGGACCATGCCCGGATGCTTCGCCGCCGCCCGCCGGCGCACCCGCCAGCGGCACCACGCCACCGGCCCAGCGGAATACCGCGGAACCTGCACTCTGGACCACCTCGCCTGGCACCTCGGCGTAAAGGCCGAGCAATCGCGCGACCGCCAGCGATGGCGGCGCCGCGAGCAGTGCATCAGGTGCGTCGAGCGCGGTCTGCGTGCCAGCACCGAGCGTCAGGATGCGCGTGGCGATTGCCAGCGCGTCGTCAAGGTCGTGCGTCACCAGCACCATCGCGGCACCACTCGCCTGCCGCGCGGCATGCAGCGCATCACCCACATCGCGTCGCACCGCAGAATCGAGCGAGGCCAGCGGCACATCGAGCAGCAGCACGGCCGGTTCGGCGCAGAGCGCGCGGGCCAGCGCCACCCGATGCCGCTGCCCACCGCTGAGCTGGTCCGGCATCCGCATCGACAGTGCATCGACCTGCAGGCGCGCGAGCCATTCCATCGCACGCTGCGCCGCCTCGCGCGTGCCGACACCCCTGACCTGCAACGGAAACGCCACGTTTCCCACGACGGTGCGATGCGGAAAGAGCACCGGCTCCTGATGCAGGTACACCACGCTGCGCTGCTCCGGGCGGAGCGCGGTGACGTCGCGATCGTTCACGCGAATGACGCCCGCGTCGCACCGCTGCAGACCGGCGAGCGCGCGCAACAGTGACGACTTGCCCGATCCGCTCACGCCAAGCACCGCGAGGCAATCGCCTCCGCTGACCGAGAACGTGATGTCGCGCAGCCCATGCACTGCACCCGCGCCGCCATCGCCGAACGGCACCGCGAGCCCACGCACCGCGAGCCTTGTGCTCACGCGATCACCGCCGTGGTGCGGCGCGCTGCAACCCGTGCCGCGCCCAGCACGACGAGCGCCGGAATGGTCAACGCCAGCGCGCCGACCGCTGCGCGCTGATCCTGTCCCGACTGCAGCATCGCCAGCACATCCAGCGGCAATGTGCGCACGGCACCGCCACCGACCAGCAGCGTGAGTGCAACCTGCGCCCAGCTCACCAAAAACCCCAGCGCAAGTGCATCGGCAATGGGACGACGGAGCAACGGAAGCATGACCCGCGTCCATCGCTCACGACCCGTCGCGCCGAGCGTGGCAGCGGCCTCCTCCAGTCGCGCATCCCACTGCGTGAAAACGCCCAGGAACACGAGCGTGAGATAACCGAGCGCCGGCACGAGGTGCGCCAGCAGCACGCCACGCAGGCTGCCGCCCAGACCCATCGTCAGCACGGTGAGCTGCAGTCCGATGCCCAAGGCGACAGGTGGCAGCGCGACCGCCGCGAACGCCAGCAGCGCCACGATGCGCCGCACGCCGCGAGTGCTGAGCGCGGCCGCACGGCCCAACGGCAGCGCGAGCACCGTCGCGATGCACGCTGTCGCCACGCCAAGCACGAGACTGTTCAGCAGCGCCGTGCGGCGCGACGTGTCGGTGAGCAGCTCGCTCCACCCGCTGACGTCGACGGTCGACGGCAGGACCTGCGGATGGAACCAGCCACGTGCCAGCGAGGTGACGATCAGCATCAGCAGCGGCGCCATCGCGAACATCGTCAGCGAGACGAGCATGATGCCGCGGCCGATGCGCAGTGGTCGTGCGTTCACGCGTCGTCCCGCAGCCATTCGTGCGCCACGGCAGCGCCAAGTGCAAGCACGGTGGCCAGGAGCGCGATCACGTACGCCTCGCCATGTGACGCCATGTCCAGCGCCTGCCGACGTTCCTGGATCAGCATCGGCAACGCCAGCGGTGCGCTCGGCCCGAGCACCAACGGCAACTCGAGCGAGCCGAGCACGAACACGAATACGGCAATGATGCTGGGTGACATGCCGCGCAGCAGCAATGGCAGCGTGACGGTGCGCAATACCTGCAGGCGCGTGGCACCAAGCGTGCGCGCTGCGTCCGACAACGCGGTACCGCGCAACGACTGCAGTGACAGGGCAACGAGCAGCAGGAACGGCAGCTCCTTCCACACCACCGCGACGATCACACCGATTGCCCACGGGTCTTGGATAAGCGCCGGAAATTCCGCCGGCCCTGCAAGCAGGTGCAGGTGCATCGCGATGCGCGACAACCAGCCGCCCTGGCTCAGCAGCAGCAGCATGGCGACCGCTGCAGCGACCGTCGGAACCGGCAGGGGCAGTGCCGCGATGCGGCGCGCGATGCGACTCTCACGCGCCTGGTCGCCGAAATGCAACGCGATGAGCAGTGCGCCGCACAGCGCAATCGCGGTGCCGGCCGTCGCAATCCAGAGCGAGAGCAGCGCGGATCGCAGCACCGCACCGTCAGCCAGCACACGCTGCATGCCGCCGGGCGCCGCATTGCCCACGATGCCCAGTGTGCCGGCGACGAGATAGCCCACGCCGACGGCGATCGGCACACCGAGCAGCGTGCCGGCCAGCACCAACGGCACGGCGCGCGAGGCGTGTGCCGGACGGGATGTGGCGGAGTTCACCCTGATGAAGTTCACTGGCGCAGAGTGCAGGAGGCGCATGTGCGGCGCAATCTCAGCGCATCATCCGTCGCCAGTCGTTTTGCAGGCGCTCATGGTAGCGCGGCGAAACTTCGGGGCGTGCGTAGCGGCGCAGCGTGTCGGCCGGCACGAGTCGCGGGTCGTTCACCACACTGTCGAACTTTGTACGCCATGCAGCGGGCAACCGTGCCACATTGAGCACCGTGCCGTCGGCCCACACCGCGGGTCGCTGCTTCTCCAGCTGGGCCTCGGCCGACAGCAGAAAATTGGCCACGACCATCGCGCCGGCCGCGTTCGGCGCATTGAACGGAATGCCGACGAAATGCGCGTTTGCAATCGTACCGTCGCGCAGCACCAGCGCGCGGCTCGTACGTGGCAATATGCCCTGCAGCGCCTTCGTCACCGCCTCGTTCTGGTTGTTGGACATCGTGAAATCGATCTCGCCGTTCGCGAACAGGCGATGCAGTGCGGCCACATCCACCGGATACTGCGCGCCCTTGCGCCAGAGGAACGGCTTCAGCGAATCGAGCCAGGTGAACAGCCGCGTGCGGGCGGCGAGGTACTTCGTGGAGTCGAAGCCACCGCGGAATGTTTCTGCGCCGCCGTTGAGCGCATACATCGCACCCTTCAGGAAGGTCATGCCCGCGAAGCTCTGGTCGTAAGTAAAGCGGCCCGGATGCACCCTGATCCAGGCCGTCAGCTCGGCAAGCGTGCGTGGCGGCTGCGGCGTGCGCGCGCTGTCGTGAATGAGCGCGAGCTGCACCGTACCCCATGGCGACTCGTAACCGGCGGGATCCTGCTCGAAGTCGCGGCTGATGATCGGCGATGCGCTGTCCACGAAGGCACCCGCAGGCAGCACCTGGCTCCATGGACCACCCAGCAGCTGCCGCGACCGCAGCGCCGCGAACGTCTCCCCATTGATCCAGACCAGGCTCGCTGCACCGGTCGCGGCACCCGACTCCTTTTCCACCGACAGCTGATCCACCAGCTCGTTGCCCTGGCCGCTCACCGCCTGCAGTGTGACGCCGTACTGCGCCAGCAGTCGAGGGGCGACCCATGCGTCGATGAATGCGTTCACCGCCGGATCGCCGCGCCACATGCGCCAAATCACGGTGCTGCCACGGGCTCGCGCAAGCACGCTGTCCCACGGGAGCACCGCCATCTGCGCGGCGGTGACGGGTGGTGCCTCGCGTGCGCAGCCGGCGACGGTGGCGCTGCAGAGCAGGGCACCGACGACAGCGCGTCGCATGGCATGCTGCGCGGCGTATGGCCGAAGGTGAGAACGCATCAGTGAAGCGTAGTCGTGGGGCGCACCAGAACGCGAAGTGAGCCCGGCACTGCAATTGGAAAACAGGTCACGCTGTCGGGCAGGAAGGGCACCGCTGCAGCGGCGCCGCGCGCACTGGCGCAGTGCCCACGGCGAGGGTTGCGATTCGAGAAGCAGGCTCCGGACGACGATATGTTTGACATGCACGCAGCCGGCGCTGTCAGACGGCCGCGCGATGCACACGCGCCTCACCTTCCTCTGCCCACGCACGCCACCGCATGCTGATGAACACCCTGCGCGACAACGCATTGCTCGGCATTCCGGCACTCGAGTGGCTCAAGGGTCTTGGCATTGCCGCCGTCGTCATCGGCGTGCTCTGGGGCATCCGAACAGCCCTCGTGAACCGGCTGAAGAATGCCGCAACGACCGACACGTGGGTGGACGACCTCTTCCTGATGCTCGCGGGCCGCACGTCGCGGGTGTTCATGCTCGCGATGGGGATCACGGCTGCTGCCCTTTACGAATCGACGACGCCGCAACTGCCGATCTGGCTGCGGGTGCTCACCGTCGGCGCGTTCTGCTGGCAGCTGCTGCGCTGGGCCAACGGCTCCATCGGCTTCTGGCTGGGCAGGATGAGCCGCTCCGCCGGCGACGACGGCGCGAAGCGAGGCTCTCTTGCCGTGGTCAGCGTGCTGTGCAAGGTGGCGATCTTCCTGATCGTGCTCGTGCTGGCGCTTGACAACTTCGGCATCAACGTCACGGCGCTCATCACCGGACTTGGCATCACGGGCATCGCGGTCGCGCTGGCGGTACAGAACATTCTGGGCGACGTGCTCGCCGCGCTCGCCATCACATTCGACAAGCCGTTCGTGGTGGGCGACGAGATTCAGGTCGGCGACATGATCGGTCGTGTGGAACGGGTGGGGTTGAAGACCACGCGGCTGCGCATCGGCACTGGTGAGGAGGTGAGCGTTCCGAACGCTGAAGTGATGCGTCAACGGCTCACCAACATCTCGCGGACCGAGGTGCGGATGCTGCCGCCCACCATCGGCATTCCGGCTGCCGGCATGAAGGGCGAGCAGCTACTGGAGCTGGCCGAGCAGTGTGCAGCCGCGGCAGGCAGGATCGCCGGGGTCGTCTCGGCGAAAGCCAGCCTGCAGTCCATCGTCGACGGTCGGGCAAAGATCCTGGTGGAAAGCGTGCTGGAGACGCCGCGTCATGTGGGCACCGTGCGTCCGCGGCTCGTCGCCGCGATGGCCGACGCGGCCGCCACCGAGATGCGCCCGGTCCTGGGCATCAACTGAATGCGCTGACGTCGCCCATGTGCGACCCTGCGCGCACATGGGCCTCGATCCGCGCGAGCGCGACGCCGGTGCCGTCTTCCGCGCGGACCGTCTCACCAAGCGTCGATGCAGCGTCGCGCATCTGCTCATTTCCGCGAGCAGTTCGAAGCGCCACCGCGAGCTTGTCCACCGTCAGTTCGCGCCGCTTGATCGGCGCAGGCGAGACGCCCAGCGACGCCATGCGGCTGCCCCAGAACTGCTGGTCGAAACCGAGTGGCACCACGATTGACGGAACACCGCTGCGAACAGCGGCGCCCGTGGTGCCGGCGCCCCCATGGTGCACGATCGCGCTGCTGCGCGAATAGAGCCACGCGTGCGGCACCTCGCGCTCGCAGTGCGCCCACGGTGGCAGCGATGAGCGACCCAATTCGCCCCATCCCTGCAGCAGCACGGCGCGACACTCCGCTCGTTCGCACGCCTCCAGCACCACGCCGGTCAGCCACGCGCCGTCCTGCGGTGTCATGCTGCCGAAGCCGATCGTGACCGGCGCCTCGCCCGCCTCGAGGAACGCCGCCAGCGCGTCCGGCGGCGCGTACGCCGGCTCGTCAAGAAACCACCAGCCCGTCGGCGCGATCCACTTGGGCCAGTCGACCGGCTGCGGCAGCACGGCCGGGCTGTAGGCGTAGCACACGGGATACGCGGACGACCATTGCGCGGCGAATGGGCCGAGGAGCGACACCGGCGGTGCATTCAATTCGCGCGCGCGCCACCGGTTCACGCGTCGGCGCGACGGCTGCCAGAGCAGCTGCTCCCCGATGACATGCGAGAGGCGATTGCGGCGACGGTCCCAGACTGATTCCGGGTCGCGATAGGTGAGACCGGCGGCTGGAAACGCGCAGGTCGGGGTCAGCGGCTGCAGGAAGCCACCAATCACCGGAACGCCGCGAATTTCGTGAAGCTGCGCGGCCGGCATGCAGACCGCGCTGTACAGCACCACGTCCGCATCGGCGGTCACCGTTGCCATGTCGCTCAGAATGCCGTCGAGCAGGTCGCCGAAGTTGCGGCCAAATTCCTTTGCGAAGCTCCAGAGGCCACGCCACGAGCCGTCGGCGAGCCAGGCGCGCGCACCTGGATTATTCAGAATTGCCACAGGGTCGCCATGCAGAGCGCGAAAGCCGATGCCGAAGCTGCGGATCCAGGACTCGAACACCGCATGTGTGGCAAGCGTCACCCGATGGCCGGCAGCTGCCGCGCGGACCCCGAGTGCGAGATATGGCTGGACGTCGCCGCGCGAGCCCGAGGTGACGATGACCAGGTGCATATGCCGTGAAAAATGGACAGGGCCGGCTATCTTTCCGCGATGACGCAGACGGAGACACTACCCCCTGCGCTGGAACGCGTTTTGGCGCGCTTCCGGTCCATGGGTCGGGAAGAAAAGATGGCCAGCCTGGTGGCCTACGCGAAAAAGCTGGAGCCGTTACCGCCACACCTCGCCGCACTGGACCGGGCAGCGTTCACGGTGGCCGAATGCCAGACGCGCGTGGACCTGTTTCCTGAATTTCACGATGGGCAGCTGCACTTCTATGCCGACGTGAACGTGCGTGAGTCACCGACCGTCGCGGCAGTGCTGGCGATTCTGTTTCAGGCAGTCAATGGGCTGCCGCCGGCCGCGACGCTGGCCATTCCGAACGACGTCGTGCGCCTGCTGATGCACGACATCGGGCTGGCGGGTCGTGAGGTCGGACTGAATGCAATGGTCCAGCGACTCAAGCGGCATGCCTCGCAGGCTGCGGCCTGAGCATTGCCGCACGCTCGCGGGTAACGGCGACCACAGCTGTGCATTATCCTGCATGCTTTCCGACGACCGGTCGGGTTTATCCCCAGGAGATTTCACGATGTCGATCACGATCAAGGTGAACACCAACGGCCCGCTGATGATCAGCGCCGCCGACGCGCCGTCAGTCAACCTGACCGATGCCGACGGCAACGTGATTCCGCTGCCCGAAGGCAAGAACGTGTTTCTGTGCCGCTGCGGCGCCAGCTCGCGCAAGCCGTTCTGTGACGGTGCCCACAAGTCGGCCGCGTTCGACGGCACCTGCGTCACCGCTGTCCAGAACCTCGGCTGACATCGTGCTGCAGAAAATGTTGAACGCGTGGGCCTGGGTGGTGCTGATCTCGGCCATCATCATCGGGTTCTTCGTCGTGCTGGTCGTGTTCATCGTGACGGTGCCGTTCGATCGCAGTCGGTACGCCGCAGGCCGCACGTTCCGCATCGTCGGCGCATCGACCGTGTGGCTCAATCCGCTGTGGACGTTCACGACCGACGGGTTGCGGATCCGCGATCCGCGCCGTCCGTACGTGGCCGTGTCGAACCACGAGAGCTATGCCGACATCTTCCTCATCTCGCACCTGCCGTGGGAAATGAAGTGGCTGGGCAAGGAACAGCTGTTCAAGATCCCGTTCCTGGGCTGGATGATGTGGCTGGCCGGTGACATTCCGCTCAAGCGGGGCAAGCGCGACAGCATCGTGACCGCGATGACAGCCTGTGGCGGGAAGCTGAAGCAGCGCCTGAGCGTGATGGTCTTCCCTGAAGGCACACGGTCACCGGACGGCGAACTGCTGCCATTCAAGGACGGTGCGTTCCGCCTCGCGATCGAGAACAGCGTGCCCATTCTGCCGATCGTGGTGGCGGGCACTCGACGCGCGATGGCCAAGCACACGTTTCAATTCCAGAAGACGCGCGCGATCTGCCGCGTGCTGGAACCAATCGAGACGACGGGCCTGACCATGGCAGACCTCACGTCGCTGAAGCAGCGCACCTTCGAGGCGATCGCCGCCGCCAAGGAACTGCTGCACACCGAGCTGGGTCTTGGTGCCAATGGCGAACCACTCACGCTGGGCGCGCGTACGGCCTGATCGGCGGCGCGCGACGAAATCGAATCGCCGCGAACGGGGTCCTTGTACCGGATGCATCTGACCACGACCCCATGACGGGCCGTCGAACGACCCTCATGCGCATCGCCGCCGTGCTGACGGTCGTCGCGGGTTTCGTGCTGCTGGGTCGCCAACTCGGCAGCGTGATTCCTCGGGTCACTGCCGCGGTCGACGGACTCGGCGCCTGGGGGCCGGTTGCCTTCATTGCCGCATACGCCCTTGCCTGCATCGCCTTCGTGCCCGCCTCGCTGCTGACGCTGGCGGCTGGTGCACTCTTCGGCGTGGTGCGCGGCACGATGTTCGTGCTCGTTGGTGCCACGCTTGGTGCACTCGGCGCGTTCCTCATCGCGCGCTACCTCGCGCGTGACTGGGTTGCGGCCCGTATCGGCCGCGATGCGCGGTTTGCGGCCATCGATGCCGCCATTGCCGCGCAGGGACGACGCGTAGTGTTTCTGCTGCGCCTGTCGCCCATTGTTCCGTTCAGCGTGCTGAACTACGCGCTCGGGCTCACGAAGGTGCGCGTGGCGGACTTCGTGATCGCCTCGGCCGGCATGCTCCCGGGCACGTTGCTGTATGTGTACACGGGTCGGCTGGCGCGTGTCGTGACGGGCGGCGCGAGTGCCGACGCATCACCGCGCGGACCGGCATTCTATGCAGTGCTTGGCCTTGGTCTTGCCGCTACTGCTGCAGTCACCGTACTCATCACACGACTCGCGAAGCGTGCGCTTGCCGATGCCGTCGCAGCACCCGTGGCGAGTGACGTGACGCAGCAGGCCGCTTCTCCGCGCGCAGCGGGTAGCTGATCACTCACTCCCGTGCAGCAGTGACACCGCCAAGCGACAGAATCACCCCGTTGCACTGACCCGTCTCTGCTGCACGCCAATCCTTTTCGTCCGCCGAACATGCTCGAGCACGACCGCTGGGACCGCGACCTCATCGCGCAGGTGCATCCGCCCGACTGGACCAATCCGCTGCCCGCTGCGAAATACGATCTCGTCGTGATCGGCGCGGGCACCGGTGGGCTGGTGACTGCTGCTGGCGCGGCGGGGCTTGGCGCGCGCGTCGCACTGATCGAGCGGCACCTGATGGGTGGCGACTGCCTGAACGTGGGCTGCGTGCCCTCGAAGGCATTGATCAGCGCAGCGCGCGCGTGGGCGACGGCGCGACGCGCGAGCGGCGAACATGCGGGACCGCCGCTTGGCATTGATGCACAAGGCGACTTTGCCGCAATGATGGATCGCATGCGACGTATCCGCGCCGGGCTGAGTCCGATCGACAGCGCGTCGCGCTTTCGCGAGCTGGGCGTGGACGTGTTTCTGGGCGACGGCAAGTTCACCGATGCCTCGACGATCACGGTTGGCGGTGCCACACTGACGTTCCGGCGCGCCGTGATCGCGACGGGCGCGCGCGCGGCAGTGCCGACGATTCCCGGGCTGGACACGGTGCGCTACTTCACCAACGAATCCATCTTCGACATCACGGAGTTGCCGGCCCGATTGCTGATCGTCGGCGCTGGCCCCATTGGCTGCGAGCTGGCGCAGTGCTTCGCACGCTTCGGCGCACAGGTCACGATTGTGGACAAGGGCGAACGTCCGCTGCCCCGTGACGACGTCGATGCCTCACGCATCGTGCAGGAGGCACTGGTGGCGGATGGCGTGACGTTCGCGCTTGGCGTCGACATTGCCGGCGTCTCGCAGCTGGGCCGCGAAATCGTGGTGCGCACCACGCGCGCCGGTGCGGAGACGGCGCATGCCTGCGACGCACTACTGATCGCGACCGGCCGAGCAGCGAATGTGGAAGGGCTGCAGCTCGAGCGCGCCAAAGTTGCGTTCAGCGACAAAGGCGTCACGGTGAACGATCGCCTTCAGACCAGCAACGCAAATGTCTACGCCGTCGGCGACGTATGCTCGGTGTTGCAATTCACGCATGCCGCCGACTTCCAGGCGCGGATGGTGATCCAGAACGCGCTGTTCTTCGGGCGCGGCAAGTCCAGCAATCTGGTCACACCCTGGGCGACGTATACCTCGCCGGAGGTTGCGCAGGTAGGACATACTGCCGCGAGTGCGGCCTTGGCCGGTGTGCAGGTGCAGACCTTCACCGTGCCGCTCCATGATGTGGATCGTGCGCGTCTGGAGGGTGACACTGCCGGATTCTGCCGCGTACATGTGCGGCAGGGATCGGACACCATCGTTGGCGCGACCATCGTGGCACCGAATGCGGGCGACATGATCAGCGAGATCACTCTCGCCATGACGAACGGGCTCGGACTCGGTGCGATCGGCCGGACCATGCATCCCTATCCCACGCATGGTGAGGTGCTGCGCAAGGTGGCCGACAGCTGGCGCCGCACCAAGCTCACGCCGTTCGTGAAGCGGCTGTTCACACGTTACTTCTCACTCTTCAGATGACGCTCATGACTGCCCTTCGATGCACTGCCGCGGGTGCAACACTCTGCCTGATGGCGACGGCGCTGCACGCGCAGGCGATGGATCATGGCGCGTTCGACCGGCTGCTGAAGGCACATGTCGTGAACGGGCTGGTGGACTACGACGCATTCAGCAACGACCCGGCCTTCAGCGGTTACCTGAAACTGCTGGCCGCGACGAACCCCGCCCCACTGCCGCGCGCCGAGCAGCTGGCGTTGTGGATCAATGCGTACAACGCGTACACGATCCAACTCATCAACGCGAAGCACGAGCGCGGATCGATACGCAACGTGAACAAGTCACTCGGATTCTTGAAGCTGAAGGGCCCGTGGTCCGAGCCGTTTGCAGTGGTGGGTGGCAAGACTTACACGCTGGATGATATCGAGCACCGCACCATTCGCCCGACGTACAGGGAGCCGCGCATCCATTTCGCACTGGTCTGCGCTGCACTGGGCTGTCCACCGCTGCGCAGCGAGGCGTACACGGGTCCACGCCTTGAATCACAGCTGAACGACCAGACCGTGATTTTCCTCACGAAGTCGCCGAGCAAGAACCGGGTCGACGTGGCGAACCGCACGCTGTACCGCAGCCCGATATTTTCATTTTCCGACTACATGCAGGACTTCGGCGGCAGCGAGGCGACCGTGGGTCGGTTCATCGCGCGGTACTATCCGGCCGGACCGGAGCGCGCGCTGCTGGAAAGCGGGAAGTTCACCGTCGTGAAGACGGATTATGACTGGTCGCTCAACAGCCGGGTGCGATAGCGCTGGTCGGCGTGGCTCGTCGCCGTCTTGTCTCACGCCGAGAGGCGGAGGCACAGCGGAGTGTGAGGGGAGTTCGCAGGACCGTCGCCCAAATCCGGCAAGAGTTGGCGAATGACGGAGCGAGGCTGACCTTTCGGGATGCCTGACACGACGCCGCACGATCTTGCCTCGCTGAACGATGCGCTGAGCCAGCCATCAGCCGCGCTCATCGAGGCACTCGCAGGGCTGGACGGCGACATCATCGTGCTCGGCGCCGGCGGCAAGATGGGCCCCTCGCTCGCGAGGATGGCGCGCCGTGCGCTGGACGCGGCTGCCGATGGGCGGCGACGCGCGGTGCTGGCGGTCTCGCGCTGGAGCGATGCGTGCGCTGCAGCGGCGCTGGCGGCGGCGGGTGTGCGCGTAATCACCGCCGACCTCCTCGACCGCGCCTCGGTTGACGCGCTGCCGTTCGCGGCGAACGTGATCTTCATGGCCGGCCAGAAGTTCGGCACCGGCGGTGACCCATCACAGACCTGGGCCATGAACACCATCGTGCCCGCGTGGTGCGGCGAACGGTTTGCAGGAGCACGGCAGGTGGTGTTCTCGACGGGCAACGTCTATCCGCTCACGTCACGCAGCGGTCCGGGCGCCGATGAGGCCACCGCGCCGGCACCGGTCGGCGAGTACGCGATGAGCTGCCTGGGCCGCGAACGGGTCATGACGGCATTGGGCATCCGCCACGCATCGCCAGTCGTGCTGTATCGCCTGAACTACGCCTGCGCACTCACCTACGGCGTGCTCACCGACCTTGCCGTCAAGGTGCGTGATGGCGTCCCTATCGACGTCACGATGGGCGCCGTGAACGTGATCTGGCAGCGCGACGCCAACGACATCGCGCTGCAGCTGCTCGCCCGCGGCACGGTGCCTGCTACACCAGTGAACGTCACGGGCACGACGACCCATGACGTGCGCGCACTTGCCACGGCGCTCGGCGAGCGACTTGGCCACACACCGATCTTCAGTGGCACCGAAGCGTCCGATGCGCTGCTCTCAGACGCCCGCACACTGCATACGCACTTCGGCGACTCCCTTGCGCTCGTGCCGCTGTCGCAGCTGTTGGACTGGACGGCCGAGTGGGTGCGCATGGAGCGGCCGCTGCTTGGGAAGGAGACCAGGTTCGAAGTGCGTGATGGTCGGTTCTAGGCGCGTGCACGCAACTGCGCCAGCCGCGTCACGATTCAGGATTGCGTGGCGAGCGTGATTATCGTAGTGCTTCAAGTGCGCGCGTCGCACCGGCTTCACGGTCCCTGTTCCGGAGCGTTTGCGTGAATGTTCGCCAGCATCTTCTTGCGGGTCAGGTGATTCCGGCGCATCCGCTGGCGCTGACGGCCGCGCGTACGATGGACGAACGCGCGCAGCGCGCCCTCACGCGCTACTACATGGCGGCGGGGGCGGGCGGCATCGCGGTCGGTGTGCACGCCACGCAGTTCGCGATCAGGCGCGTGGGTCTGTACTACCCGGTGCTGCAGCTCGCGATGGAAACGGCAACGGCCGCGCTGCAGCAGGCGCCGCGCAACTTCGTCACCATCGCTGGTGTCATCGGCAGCACGCCGCAGGCGGTGAGCGAAGCCGCGATCGCGCGCGAGCTGGGTTACGATGCCGCGCTGATCTCGTTGGGCGGGCTGGACGCGCTCGACGAACGCGCACTGCTGGCTCACTGTCGCCATGTGGCCGATGCGATGCCGATCATCGGCTTCTACCTGCAGCCCGCGGTCGGCGGGCGTGTGCTGTCGTACCGGTTCTGGCGCGACCTGGCCGAGGTGCCGCAGCTGATCGCGGTGAAGATTGCGCCGTTCGACCGCTACCGGACGATGGACGTGGTCCGCGCGATCGTCGCCGCCGGTCGCGATGACGTCGCGCTGTACACCGGCAACGACGACGCCATCGTCGCCGACCTCACGACACCGTTTCCCGTGCGTCGCCATGGGCAGGCCGCGACCACGCGCATCGTCGGCGGACTGTTGGGACAGTGGGCGGTCTGGACTCGCCGCGCCGTCGAGCTGCTCGCGCGCGTCAAGGCACTCGGTGACTCACCCATTGCGCCCAGCCTGCTCACCGAGGGCGCCGAGCTGACCGACGCGAACGGTGCGATCTTCGATTCGCTGCACCGCTTCGCGGGGTGCATTCCCGGCATTCACGAAGTCCTTCGCCGCCAGGGCCTGCTCCGTGGTACCTGGACGCTCGACTCGCGTGAAATGCTCAGCCAGGGGCAGACTGACGAACTCGATCGCGTGATGCAGTCGTATCCGTGGCTCACCGACGATGCGTTCGTGGCGGAGCATCGGGAGCGCTGGCTGACGCCGTGAGCTGACGCGGTGAGCTGACGCCCTGTTTTTGTCTCTGCGACCTTTTACTCCGCTCACACGGAGTCGCGAAGCCACGGAGAAGGGCACCTGCAACTCTTTTCTCGCAGAGCAGCAGAGCAACGGAGGACGGCAACTGCAACTCTTTTCACACGGAGTCGCGAAGCCGCGAAGAACGGCACCTGCAACTCTTTTCTCGCAGAGCAGCAGAGCAACGTAGCACGGCAACGGCAACTCTTCTCACACGGAGTCGCGAAGCCTCGGAGAACGGCAACTGCAACTCTTTTGACGCAGAGCAGCAGAGCAACGGAGAGAGCATAAAGGCCATAAGAAGCTGCGCTTTTTTGGAAGCGCTGTTCCCTTGATTTGTGCAGTGCCTCTCCTGCTCCGCTGCTCTGCGTGAAAAGAGTTTGTGAGTTGTACGGTGTGCGGTCGGGATGATCCCTCCGCGTCTCCGTGCCTCCGTGTGAGGGGAGTTAGGAGGCGGTGCATTGCAGCGACCGACGCGGAGGCGCACGGCGTCAGGGCCGCGCGGCGTCAGGGCTGCACTGCTCCGTCACGCAGCGCACGCCAGGCACGGAGCGACGACCACGCGTCGTCGGGCGAGAGCTGCGACGTCTCGACCAGTCCCTCGAGGACGGCGACGCGCAGGGCGGCGTCGTCGGCGTCGTCCATGCACGTCGGCTCGTTCAGTAACGTGAGCGGATCGGGCGGCACGATCATGCCACTGCGGATCATTTCACGCATCGCACGCGGGGCCGAGTTCTCAAGCCAGGGCGCAACGGCGTAGCGACGGTCGTCGGTGACCAGCAGGATCACGTCACCGAACCGACGATCGCGGCCCACCCACACGCGTCGACCCTCGCGATTGGTGCACGCACTGAACCGGCGGGCACCGATGAAGAACGAGGAGCCGAGGGGAACCGACTCGGGCACGGCGGCAGGTTGAAGTGGTGACATGGGATGGAGTGTCGTACGCATGCGCGGGCGGCATGATGGTCATCGTCGATTGAGACGACCCAGACTTCTGGTGACGACCGGCCCGTTGATTCGCTGACCCCGCTTATCATCACGCAACGGGCTTTCCAGCGGTCGCGTAGTCAGACCGTTGTCGACACCTCTCCCCTCCACCTCGCCATGACACGTCATCTGCGCGCGCTGCTCGCCTCGTCGCTCCTCGGCCTTTCCCCGCTCGCCGCCCAGCCAGGCGCGTCACCCGCGGCCGCAGCCGCACCCGTGGCCGGCTTGCCGACCATCGCCGCGCGCACTGCGGGACTGGTGAAGAAGAATGGCTTCTTCCCGCTCTACTGGGACGAACGCAGCGGCAAGCTGTTTCTCGAGATCCCGGCCATGGAGCAGGAGTTCATTCTCTACACGTCGCTGCCGTGGGGCGTGGGCTCGAACGACATCGGGCTCGATCGCAACCAGCTGGGACGCGAGCGGCTCGTCGCCTTCTCGCGCAGCGGACCACGCGTGTTACTGATCGAGAAGAACATGAATTTCCGTGGCGTGACGAAGGATGCGAACGAGGCGCGCGGCGTCGAGGAGAGCTTCGCGCGCAGCGCACTGTTCGGATTCACCGTGGAGGCACAGGACGGCGGACGCGTGCTCGTGGACGCCACCGAGTTCGCCGTGCGTGATGCACACGATGCCATCGGCAATTTGCGCCGCTCGCAACAGGGCACGTACATCGTGGATCGCGGACGCAGTGCGGTTTACATGCCGCAAACCAAGGCCTTTCCGCGGAACACCGAGATCGAGGTCACGCTGACGCTCGCCGGCAGCAACCCGGGTCGCTATGTGCGCGACGTGACGCCGAACCCGGAAGCGATCACCATCCGCGAACGCATCAGCCTCGTCGCGCTGCCCGAGCCGGGCTACGTGATGCGCGCCGCCGATCCCCGCTCCGCGTTCAACGGCATCTCGTACCAGGATTACTCGCAGCCGCTGAACGGGCAGTTCGTGCAGCGCTTCGCGTCGCGTCACCGCCTGCAGAAGAAAAACCCGGGTGCCGCGCGCAGCGAGGCCGTCAAGCCCATCATCTACTACGTGGACAACACCGCGCCCGAGCCGATCCGCACCGCGCTCGTGGAAGGCACGCGCTGGTGGAATCAGGCCTTCGAGGCCGCGGGCTTCATCAACGGCTTTCAAGTGCAGGTGCTGCCGGACTCCATCGATCCGCTCGACATCCGCTACAACGTGATCGAGTACGCGCATCGTGCCACGCGCGGCTGGAGCTATGGCGGTGGCGTGACCGACCCGCGCACCGGTGAGCTGATGAAGGGGCACGTGATCCTTGGCTCGCTGCGAGCACGCCAGGATTTCCTGATCGGCGAGGGGCTGGATGCACCGTACGCGAACGGTACTGAACCGGGCGACAAGGTGCAGCAGATGGTGCTCGCCCGCATCCGCCAGCTTGCCGCGCACGAAGTGGGTCACACGCTGGGCATCGCGCACAATTACATCGCCAGCGCGCAGAAGAACAGCAGCGTGATGGACTATCCGCACCCGATGATCGGGCTGAACATTGCCGGTGACATCGACATCACGCACGCCTACGAAACCGGCATCGGCGAGTGGGACAAGGTCTCCGTGACCTGGGGCTACGGCGAGTTTCCGGGCGACGAGCGCAGGCAGCTGGACTCGGTGCTCGTCGCCGCACGCGCACGAGGGCTGACCTTCCTCACCGACCAGGACGCGCGTCCGGTCAGCAGCGCGCATCCGAACACGCATCTCTGGGACAACGGTGCCGACGCGGTGACGGAGCTGAAGCGGATGATGACCGTGCGCGCGAGGGCGCTGTCGAAGTTCGGCGAAACCGTGATCCGTCGCGGCGCACCGATGGCGACCATGGAAGACGTGCTGGTGCCCGTGTACCTGCATCACCGCTATCAGCTGGAAGCGGCGATCAAGGTGGTCGGCGGCGTGACCTACGCCTACACCATGCGCGGTGACGGCCTGCCGGGCCCCGTGTCCGTGCCCGCCGCGGCGCAGAACACCGCCATCGATGCCATCGCCGACGTGCTCGCTCCCGCGGACCTGGCACTGCCGCGCGCCGTGCTGGCCGCACTGCCGCCGCGCCCCTTCCTCATCGCACCGACGCGCGAGCTGTTCGATCGCTGGACGGGCCTCACCTTCGATCCGCTCGCACCGGGTGCAACGATTGCCAGCGTCACCTTCGACCTGCTGCTGGACGAGGAGCGCGCGGCGCGCCTGGTCGCGCAGCGGGCAATCGACCCGTCACTCCCCGGCTTCAGCCAGCTACTGCAACGCCTCTCGTCACGGCTCTTCCGCGCCACCGGCGGCAGCACCTACGACGAGGCCCTGACCGCCCTGGTGCAGCGCGCCTACGTGGACCACCTGCTGACCCTCGCCGAAAGCGCGTCGATGCCGCTGGTGCGCGCCGAGGCCCGGTACGAGCTCACCTCGCTCCTCGGCACGGCCCTGCGCGCCGGACTGCCACGTCAATCCGCCATCCGCGAACAGCTTGCAAGCGACATCCGCGGCTGGATGGCCGGCACGTACAAGCCGGCCGAGAAGAAGATGAAGCTGAACGTGCCGCCGGGGAGCCCGATCGGCGACCAGTAGTGCCGTAGTGCGGTGCAGTGCAGTACTGCACTGCAGTAGTGCCGCTGTAACGAAGCTGGACGCTACGGCGCACGATGAACAGTCGGCGTTGGAGCAGAACGAAGCGCTGCCGTGAGGCATGAAAACGACGCGGGCCGATCAGGCGCGACGCCGCCGGCGCACCGCCGCCGCGAGCCCGGCGAGCCCCGTGCCGAGGAGCACGACCGTTGACGGCTCCGGGACGACGTTGTTGGAGGCGTTAATCGCCCAGTCGTCGTTGGACTGACGATGCGTGCAGCTCATACTGGAAACCGTAGCTCGGTTCACAAACGCGATGACCACATACGACACCGCGTCGCGGCCGGAGCAGGCGACATCCTGCCGCCGTGCTGATCTTGAGTCACGAAGTGCAGCCGTTGCACGCGAGTGCGCCGCCATGTGAGCGGATGCACTTCGCAGAATCATGGTCGAGTCTTCACCGCCTCAGCCGGTACCGCGCGCCGCAGCCACTCGACCAGCATCGGGTTCACCACCTCCGCACGCTCCATGTGCGGCAGATGCCCCGCCTTCTCCACCGGCCGAAACTCCGCCTGCGGTATGCCGCGCCGTACCTGCGCCGCGTTCTCGATCTTCACCGTCTGGTCTTCGGTGCCCCAGATCAGCAGCGTGGGTTTACCCGCCTTTCCCGCAGCCGCGTACAGCGAATCGCCCGACACGGCGCTCATCGCCATGAGCGTGCGACGAAGCGCACGTCCGAACCCGTCGTATTGCTGCTGCACCCGATAGCGCGCGACCCAGTCGGGCCACTTGGTCGGCTCCAGAAAATCGCTCGTCTGCCCGTCGGCGGCGGTCGGGACATAAAGTCCCTGCCAGAGCACGGGCCCGATCACCGGCGACGCCATGAACCACGGGAGTACCGTCGTCGTGCCGGCGGCTGGATCGATCAGCACGTGCGATCGCACCCGCTCGGGATGCCGGCTGACGAACGTGCCGGTGACGGGGCCACCGAACGAGAGCCCGATCACGTGCACCGGCTCGCGCCAGCCCAGAGAGTCGAGCAGCCCCGTGAGCTGCCGATCGTAGAGCGACAAGTCGTAGTCGCGGTCAGGGCGATCGGAGAAACCACGACCGTACGTGTCGTACCGCGCGACCCGGAAACCGGCGCCCGTCAGCGCGATGAACGTCGAGTCCCAGATGTACGCCGGCACCGAGAAGCCGTGAACGAGGATCACCCTCGCGCCCGAATCGGGCCCCGCCACCTCGTAGTGAGTGATGCCATCGGCGAGGCGCGCGTATTGCCCCGACGTGCCACGTCGTGCGGCATCGTCGAGCGGGCGCTGCTCCGGATTGCGTGCGGTGAGCCAGAACCAGCCGCCCGCGAGCGCGACGACGACAACAACGAGGAGACGACGCATCGGGTCGTGGGCAGGGGTGAGCGTAGAATGGGATCATACCGCCGCGGCTATCGCACTTCCATCATGGGGTGACATCATTTTGCTCATGCATCACATGAAGAAACGATTCCTCGCCGCGATCACCGCGGCCGCATTGCTCCTCGCGCGTGGTACCGCGGCCGCCCAGCCCTCCGCTCCTGTCGTCACTCGCGCCGACCTCGCGTGGCGCTACCTGCTGATGGATGCGACGTACGCGGCCAGCGATTCCTCCGGACGCCTGGCCGACAGTACCCGGGCCGCGCTCAATCGCATGTTCGATCGCGCCACGCTGAGTTTCTTCGGCGGCAAGTTGTCCATGACAGCGGCGATGATGGACAGTGCCATCACCATGGCCGATCCATCGTACCGGTATACGCGGCGGGTACTGCCTGCCGGTGTGGTGATCGGCGGCACACCGGCGCACGTGGTGCGCGACGCGCTCACCGCACGACTCACGCGACTCGACAGTGCAGGGCCGCTCGCGCAGGCGATTCACGCGACGCGCGCGCGAACCGCGCTGCTGGTGGATACGGTATCGGCGGAGCGCAGCGCCGAGTTCCTCACGGAGCCGACACGACTTGCGCGGGCCGTGACGGCGGAGGTGGCGGCGCTGGAGAAAGGACGCAACCCGTACGCACGGCTCGTGGGCGACATCTGGCGCAGCTACCGCGGAATGCACGGTACCG
Source organism: Gemmatimonadaceae bacterium (assembly GCA_014377535.1). Taxonomy (GTDB): domain Bacteria; phylum Gemmatimonadota; class Gemmatimonadetes; order Gemmatimonadales; family Gemmatimonadaceae; genus JACMLX01. The sequence continues at coordinate 19,261 of JACMPK010000179.1, forward strand.
CCGTGCCGATGCGCGTGATTGCACCGCGGGCGGCAGCGGCGCGCCGCGTCGGCGTCCTGATAGCGCTCCATGGCGCCGGTGGCGACGAGAACATGTTCGCCAATGGGTACGGTCAGGGCATCGCCGCGCGTCTCGCGCGAGAGAACGACCTGCTCTTCGTGTCGCTCGCCACCACATCGTTCATGAAGGGCGCAACGAATTTCGATTCGTTGATGACGGTGCTCGGCCGCGAGTATGCGCTGGACGCGTCACGCGTGTTCGTGATCGGCCATTCGATGGGGGCCGGTGCGGCCGCGCGGCTGGCGCAGGAGCGGCCGCAGGCGCTGGCGGCGGTGGTGTGTCTTGCCGGTGGTGCCGCCGTCACCGTCGCCGGTGCGCCTCCCATGTTGTTCATCGGCGCGCAGCTTGATCCCGTCATTCCCGCCGTCCGCGTCAAGGCGGCGGCGAGCGCCACGCCGACTGGCCGATATGAGGAACGTGTGCATGAAGGGCACACGCTCATGGTGCGCGGCGGCGTGATCCGCGGGGTCGCATGGATGCTGGAGCAGCCGCCGCGACGGTGACGCCGGCAGGCCGCAGACGACGCAGTGACGCGTCAGGGGCGGACCGATGCGTGCTGCGGTAGCCGCTGATCGATAGTGGGCCACGAACTCGCCCTTCGCTGCGTCACATTGGCCACGACATCCTTGAGCGCGCCGTGGCCTTCGTATTTGCGCCGAGTGCTACGTCCGGGCCTGGCCGCTTCCTTGTCCCGTCAGCATCTCCGCTTCCCATCGTACGATCGCCTGCCAGCGTGGCCGGAGTTCGGCCACCAACGTCACGAACGCCGGCTCGGCCCGCAGCGGCTGGAGAAACGCATCGTTTGCGCTCACGTTCGGGAAGTTGATGAAGCCATACTGCATCGCCATCCGCAGCCATCGCAGCGCATCATCCGTGCGCCCCAGCAGTGTCATCGCATCGGCCATGATCCGACAGTGGTATTCATTTTGTACGGCGCTCTCCAGCTCCGGCGTCAAGAGCGCCAGCGCGCGGATCGCGTCCCCTTCGAGCACATGCTGGAAGAAGCGCAACTGCGTCGCGAGGGCAACGTTCGGCGTGGTTGCGCTGGCCCGCGCGAACAGACCGATGGCGTCGTCGACACAGCCGGACGCGGCGAGGATCCAGCAGGCCGTGATGTGCAGCATCGAGGGCTCCGGCGCGACCTCCATGGCTCGACGAGCCGCCGCGGCCGCCTCGACCGGTGAGGCATGCAACCAGTGATGGATGGCCGAGAGCAGCGGCGTCGGGGGGCTGAGGGGGTCCGTCTTCGCGAGCAGCTCGACGTACTTCAGCGAGTGTCGGAGTCCTGCCGCCTCTGAAAAGCGGACCAGCTCCACCAGGACATTGGTATCGCCCGGGCGCAACGCGTGGGCACGATACAGGTCCACCAACGCCGTCTCCGATTCTCCCCGCATGCCGGCGATGAGCCCCCGCACAAAAATGCCGAGTGACGAGCCAGGATCGAGCGCCAACGCCTGGTCCACGCAGGCCGATGCCTGCGCCAGCGTCGTGCCCCTCGGGGCCATGTTCATGTTCACCATGTTCCAGTGCAGCTGCCCCTTCGTCGCCAGCAACAACGGCGTGGCACCGACGATGGCGAGGGCCTCATCCACCAGGGTCAGCGCGCGGTGCTGGCCCTCAGGTGTCCAGTTGTACATCAGTTGGCACGCGCGCAGGTAGCAGTCGTAGGCGACGGGGTTATCGATCGGACGCTCGGCGATCTCGTCCTGCTCCGCGTCGGAAAACCGGACCTCGAGTGCCCCGACGATCTGTCGCGAAATCTCCTCCTGAATGCCGAATACATCGTCGGCGGTGCCGGCGAATTTCTCGCTCCAGAGCGATTCACCAGTCATCGCCTCCACCAACTCCGCTGTGACCCGAAGCGCGATGCCAGCGCGGCGTACCGTGCCGGTGACGAGGTGCGTGACGTCGAGCTCTTGGGCCAGCGTCCGGGAGTCCTTCGAGGTGCCCTTGAGCGCCGCCGACGAGTTCCGGGAAATGACGCGCAGCGCCGAGATCCTGGAGAGATCGGCGATCACTTCGTCAGTGAGTCCGTCGCTGAAGTACTCGTGGTCGGCGTCGGCGCCGCGGTTCACGAAGGGGATGACGACGACAGCTTTCCGGCGAGCGATCGGCGGTGGCGACGCGGAGTCGCGCGTTACGATCGCCGCGGCGAAGGCGGCAACGCTCTCAAAGCGGTCGGCCGGTTCCTTCGCGAGCGCACGGGAGACGGCCACGGCGAGATACTCCGGCACCTCTGAGCGGTGCGTTCTCACCGACGGCGCGGACGACGTCAGCTGCTTCGCCAGGATCGCCATGAAGTTCGAGCCGGCAAACGGCGGTTGCCCGGCGAGCATTTCGTACACCACGCAGCCAAGGCTGAAGATGTCCGCCCGATGATCGACCTCACGCTCCCCCGATGCCTGCTCGGGACTCATGTAGCCGACGGAGCCGACCGAATTCCCTGTACGGGTGAGGCGGGTGTGTTCGGCAGCGAGGCCGGTCAGCGCAATGCCGAAGTCGGCGACGAGCGCCTGCCCGCGGCTCAGCAGAATGTTGGACGGTTTCACATCGCGATGCACCACTCCCTGTTCGTGCGCCACGTGCAGCGCTTCGGCCACGGAGATACCAATCCGCACCGCCTCATCGATCGGCAATCGCCCTTCACGATCGATCCGCTGCCGTAATGTCTCGCCGTCGATGTACGGCATGGTATAGAACAGGAACGATTCCGCCTCTCCCGAATCGAACAGCGGCAGAATGTACGGGTGCTGCAGGTTGGCGGTGATCTCGATCTCCGCGAGGAATCGCGCGGCTTCCACGGCGGCGCGAAACTCCGGCCTGACGACCTTGAGCGCGACGAAGCGATTGTGCCGGAGATCGCGGGTCAGGTAGACGGTGGCCATGCCCCCCGCGCCGAGCCCCCGCCCCACGCGATACCGGCCGGCGAAGGCGGTGTTGAGGCGCGTGATCTCGTCGAGCGATCCGCTCGCAAGAGACGCCGGCGTCAGGCCGCCCAGGTCACCCAGCATGCTAAAGCAGCATCGACGCCCAGCTCTCGCCGGCAGGCCGCTCGAAGCTCGATCGCCATGCACCGACGGTCTCGGCCATCGTACCGAAGACCGGTGTCGCCGCCGTGACCGTGCCGGCCGTCGCGAGCGTTTCGAAGTCCGCGCGCGGCGTCACGTGGATGCTGCCATGCGGATCACGCCAGGCGACGCGGCCGGACGACAGGAAGTCGGCGCCCGATTGTGATTGCACGCGCCCGATGGTGCGGAACAACCCGTCGATCGAGCAGCCCGACGCGCCGGTTGCCGCTTCGTCGACTGCAATCGCCAGGAAGCGTTCGTCACGCCAGTCGCGAGCGCAGACCAGCGGTACGCCATGCGCCGCCCATTGCGCGAGGTGCGCGTCGACGGCGCTCAGGATTGGCGCGGCATCGGCGACGGGCCTGTCGGCAGCGAAGACCCAGAGTCGGGCGCGATCGGGAAGCGAGGCGAAGTCGGCGCGTGGCATACCTGAAGTGTAAGCAGCATGGCCGTGCGAGATCAGCACCGCACCCGGATCAGGCCCCGCGCTTCGCCTCGCCCTTGCGACGGTACATCGCGGCGTCGGCCGCACGGATTGCGGCTTCGGGATCGCCACCCACCGGCAGGTACGCCTCGCCCACGGCGAAGCTGATGGGCGGACCGTCGGTGCGCTCGCGCTGCAGGGCCTCGCGCACGCCGCCGATCCGTTCGCGCACGTCCACCTGCTCGATGCCCTGCCCGACCACCAGGAACTCGTCGCCGGCATAGCGGATCACATGATCGCTTGGCCGGAAGCTGGATTGCAGCACGCGCGCAAATCGGCGCAGCGCCTCGTCACCCACATGGTGCCCGTGGATGTCGTTGATGTCCTTGAAGTCGTCGAGGTCGAAGAAGAGGATCGTGGCGCCAGTGAGCCGCGAGTCATGCATGATGTCAGGTAGCCGCCGCCGGTTGAACACACCCGTCAGCGGATCACGATGCGAGAGGATCCGCAGCTCCTCCTTCGTGACCTCGAGATCGGTATTTGTGCGGCTCAGCTCGTTGCCGATCGTGTCATACAGCGTGAGCACGCAACCCAGCGCAATCAGCCATTCGGCACCGGCATCGAACGATGACGACATCGCGACGAAGATGCTGACCGCCCCATCCATGGCGTCCGGACCCATCACCATCCGCGTGGCATGCGCCGCAGACTCCGCCAGCCCCAGTCCGCCTCGCATCGCGAACCCGACGGCCAGCCAGCCGCACGAGGGCTGACGCGTGACGGTCATGTAGAGGCCCATGCCACCGAGCGTGAGCGCAATGGTCGCACCAACCAGCACCCCCAGCATGTCGATGGACTCGGCCAACAGGCTCGCGATCACGCTGTAGAGCACGATCGCGACGGCCATGCGAACGAGGGCGCGATGTGTGGGCGGCCGGCGGCCGAAGTTCATCGCGCCGACGATCAGCAGGAAGACGAAGGTCGCCTTGAACAGGACATACGGAAAACGCACCGCAATCAGCAGCGCATCCGACTGCGGCGCACGCAGCCAGTACACCATCGTCGCGCTCATCGCGAGGAAGTTCGCACACCAGGCGAATACCCAGACCCGAAGCTCGGCGCGCTGCGTGGAGCGCGAGAGCACCAGAAAGAAAAGCGCGATCAGCAGCGCCGAAAGCACCTGAACCGCCGTGCTCCAACGCCACAGCTGTACGTCCATGTGGGCGAAGCTCTCGAAGCCGGTTGGATGTCGTCGTGGCCACGGAAACATATAGCGCGCCATGGCTCGTCGCAGCGGCATCGGCAGTCGTCACGTGCATTGCGATGCCGGATACGCGCAAGCGCGCAGATCCGGCATCGTCACCATCGAGCTATGATGGCCGCCGATCGTCCCCGGCGCCTCAACTTCTCATGCGTGTCCGATCACCCTACTGAACACGGTACACGATCGGGAGCGAAACCTTGGTGCGCACAGGGCTGCCGCTCACGGTGCCAGGCTTGAAGCCGGTGACGAGCAGCGCGCGCTTGGCTGCCTCGCCGAATGCCGGCTGCGTGGCATCGACCACTTCCACACTCGACGGCTCGACCTTACCGCTCGCATCCACGACGAACGAAACCTCGGCGATGCCACCAAGGCGGCGACGCTTCATGTCCTCGGGATAGCCTTCCGACACGACGCGCTGGAAGGTCGCGACAGACGCGAGCGACGGCTTGGTCTCGACTTCAGCCAGCGTGTAGGTGCGATCCTGCGCCAGGGCAGCGCGCGGCGCGAGAAGAGTCAACACCGTTGCAGCGACAGCGACGAGTGACAGGCGAGTCATTGATGGAACTCCATTCTGGTAGAGTGGCAGGCACGCACGATCGCCCGCCATACGCGGGACACGTTCGAGTCTCGACCACTGCATCACTCCGCTAAAGTCCCGCTCCGACAATCCGATACTGCGCGTTCTGTTTATGTGCAGGCACTCATGAACTGCTGTTTTGTACGAAAAGCGCTCGAATGCGAACAGTGCGTTCAAGCTCGTCACGCGACTGCAGCACCTTTCGTCGCAAGTCGGCCCCGAGCAATGGGTGCGCTGCAAGCCACGCATCGATCTGCCGCAGAGATTCAGCCGAATTCTGTCCCCCGATCGCCGCTGACAGCCACGCACCGAGAAAGAAGATGCGCCGGTTCTTCTGGATCCATGGCAACGTGTCGAGTGACGGTACCACGTACTGCTGCGTCAGTGCGGCCTGCTCGGGATCA
>JACMPK010000180.1 GCA_014377535.1 Gemmatimonadaceae bacterium
CGCGCCGACCAGCGTGTCGGCAATGGGGAGATAGAAGCCCGGCGGACTCGCCGTTTCGAGCAGTCGCAGCGCGCGGCGCGTCCGCACCACCTCGACCCCGCCGGCGCGCACGATCACCTCGCGATCATCCGCGCGAATGACGGGCGGCCTGGGATAGTCCCACACCGACTCCTGCGATGCCGTCGGCGGCGCTGCGAAGGGGGGCCGCGCCTGCCCGGTCCAGGTCCACATGCGTGCGGTGCGTAGGTGAGAGGAGGTCCGTTCACGCTCAGTGACGATGCATACAAGCATCAATGCACTGCCAGCGAATCTATCGCCGTTCAAATCACCCGGCAGGACGCCGGCTCAGTTGCGGGACGCGCGTGCGCAAAACAGGAAGCCCGTTTCGAGAACGGACTCCCTGTTTACCTACAGTATGCTATTGCCTGACAGTCACTTAGCGAAACTTACGACAAACAAACGAACCAATTACGAGAGACCGCAAGGACGAATTACGACAGAGCATCCGAACCGACACACACAGGCGCCATTTCTGTGTCGCATGACAAACGTGTCTACTTCACCGTCTCCATCATGTCGAAAATCGGCAGGTACATCGCCACCACCATCCCGCCCACCACCACACCCAGGAACACGATCATCAACGGCTCCAGCAGCGATAGCAACCCGCCCACTGCCGTATCCACTTCTTCATCATAAAAGTCCGCGATCTTGCTCAACATTTCGTCCAGCCCGCCGGTCTGCTCGCCGACGCTGATCATGCTGATCACCATCGGGGGAAACACCCCGCTCTTCTGCAACGGTGCCGCGATGGTTTCGCCTCCGGCAATGCTCGCGCGGCTGGCCATGATCGCGTTCTGGATCACGCGGTTGCCCGACGTGCGGGCCGTGATCTCCAACCCGTCCAGAATGCTCACGCCCGAGCTGATCAGCGTGCCCAGCGTGCGCGTGAAGCGGCTCACGGCACTCTTGCGCAGCACGTCGCCCAGCACCGGCACGCGCAACAGGAAGCCGTCGATGCGCAGGCGACCATCGTCCGTGGCGTAGTAGCGGTTCATCAGCACCGACGCGCCGAAGCCACCCGCGATCAGCGCCCACCAGTATCCCTGCAGGAACTTGCTGCAACCAATCACGATGCGCGTCGGCAGCGGCAGCGCGAGACCCACGCCGGCAAACATCTTCTCGAACGTCGGGATCACGAAGATCAACAGAATCGCGATCGCCGCACCGGCCACCGCCATGATCGTCACGGGGTAGATCATCGCGCTCTTCACCTTCCGCACCAGCGCGTCGGTCTTCTCGATGAACGTCGCGAGGCGCATCAGGATCGTGTCCAGAATGCCGCCCGCCTCGCCGGCGGCCACCATGTTCACATACAACTCGTTGAACGCCTTCGGCCGCTTGCGCAGCGCGTCCGCCACGGTCAGCCCGCTCTCGACGTCGAAGACGACTGCCTTCGTCACCGCCGCCAACGCCTTGTTCTCGCTCTGCTTCGCCAGAATGTCCAGCGCCTGCACCAGCGGCAGGCCGGCATTGATCATCGTCGAGAACTGACGCGTGAACACGACGATGTCGCGCATGCCGATGCTGCCCAGGCTCTTCGCCGGTTTCTCGGCGTCGACCTTGACGACGCTCAGGCGCTGCTTGCGCAGCATCGTGATGACTTCGTCGCGACTCGCCGCTTCCAGCGACGCACTCTTGAGCTCACCACCCTGCGTGCGGGCAGTATACGTGAATACGGTCATGCTTCAGGTCTCCATCACGCCGACGTCGACGCCATGCCAGAGGGAATCGGCTTACCGATCATCCGGAGGAATTCCACCGGATCACCGCTCACGCGCAGGCACTCGTCCTCCGAGACCTCACGTGACACACACAGCTGGTACAACGAGTCGTTCAGCGTCTGCATGCCGTACTTCTTGCCAGCCTGCATCATGCTGTAGATCTGATGAATCTTGTCGTCGCGAATCAGCGCGCGAATGGCCGGCGTCACCACCAGCACCTCGCTCGCCATCACGCGCCCACGCCCGTTCAGGCGCGGGAGCAGCACCTGCGTCACGATGCCTTCCAGCGAAAACGCAAGCTGCGCGCGCACCTGGCTCTGCTGGTGCGACGGGAACACGTCGATGATGCGATTCACGGCTTCCGCCGCGCTGTTGGTGTGCAGCGTCGCAAACGCGAGATGCCCTGTCTCGGCCACCGTGATGGCCGCGCTGATGGTCTCCAGATCGCGCATCTCGCCGACCAGAATCACATCGGGATCCTCACGCAGCGCCGACTTGAGCGCCGAAGCGAAGCTGCGGGTGTCGGTACCCACCTCGCGCTGATTCACGATCGACTGCTGGTGCTTGTGCACGAACTCGATCGGGTCTTCGACCGTCAGGATGTGCGCCTTACGCTCCTTGTTGATCTTGTCGATCAGCGACGCCAGCGTCGTGCTCTTGCCTGACCCTGTCGGCCCGGTTACCAGCACCAGCCCACGCGGCTTCTCGGCAAACTTGATGATCGCCGGCGACAGCCTCAGCTCGGCGCAGGTCGGGATGATCATGGGAATACGACGCACCACCATCGCCACCTGGCCGCGCTGCTTGAACAGGTTGCCACGAAAGCGCGCCAGCGAGGCGATGCCGAACGAGAAATCGAGTTCGTCATCCAGCTCGAAGCGCTTCTTCTGACTCTCGGTCAACACGCTGTACGCCAACTGCAGCGTATCCTTGCCACTCAGCACATGCGAGGTACGAGCCGGGATCAGCTGACCGTCGACGCGCAACATCGGCCGCTCGCCCACCGTGACGTGCAGGTCCGACGCCTCACGCTCGATCACTTCCTCGAGCAGCGCGCGCAGGTTGAGCGCAGGCGGCGCGGGCACACCATTGGGATGATGCGACGACGCCAGCGGCGCCGAGTCGGACGCGCTTGGACGCGGGAATGTCACCGGCGCACCGGGTGCCGACGACATCGCGATGCCACTCATCGCCAATGATGGCGTGAGGCGGCGAGGAGGCAGCGGTGGAAGACTGGATGACATGGTCGTGTCTCGATCAAAGTGCGGGAGGAATGCCTTCACAGACTGGTGGCCGTGCAGCGACGTCACGCCGCCGTTTCGCGCACCACCTGTTCCAGCGTGGTGATGCCGCGCAGCACCTTGAGCCAGCCATCCATGCGCAAGGTCAGCATGCCCTCGTCGACTGCCGCATCCTTCAACTCCGCCGCGCCGGCGTTCTGCAGAATCAACTTCCGCAGTCCCGCCGACATGTTCAGCACTTCATACAGCCCCTGCCGACCCTTCATGCCGCTGCCGTTGCACGCCTCGCAGCCCTTGCCGCGAAAGTACGGCAGCTGGCCGACGGTCGTGTCCAGCGACAGCGTGTCCAGGAACGGAAGCGCATCGGGCAGCGCACCCTTCTTCGCGCCATCCAGCGCTTCCTGCGTGAACCGCATCTCGCGCAGCGTGGTGCTCTGCTTCACCTTGCCCAACGCCAGTTCGGCCGCGCTCGGATCGTACTTCTCGCGACAGTTCTTGCAGATGCGACGCACCAGTCGCTGCGCCAGAATCAGGTTCAATGCGCTCGAAACGTTGAACGGCTCCAGCCCCATGTCCATGAGACGCGTGATGGTCTCCGGCGCACTGTTGGTGTGCAACGTGCTGAGCACCATGTGCCCCGTCAGCGCCGCCTTGATCGCGATCGAACCGGTCTCCAGGTCGCGGATCTCGCCCACCATGATGACGTTCGGGTCCTGACGCAGGAATGCCTTCAGCGCCGCCGCGAACGTCATGCCGATCTCGTTGCGCACCAGCACCTGGTTGATGCCGAACAGGTTGTACTCGACGGGATCCTCAGCCGTCATGATGTTCGTGTCGCCGGTGTTGATCTTCGACAGGCACGAATACAGCGTGGTCGTCTTGCCTGACCCCGTTGGTCCGGTCACCAGCACCATGCCGTACGGATTCGCCACCGCCTCCATCAACTCGCGCTCGGCCCGCGGCTCGATGCCGAAGCCGGCGAGATCGAGCGTCAGGTTGCCCTTGTCGAGAATGCGCAGCACGATCTTCTCGCCGAAGAGCGTGGGCAGCGTGGACACGCGAAAGTCGATCACCTTGCCGCTGAACTTCAGCTTGATGCGCCCATCCTGCGGCACGCGTCGCTCGGCGATGTTCAGCTGTGCCATGATCTTGAAACGGCTCACCAGCGCGGCGCGCAGCTTGATCGGCGGCTTCATCACTTCCTGCAGCGCACCGTCGACGCGATAACGCACGCGCAGCTCGTGCTCGAAACACTCGAAGTGGATGTCCGACGCGCCGCGCTGCACTGCCTCGATCAGGATGGCGTTGATCAGGCGCACCACTGGCGCCTCATCCGCCCCACCCGCATTCGACGTGCTCGGGCTGTCCTCGGCTTCGGTCTCGAGCACCTCGACATCCGACATCTCGGACGTGATGTCGGCGAGCATGGAATTCACCGAGTCCTCGGTCGTGGCCTTCACCGGATAGTACTTGTCGAGCTGCGTCTGCATCGAGACCTCGCCGGCCAGCACCGGGAAGATCTCGTAACGCGTCGCGAACCGGAGCGAATCCGTCGCTTCGTGATTCCACGGGTCGGTGATCGCCACCGTGAGCTTCTGGCCTTCGCGTCGCAACGGCATCAGGCGGTACTTCTGTGCCATCTCGTGCGAAACGGCACGAAGCACCTTTTCGTCGAGCTCCACTTTGAGCAGGTCCACGGCCGGCATGTTGTGCGCCTTCGCGAGCGACCGCAGCAACGCCACCTCGCTCACGGCGCCCCCCTTCACTGCGAACAGCGCCACGGATCCCGCGCCTCCCGCTGCCGCGAGGTCCGTCGTCGCCTTCGCGACCTGCTCGGGCGTCAGCAACGCCTCGCGCAGCATGTGCTGGAGCAGCGAACTGCCCGCTGCACCGGACACTGCAGTCGACCGGTAACCGACGGGCTTCACCATACCGGTGGCACCGGGCGGCGCTGGTCGCGCGTCAGTCGTCGAACGAACGTCGGGCATGTGGCTGGGTGGGTCTGAAGTGTGCACGGTGCCGGCACAGGCTGGGTAGAGCCTGGTCAGCGCTGTACTGGCGGGTGACGCGGTGTACCGGAGAACGTCACGTGCGCTTGAAGCAGCTGGGCCAGCTTTGGCCCGATGCCACGCACGCGCTGCAACGCCTCCAGCGATGCGAACTCCCCGTTGAGCCGTCGGTCGGCCACAATTCGCGCCGCCAGCGCCGGCCCGATGCGGGGAAGGCGCTCGAGCATCGCGGAATCGGCACGATCGAGATCGACTGGCTCCAGTGTCGGCACCTGGACCGCTGTCCGTGCTGACGCTGCCGCCGGCTCGCCATCGCGGGGTCTGCGTGGCGGGCGAGAGCGTGCCGTACGTGGCCCACCGGCGGCGCTGCCGGATGCTCCACCGCGTCGCCCACCGCGCCCGCGTGACCGATCACCAGCGCGCTGAGCCGAATCCACCGCAGCGAGCTGCGCGATGAGTTCAATGCGCGCACCGCCTTCAGCGGCGCCAGCATGCGACCACTGACCATACAGCTTGACGCCTGCACCGATCGCAATGACGGCCGTGAGCCACCGGAGCGCGTTGCGCTCGCTACTCGTCAGCGACACCTGGGCTCCGCGTCATCACGAGCCAACCATGGGCCGACTCGTCGGTCAGCGCCCACCGGAATCACGCACCGCGTACCTGCTCGATGCAGGCCGACGTCGTCATGCCGATCGTGCTACGGCCGCGCCAGATCCCGGATCACCGCCATCGCCACATCGCCGACGACCTGCAGGCTCTCCACGCTCACCTTGTCGGCCGTGTCCTCGAGCGTGTGATGGTACGGGTAATCGATGTCGATCACATCGATGGCCTTGATGCCCACCGCGTGCAGCGAGACATGATCATCGCGCACGGCATACTTGGGCTGCTGGATGAACTTTCCGGCATAGCCCAGCGACTCGGCCGTCCGCCAGACGCGCGCGACGGTCTCCGGCGCGATCTCCAGCGAAATCGTTTCCTGGAAGATCTGCAGGCTGCGGTCGCCAATCATGTCCCACACCACGGCGATGGCGGGCGAGTAGCCGACCGACGGCAGGTGACGGGCGAAGTACTGCGACCCGATGAACACATTCACCTCCGGCGGCCCGAACTCGCCGAAATCCTCGCCGTCCACGAACACCAGATCCACGCCGATCGTGGTGGGCTTCGCCTTCAGCGCGTCGGCGATCGAGAGAAACAGCGCGATACCGCTCGTGCCGTCGTTTGCGCCGACGATGGGCGTCAGCGTGTCGGCCGCCGGCGCCTTCTCGGCTTTTGGCCGCGTGTCCCAATGCGTCATGTAGAGCACGCGCTTTGTGGCGGCGGGGTTGAACTGCGCCACGATGTTGCGCATCGGCACTGTCTGGCCGGCCGTGGTCGTGTGCGTCCACGCCTGCTCGGTGACCGTCGCGCCCCTGGCGCGCATCTCGCTCACGATCCAGTCGCCCGTGGCCCTGTGGCCCGCCGAACCCGGGACGCGCGTGCCGAACTTCAACGCCACCTGCAGATACGTCAGCGATGTCGGGCCGTTGAACCCGGCGTCCGCGCGCAGCCGCAGCGAATCCGCACCGGCACCGCCACTCGCCGCCGGCTGCTCACCCGAGCAGGCCAGCAGCGCACTGAGGACGAGAAACTTCAGGTTGGGCAGCACGCGACGAATCGGCATGAGGAGCAGGGACACTGGAGGAAGTGACGAAATCTCCGCTGCGCCAACGGAAGCGAGGCCGAGGGCAGCGCGCCGGGAACCCGACACTTGCACCCGTGTCACAATTAGGCTTGACGCTGATGTCGTGGCCGTCCAATGTACGCCGCGGCCGGATTGTGCTGTACCTCCCCGTCCCTGCTCCGTGAAGATCCTCAGCCGCTACGTCCTCCGGGAGCATCTCGGGCCGCTTGTCTTTGCACTCACGGCACTGACGTCGCTGCTGCTGCTGAATTTCATCGCCAAGCGCTTCGGCGACCTCGTTGGCAAGGGGCTTCCCGCCACGGTGATTGCCGAGTTCTTCCTGCTCGCGCTGCCGTTCACGGTAGCGATGACGTTGCCCATGGCCGTGCTGGTCGCGGTGCTCTACGCGTTCAGCCGTCTGGCATCGGAAAGCGAGATCACCGCACTCAAGGCCAGCGGCGTCGGCATGGGGCGCATCATGCTGCCGGTGCTTGGCGGTGCCACGGTGCTTGCGATCGCGATGGTGTACTTCAACGACTTCGTGCTGCCTGAGGCAAACCATCGGCTCCGCATCCTGCAGACCGACATCGGACGCACCAAGCCGACGTTCGCGTTGCGTGAGCAGGTGATCAACGAAGTCGTGTCGGGACGGCTGTTCCTGCGCGCCCGTCGCATCGACAAGGCCAACAACCGTTTGCACGAGGTCGTGATCTACGACTTTGGCGACGGCAGCAAGCGGCGCACGATCGTGGCCGACAGCGGTGACCTCGCGCTGGTCGCCGGCACGGGTGACCTCACGCTGATGCTGTTCCATGGCACCATGACGGAGATTCCCGCCGCCACGCCGACCCAGCTCACGCGACTGGCCTACCTCACGGATCGCATCACGGTGCGTGGCGTGGCCAACAGTTTCTCGCGCGACAGTGCGGACAGCTACAAGTCGGAACGCGAGATGGGTGTGTGCGAGATGCAGGACCAGGTGTATGGCGCCGAGATCGACCTGCTGCGCGAGCGGCGCGGCGCGAACGTCATGCAGGAGCGCGCCATGAAGGCGCTCACCCGCGGCATCGTGCAGCCGCTGCTGCCACCTGATTCGCTCAAGACCGCCTCACCCGGCATCGGTCGCTATTACTGCGAGGCCGCGGCGGCCCTCTCGGCTTTCTTCAAGCGCGGCGACAGCACGACGCGCGACCGGGGCAAGTCCACGAACGATCCGCTGGCCGCGAGCCCGACGATCGCACCGGTGGTCACGCCGAACGACGCCGCCGGCACGACGGTGGTTGCGGGCGTGACGCCCGGTGTGGTGCCTGCACCGCCCGCGTCGGTACCTGCCGTCGGCGCGAACGGCCCGCGCACCGTGGCTCGCCGCGACACGCTCGGTGCGCCGTCAGCCGGCCTCGCGAATATCGCCGAGCCGCAGTCGCTGATGCCGATGTCCACACCGACTGCGTCGATGGCGTCCAGCGGTGTTGCATCCACCATCGAGCAGTCGTTGCAGCGCGGCGCCATCGCGCGCTCGACATGGGCGCAATACGAAGTGGAGATCCACAAGAAGTTTTCACTGGCGGTGGCCTGTATCGTCTTCGTGCTGCTCGGCGCACCGATCGCGCTGCGCTTTCCTCGCGGAGGCGTGGGGCTCGTGATCGGTGCGAGCCTCGGCGTGTTCGCGCTGTACTACGTGTGCCTGATTGCCGGCGAGTCGATGGCCGACGACGGCGTGCTGCCGCCGTGGGTCGCAATGTGGGCGGCCAACATGGTGTTCACCGTGGTCGGGCTGTTTCTCTTTGTGCGCATGGGTCGCGAGGGCAGCACCGCACGTGGCGGCGACCTGGATGACCTGAAGGACCGCATCGCGACCTGGTTCGCGTCGCTGCGGCCATCGGCGCGGCGCGCGGCGCCAGTGCCAGCCACGGATCACTGATTCATGCGCGCACTTGATCGATATGTCCTGGCTGAATGGCTCCGGATCTTCCTGATCACGGCTTTCGGCTTTCCGGTGCTGATCGTGATCGTGGATCTCACGGAAAAGCTCGACACATACTTGCAGCGGCAGATTCCCGCGCGTGACATCGCGGTCAGCTACATCTATGGCGTGCCGGAAACGATGTTTCAGGTGTTGCCGGCCGCCGTGCTCTTCGCGACCGTCTTCACCGTCAGCAGTTTCACGCGCTATTCCGAGATCACCGCAGCCAAGGCCAGCGGCATCTCGTTTCATCGCTTCATCCGTCCACTGACACTGGGCGCGGTGTTCGCGATGTGCATCGGCTTCTCGCTCAACGTGATCATCCCGCCGCTGAACCAGAAGAAGCTGAATCTGCTGCAGGAGCAGAAGTTCAAGGACACGGGCGAGCGGTACAACTTCGTCTATTCCACCACCGACAATCGCACCTACAAGGTCGGCGCGCTGCATGCGGCGCGGAACATGATCGAGAACGTGGAAGTCGAGCGGCTCGGTCGGGGCGCAACGCTGCCCACGACATACTCCATCGCCGAGCAGGCGTTCTTCCGGAAGGATGCCTTCTGGGTGATGGTGCGCGGTACGCTGCATGTCGTGCCGAATGGCACTGCCGACTACGTGTTCACGTACGACTCACTGGTCGATCGTGCATTCACGGAGCGGCCGCTGGAGTTGAACGCCGCGACCAAGGCGCCGGCCGACATGGGCTGGCGAGAACTGGGTCGCTACATTCACGCGTTGCAGCGCGCAGGGTCGGATGTGAATCCGTTGAAGGTCGAGCGAATGCTCAAGCTCGCCATTCCGGTCACGTGCGTGATCATCCTGCTTTTCGCGGCCCCGCTCGCCACCAGCACGCAACGCGGTGGTGCGGCTTGGGGCATCGGCGTCAGTCTGCTGACGACGGTCGTCTTCCTCGTACTCGTGAACCTGATGCGTGGTGTCGGTGGCAAGGGCATCATCTCGCCCGATCTCGCGGCGTGGGTACCCAGCCTGATCTTCGGCGTGGTGGGTGCCGTGCTGTTGTGGCGGGTACGGACGTGAGCGGCGGCGGCGCAACGCACACACCGGCCCCGACCGTCACCAAGGACGAAACGATCGACATTCTCCCGATCCGGATACTTCGGGCGGCGGGACGTTTCGGTATCGAGACGCTGGAGCATGTCGGGCACTTCGCGCACTTCATCGGCGAGATCTTTCGCGGCTTTGCGGAGGTCAAGACCTGGGCACCCGAACTCGTCAAGCAGATGCGTGGCATCGGTGTGGACTCGCTGCCGCTGGTCGTCATCGTTGCCGGGTTCCTCGGTGCCGTCTCCGCCTTCCAGACACGCTACCAGCTGTTCCCGGGCGTGCAGCTCAGCGTCATCGGACTCATCGTGCGGCAGTCCATCGTGCTCGAGCTCGGACCGCTGCTCACCGCACTGGTGCTCGCGGGTCGCGTGGGCGCGAAAATGACGGCCGAGATTGGCACCATGCGCGTCACCGAACAGATTGACGCGCTGGAAACACTGGCGTTCGACCCCGTGGCCTTCCTCGCCGTGCCGCGCCTCATAGCCGCGCTGATCATGGTGCCGGTGCTGGTCGCCATCGCGAATTTCGTGGCGATCTTCAGCGCCTTCATCACGCTGATCCTCGCCACCGACGTCTCGCCACTGGACTTCAAGGCTGGACTGCAGCTCGCCTTCATCCCGTTCCAGGTCTGGTACAGCATCATTAAGTCGATCGGCTTCGGCGCGGCGATTGCACTGGTGTGCAGCTACGAAGGGTACGTCAGCGGAGCCGGCGCAGAGGGTGTCGGACGCTCCACCGCGAAAGCCGTCGTGATCACGTCCGTGGCCATCCTCGTCTACGACGCGATCATCGCGGCACTCCTCGCACCATTCATTCAGGCATGAAGCGTACTAACGAAGCGCTCGTCGGCATTCTCCTGCTACTCGGCGGCGCGGCGGCCGTGCTTGGTTCCATCTGGCTCGTGCGCGGAAGCCTGGGCAAGGGATACCCCGTCTATGCACGCTTTCCCTGGGGCGCTGGCCTGAAGCCCGGACAGCCCGTGCTCCTTGCCGGCGTCACGGCCGGCAGCATCGCCGACGTGGAGTACGATCCGAAGGGCACGGTGAAAGTCACGCTGCGCATGTCGCGCGGATTCCAGATTCCGGCCGGCAGCAAGGCGCAATCCATCTCAGTCGGTTTCTTCGGTGATCGCGCCATCGCGATCGAGCCGATGGTCGGCGTGACGCAGATGATTCCAGCGGGCGACAGCATTCCCGTGATCAACAGCAGTTCGACCACCGACGACGTGATTGCGCTTGGTGACAGCATCGCGCGCGACGTGCGCGGCATCACGCTGCCACTACGCCAGGCCATGACCGACAGCGGCGGCGTGCAGGACGTGCGCGAAATCCTGCGCAGCACCAGTGCACTCACGAAGCAGCTCAACTCCGTGATCCTGGCGCAGAATCAGCAGCTGTCCATGGCGATGACGAGCGTCAATCGCTCGCTGCGCGCCCTGGAGCGGACCACCAGTGCGCTCGACTCGATGCGTATCGACAGCCTGACGCGCAACGCGGGCCGCACCACCGAGAACGTCGCCGCCATCACGGACTCGCTGCGCATCACCATGCGCTCGCTGAACGCCACCATGGCACGCCTCGAACGTGGCGAGGGCACGGCAGGCAAGCTCCTCACCGACAGCCTGCTCTACAACGACATTCGTCGCCTCGTGATCCGCGTCGACAGCGTCACCGCCGATTTCAAGCGCGACCCGCGGAAGTTCATCAAGTTCTCGGTGTTCTAGCGCGCTGCGTTCTGCGACAGCGGCGGCCGGGATGGCGACGGCAACCGGGGGAGCGGCAGCGGCATGACGAGGCAGCGGCTTCGACGCAGAACGGCTTTGCAGAAACTGCGTGCACGTGCACTCTATCCATTCGCGTATCCCGTTCGTTGTCGAAGAACGATTACTCGCATGACGACTGCCGCGTGCACTACCTGCCGCAGGCTCGCGCACCCGTTGTTCCCATTGATCACCGCGTGACACTTGCTGCACCACGCAGTGCCGCGCACGAGTGGTGCAGCGGCCCGTATAGGCCAGCAGTAGGGCAATATTGCAAGGGCAGTTGCCGTTCTGCCCCCGGAGCTGTTGCTGTTGCAGTAGCAGCGACCGTTGCCGTTGCACTTCGCGACTATTAGCATGCCCGAACGCGTATCACTAAAGTTCGCGAGCTGCTCGCGCATGGCCTCCAATGCAGCGAGGCGCGCAGAATGGCGGCGGCAGCGGCGCGGCAACTTTCAAGCGCTCGGGGTGGCAGTGGGTGAGTTCAGGGTGTTCCTCAAGGAATACGGGGTCGTCGGTCTCGCACTCGGCGTCATCATCGGTGGCAAGGCCGGAGAACTGGTCACGGCGATCGTGGAAGGACTGCTGATGCCGGTCATCGGGCTGTTCCTCCCCGGTGGTGAATGGCAGGAGTGGGTTGTCGGCGAGTTCAAAGTGGGCATCGTGCTCGCGGCGCTCATCAACTTCATCGTCGTGGCGTACTTCGTGTTTTTCGTCTCCAAGCGCCTCCTGCGCGAATCGAGCGTCGTGAAAAAATGACCCGCTGTGTCGCTGCATCATGCCGCGCGTTGACGCCAGCATGATGCAGCGCGGGTGGACGCACACTGGTGTGGCAGCCCTCGCTGTTTCTCGTCACCGCGCAGCGGCTCTCAGGCCTGCGCCGGCGCGCGCCGGTTGAACACGAGGTAAAACACGGGTATGCCGGCGAGAATCGCGGCGAATACTCCCAACGTTGCCCAGCGGCTGCTCTGATCCCAGAGGGCATTGCCGATCAGGAAGATCGACGACGCGATGAACAGCGCGGGCACGAACGGATACCCCGGCGTGCGAAATGGCGGCTGGTAGCCCGGCGTTCGGCGCAACACGTAAATGCTCGCGACACCCAGGGCGTAAAACGGCACGATTGCCGTCACGAATGCATCGGCCAGCTGCTCAAAACTGCGTGCCAGCACAAAGATGATGCCCAGCACCGCACAGGTGATGATCGCGACATGCGGCGTCTCGTACTTCGGGTGCACCTTGGCGAGCGCACGAAAGAACAGGCCGTCGTCGGCCATCGCGAAAAAAATTCGCGGCGCCGTGAGCAGCGTGCCGTTCAGCGTGCCGAACGTCGAGAGCATCACGGTGATCGCCACGAACGAGACGCCCCAGTCGCCCACCAGCACCTGCGCGGCATCCGCGGCGACGAGCCGTGAGTTTGCGATCTCCGTCACCGTGAAAATCGAGAGGTACGCGAGGTTGGCCAGCAGGTAGATCACCACCACGGACAGCGTGCCGATGATCAGCGCCTTCGGCAGCGTCTTCTGCGGATCCTTCACTTCCCCGCCCACGAAACTCAAGTCCGCCCACCCGTCGAACGCCCACAACGCACTCACCAGCGCCAGCCCAAAGGCACCCAGTGCGAAGCTCCCCTCGGGGGCGGCCGGCGTGAAGTGCCCGCCCGTCTTTGGCAGCCCGATCGAGAACGCCAGCACGATGATGAACGCCAGGCCGCCGTACTTGGCGAGGGTCGTCACGTTCTGCACCAGACTGCCCCAGCGCACACCCAGAATGTTGAACGTCGAGGTGAGCGCGATTGCAGCGGCGGCGACATACCGAGCCCAGTCACTGTACGGCGCCAGCGCCGGGTCGTAGCCGCTCACGCGCAGCGCGTACTCGGCGAACGTGATCGAAACGGCGCCCATCGACGCGGCCCGGATCACCACGAATTCCGACCAGCCGAACAGAAAGGCCGGCAGCCTGCCCCACCCTTCGCGAATGTAGACGTACAGCCCGCCAGTCTTCGGGTGCACACCCGCAATCTCGGCCAGCGTGAGCGCGCCGCACAGCGCCACGATGCCGCCTGCCACCCAGACCATCATCAGCGGAAGCGGGCCGGGAAGCTTCTGCGCGATGCCGGCCGGCGACCGGAAGATGCCGGATCCGATGGTCGAGCCGACGAGCACGGCGATTGCACTCCACAGGCCAAGTTGCCTGCGGAGGGTGGGAGCGGGGGCAGCGGACATCCGTGCTAGGCTACGCCGCCGCCGCCTCTGCCGCAACGCAGCTTCCGATCGCCCCCCTGATCGGCGAACTTTCCCCGCAGGGCTGCCGTTCGAATGAAGGCAACCTGCTTCCTGCCCGTAACCCCCGCTTTCGATGATCGCCACGACGATTTTCTGGATTGGCGTCGTACTTTGCGTGATCGCGCACCGCTACATCCTGCGCTCCGCATTTGCCGCCGGCGCTGCCGTCCAGCATTCGCATACGCTGCCACCCATTCGCCGGGCTGCCGAACTGGTCTGGGTGATCGTGCCCGCTATTGCTCTTGTCCTCCTGCTTGTGGCCACCTGGCGCGCGATAGAGCTCCAGAAGGCCGCCGCACAGATCCCGTTGGTCGAGGTCACAGTATGAACCTGCTCCGCCGCCTCGCTGGCGTCTCCATGCTGGCCGCGCTCGGCCACGTGGTTTTCGGTGGCTTTGTCCGCATCTCCGGTTCCGGGATGGGCTGTGGCGACCACTGGCCCAAATGTTACGGCTACTGGTTTCCGCCACTCGATCGCCCCGACCTCGTGATCGAGGTTTTTCATCGATACTTCGCGGCGACACTGTCCACGGTGGTGGCGGTGTTTCTGCTGATGTCGTTCCTGCGCCGCGCCGAGCATGGTGTGTCAGGTCGCGGCGGCGTATTGCGCTCCGCGCTGCTGGCGTTCGGCATCGTGGTCACGGCCGCGACGCTTGGCGCCGTGACGGTGAATTACCGCAACGAGTGGTGGGCTACGCTGGCGCACAAGGCCGTCGCCATGTCGCTGCTCGCTACGCTCTGCATCGCGTGGATGCGTGCCAGCGGCATGCCTTCGCTGACCGGCATTGTTGAGCGGCTGGTTTCGGACAAGACGATTCGGGGCACCACCATCGCAGCCATACTCGCGCTGGTCACGGTGATGATGGGTGGCATGGTGGCCAAGTGGACTGGCGCGACGGTCGCGTGCGTCGGCTTCCCGCTCTGCGGTGACGGCTCGCTGGGCGGTGCCGCGCAGCACATCCAGCTCACCCATCGCGTGCTGGCGTATCTCACCGCGCTGCATGTGGTGACGATGGCCGCGCTGATCATGCGCCGTCGCGAGCATCGCACCGTGACGCTGCTGGCCGGCATCGCGGCCTTCGTGGTGGTGCTGCAGATCGTGTTCGGGGCGCTGATGGTGCTGGGAGGATATCCCATCGTGATCCGCTCGCTGCATCAGTCCACAGGTGTGCTGCTGTGGGTGAGCACTCTCACGCTCGCGTATGCCGCACGTCGCGCGAAGCATCCGCCCACGGACGGTGCGGCCGTCAGCGCGGCGATTCGTCCACGCACGCCGCTGATGGCCGGCGCGACCGCATGACGACGCAGGCGCTGGCGCCGGACGCCGTCGCCGTGCGCCCGCTCTGGCGCGACCTGGTGATGCTCACGAAGCCGACCATCATCTCGCTTCTGCTCGTCACCACCGCCGCGCCGATGTACATCGCCGGTAAGCCCGAACTGTGGCTCGTGGCACTCGTGATGCTGGGCGGATATCTGATGGCCGGCGGCGCGAATGCCGTGAACATGTACCTGGACCGCGACATCGACAACGTGATGGCGCGCACGCGACTCCGACCCATTCCAAGCGGTCGCATGACACCGCTTGCCGTGCTCTCGTTCGGCATCGTGCTGGCCGCCACCGCCACCTGGCTGTTCGCGTTCTTCGTCAACGTGCTGACGGCCGCGCTGGCACTGGGCGGTTTCTATTTCTACGTCTTCATTTACACGCGCTGGCTGAAGCGTACCACACCACAGAACATCGTGATCGGTGGCGCGGCTGGTGCATTCCCGCCGCTGGTGGGATGGGCTGCGGTCACGGGTCGCATCGACCTCACCGCCATGTACCTGTTCCTGATCGTGTTCTACTGGACACCACCGCATTTCTGGGCGCTCGCGCTGAACAAGCAGAAGGACTACGGCAACGCGAAGGTGCCGATGGCGCCACTGGTCTGGGGCGAGCGCGAGACGATGCGCCAGATGTTCTGGTACACCATCGTGCTGCTGGTCGTGACGATGCTGCCGGTCACGTACGGCGCATTCGGCCGGATCTATGGTATCAGCGCTGCGATCTTCGGCGGGCTGCTGCTGGGCGGTGTGGTGAAGATGATGCGCGCCAAGGACTGGGTGAAGCCGGCCTGGTGGGTGTACGGCTATTCGCTGCTGTATCTCGCACTGCTGTTCGTCGCGATGGTGGTGGATCGACAATTCGCATTCTGATCGTTGCATTCCGGTCGGTGCGTTCCGCGCAACGCGTTGCGATAGACGCGTTCCGGTGGCTGCATTTCGATTGACGCATGCAGATCGTACACGTCCGATCGACGCGTGTGCGCACGCCACCACGGCAGTTCTCGCGCATGCCAATGACCGGCGGGCGCCGACACAAATGATGTCAGCGCCCGTCGTGCATGCGGGAGTATGTTGCCTGCATGTCACTGCCGCCTGACACTCGACCACCCGCACCGCTGCCCGACGACCTGCCGCCGCTCACGCACTGGGCCTCGGTTTCTGACGCCGCAGCGGAGGCAGTGCGACGGTTCACGACGCCGCCATCCATCACGCGTCGCATCACTGACGCGCAGCTGCGTCCGGCGATGCCGAAGTTCATGCCCCTCGACGGCGTGCATCGTGACGTGCTTGGCAGCGAAGGTCGCGTGGCATTCTGGAGTTGGGGACACGCCGACTGGCCGCTGGTCGTGTGCCTTCATGGCTGGGGTGGACGCGGCACGCAGTGGTCGTCGCTCGCAAACGCGCTGCTCGACGTGCAGCACCGCGTGGTCGTGCTGGATGCGCCGGCACACGGCGCGTCCGATGGGGATCGTGCATCGATGCCTGGCTTCCGCAATGCGCTGCTGCGTGTGCTCGACGCATCGGGCACGCCACACGCCCTGGTCGGTCACTCGCTCGGTGGACTTGCCGTGCTGGCGGCGATTGCGTCGCGCGCGAATGCCGGTGTGTCACCGCTGCCGATGGCCGTCAGCATCGGTGCGCCCAGCAGCGTGGATCGCCCCATGTCGCGCTTCCTTCGCCGGCATCAGGGCACCGATGCCGTGCATGTGGAGATGATTGCACAGCTGGAGAAGCGCTGGCACTTCCACTGGCGCGACCTGGACACCGTCTCGCTGGCGGCGCACGCGGATGCGGGTGGTGGCGCGCCGCTGCTCGTGGTGCACGCTGCGGACGACGCGCAGGTGCCGTTGATCGAGTCGGAGGGCCTCGTGAACGACTGGCCACGTGCCGAGCGCTGGCTCGCGCCGGAGGGCAGCGGGCACGTGAAGATCCTGCGCGAGCCGCGTGTCGTGCAACGGATCGTGGACTTCGTGCGCGGTCAGCCAGCCGTCAGCGACGGAAGGTGAGCGTCACAACGCCGCCGCCTTGCAGCGTGAGCGGCGTGAGCGTTGCAGACGACGACCCGAGCACTGGGTGCCACGCTCGTATGGTCGCCGCGCGGCCCTGTCGCGACAGCGTGAAGCTCGCGCGACCGTCAGCATCCGAGATCGCCGCCGTGCCGGCCGGTGCGATCGCGACGTAGGCGCGTGCCCACGGCATGGTCACCGCATGGATACCGATCACACCCGGCCTGTCGCTGCGTTGAAGCGGCACCAGCTGACCGCCGGTGATGAACGAGACGGTGTCGCTGTGCCCACTCCCTGCCGCTGGCACCACGATCAGCGTGTCGGTGCGCTTGTCTTCCATCAACAGCTGCACCGTGCTGCCGGGCACGGCGAGCTGCATGCGCGGCTGCAGGCGGCACCGCTCCAGTCGCACCGTGGGCCGACGCTCCACCGGCGGGGCGGCAGCTGGCACCACCGGCACGTCGCCTTCCATCCACAGCAGCACACCAGCCACGGCATCGCCACGATGTGCGACGAGTGTGTCCCTGAACGTCGCGCCACACGATGCGGCGAGCCGCTGCGGACCGATGATCGTGTCCGTCGGTGTGAAGCCGGCGAACAGCACGCGGACCTGCACCACGGTGCCACCGGATGCACCGTTCGCCATCACGCGCGCAAGCTGCATCTGCGGCATCGGCTGTGCGCGCGACGACGACGACACGGCAACCCCGCCTGCAGCGCCCACTGTCGGCGCGTTGCGCGCGCTGGCCGTATCGGGCTTGTCGTCACGGTCGCATGACATCGCCGCGACGGCGATGCCTACGCACAGCGCGATGCGTCGAGCACCTGCCCGACTCGTCATCGCGCCTGCCCCTGCACGCGACATCACCGAAGCGGCACGGAGGTGCGGAACGTCAGCAACAGCGCATGGTTCATCTCGAAGCCGCCGCGTCGGGTGATCCGCTGCAACCCATAGCCGGTCTCGAGGCGATTGTGCTTCGACAGCTGTCGTCCGATCACGGCCTGCGTGCGTGTCTGCTCGAGCATCGCCACGCGCGCACGCGCCGGCAGCACGTTCACCAAAAATTCCTGCGATACCGCGGCATACCACCGTCCATCCGTGGTGAGCGAACGCTGGACACGATCCTGTCGCCGCAACCGGACGATGCTGGGCTGCCAGTCGGCGTCAACGGGCGCCAGGTCGCCGACGGCATGCAACAGTCGCAACTCCGCGCGCGTGCGATCGGACCAGGTGTACGTGCCAGCCTTCCGCGTGCCGCTCACCTGCAGCCACGGACGCAGTTCCATGACGTTGGATCGCGCTGGGAACTCGCCATAACGATTGCTCGACGAACCGCCCAGCGCCACGGTCGCGCGCCACTGCTTCGATAGGTCACGCGTGATGCCGACAGCCCCGAGCTTGATCTGCCACACGTCTCCGTATTCGGCGCGACGACCCTGCAGATCCCAGTACAGCGACGTCTTCGACGCCATGCGCTGGTCACCGAAAACCGCACCCCAGATCATCGCGTCATGCTCCACCCCCTGCGCGCCGCAGGGCGATGCGAGCAGCAATGCGAGACTCAGCGTGCGCAGCTGCATTCAGTCTGGATTCCGTAAAAGAAGTTTCGTTGCATCGCCATCGTGCGGTTCCATGTGCACCAGCACGCCGAGCACCTGCGGCGAGGCAGCGCGAATCGAGCTCTTCACCTTCCCGCTGACCACATGCGCCTCCTCGAGCGACATCGCCGGATCCGCCTGCACATGGATGTCCACCCAGTAACCGCGACCTGCACGCCGCACTGCCATCTTCTCGATCGCGCGGACGTCATCGACCGCTGTTGCGGCACTGCGTATCGCAGCCACGACGTCGGGCGATGCCACGCGATCCATCAGGTCGGCGACGGCGGTGCGCAGCAGCCCGACACCATTGAATGCGATGATGCCGGCAGCGGCAAGCGCCGCCCAGTCGTCGGCACTTTCCCAACCGTCGCCGCCGATCAGCGCCACGGCAATGCCGACGAACGCTGCGGCCGACGTCAATGCATCGCTGCGATGGTGCTGCGCGTCGGCGGCCAGCGCCGTGCTCCCCTCGGCCAGCGCGATGCGTCGCACGCGCTTCGTCATCAGCTCCTTCACCACGATCACGGCCGCCAGTACGCCAAGCGTCCACACTTCCGGAGCATGATGCGGCGTGCGGATCTCGTGAATCGATGCGATGGCGATACCCACGCTCGCGAGCACCAGCAGCAGCGCGACCGATGCGCCGGCCAGCGCTTCCGCCTTGCCGAAGCCGAACGGGTATTCCTCGGTGGCGTCGCGATCGGCGATGCGCACACCCGTCCACACCGCCAGTGATCCGAATAGGTCGAACGCACTCTCGGCGGCATCGGCGACCAGCGCATACGAGTGTCCGACGAGGCCGCCGACGAGCTTCACGGCCGTGAGCCCGATGTTGACGCCCATGCCCAGACGTGCCGCACGCGCGGCGACACCCGCGCCGCGCGGCGCTGCAGCCGGCGCTGCCATTACAGGCGGAACAGGTCTGCCTGCATGAAGGCCGGCGTCACGAGCACCTCGCCCGCAAGCGTGATGGCGACATTCACCTCCGTTCGCATTCCAAACCGCCCGGGGAGATACACG
Organism: Gemmatimonadaceae bacterium; assembly: GCA_014377535.1. Classification (GTDB taxonomy): domain Bacteria; phylum Gemmatimonadota; class Gemmatimonadetes; order Gemmatimonadales; family Gemmatimonadaceae; genus JACMLX01. The sequence continues at coordinate 19,726 of JACMPK010000180.1, forward strand.
CCAGGCTCCACCGAGAACAGCACGCCGGGCAGCAGGCGCCGCTCCTCGCGCGTCTCGAATCCATCCATGTGCGGGCCCGAGCCGTGCAGGTCACGCGCATCAATGGAGTGCCCCGTGCGATGCGTGAACGCTGCGCCGAATCCCGCGGTGGTGATCACGGCACGCGCCGCGTCGTCCACGTCGGCACCACGCACCATCTGCTGCGACTTCGCCGCATCGCGCACAACGGCGATGGCCGCGTCACGAGCATTACGAATCGCCGTCCACACCGGCATGACGTCGGTATCGGCCGGTTCACCGATGGTCGCCATCCACGTCTGGTCGGCATACGGCTGGTCAGGCTCACCGGCCCACAGGTCCACCAGCAACACTGTGTCCATCGTGATCAGCGCCTGACGCTCAGGCGAAGGGTCGTGGTGTGGATTCGCACTGTTCGGCCCAACGCTCACGTTCGGTGGATGCGTGGTCACCAGCCCCTGTTCGTTGAACCGCGACACGATCCACTGCTGGAGCTCATGCTCCGTGAGCGGTGTGCCGGCGCGTGCAGCATCGGCAGCGCGGCGCTGCGCGGCAGGCGCAATCTCGGCGATGATTTCAGCCGACCGGATATGTGATGCAAGCTGAGCCTCGGTCAGCAGCGCGTAGAACTGCGTGACCAGTTCGGCGGATGTCTCGACCGTCGCACCGCAGGCACGCACCATGTCGAGCACGCCCGCAGGCACGCGATCCAGGTACGGCACCGCGTCACCCGGCGAATACTCCATCGCCACGCGCTTGCCGTCGACGAGCGATCGCAGCTGACCTTCCAGTGACTGCCACGACTGGTACGTAAGCCGGCCCCACATTGCCGGCCACTTCCGCCACGCATCGAGCTCGATGGCGTGCACCAGTGCGACGGGCACGCCATGCGCCGGAATCCACGCCACCGCACGGCGCGAGGAAAGTCCCTCGAAGCCAAGCATGCCAGCCGCGATCGGGTTGCAGCCCTTGAACTCGTACAGCAGCCAGCCATCGAGGCCGGCGGCGCTCAGGGCCGACTGGATCTCGGGAAGTCGATGGGGTTCGCGCATGGGCACAAACTAGTCAGGGCATGCGCGAGATGATCACGACGTGCACGTCATGGCTGCCGCGCGCCATGGCGCCAACGCAGACGTCAGCTGCGGCCCCATGCGGCACGCCACTGCTGACCCGCCCCGGTACCGTCGATGCGCGTCACGACCGCGGGCACACCGGTCAGCTCCTCGAGCATCGTCGAAAGGGCAGAGGCATAGAATGCAAATCCTGCGACGGTCGAACCTTCGATGGTGACCGGGTCGCGCACCGAGAGGATCACGCTCGCACCGATCCGCTCGAGATCGGCGTCCAGATAGCGTTGGCTCAATCGACGCACCGCCGCCAGCGCCAGCGGCCGCGCCAGCATTCCCGGCATACGGCGGATCGCGCTACGTTGCAATTGCGAGACGGTATCCACCGCTTCATGCGCAAGCATTGAACCTGCCGAATCGAACACGCGATGCGCATCGCTACGCCGACCGATGAGCCGCGCGAGTGCCGCCGCTTCGTCGCGCACGGTGCGCTCATTGCGCCGCACGGCGTCGCTGTATCGCTTGATCTGTGCGTACACCGTGTCGCTGAGGCCGAGTCGTTTGGTGCGCAGTTCCTCTATGTACTCGGCTTCGACCTCGCCTTCCGGGGTGTCGACCACGCGCACTGCCTCGAGCAGGCTCAATGGAAGGCGCGCGTCTACGGTGGTGGACATCTTCGTGGCTTTTGAAGGGTGTCCCCGACGCGTGACCGGCGTGCGGGGCGCAAGCCGGCAGACCGCCGTATGGCGAAACGTCCGGACTTCCACCGAAACTACACCGAAGCAAAAACATTGCCAAGCGAACCGCGCTCCCTTACCTGCACGGAACCGACACGCCCCCTCGATGCTTTTGCTCCACAGCACAACTCCGAATCACCCCGCTACCGGCACCTGGCGCATGCCCTCTCTTCCAGCACGCGGCGACATGTATTTTTGTGTCGGCCACTCACGCGCATGCTGACACGCACCGTCTTCGATTCGTTCGCGATCGCGACCTGTGGTGCTGTCCGCAGCCAGAGTTTCGCTGCGTGTGACAGCGAACTGTCCGATGCGGCACTGCGCGAGATCAATGCGCACCTGCACGAATGCGCCGCCTGCCGCGCGCGCCTGGGCGCCGACGCTTTGTTTCTGCGCGTCGTCCGCGCGGCGGCGGTGGCTTCCGAGACGGCTCCACTCTCCTTGCGTGAGCGCGTCGCCCTCGCACTCCACATGCGCACCACCGAAAACGCGCCGGCGTGACATTGCCGCCACTCGTCGCGGCTGCACTTGGCCCCCTCGTTGCGGGGCTGGTGTGGCGGGTGGGCATGCTGACGGGGGGTGGCGCGTTGATCGCCGCCGCCTTGGGCAGTGTTGCAGCTGTCGCTGGCCTGGACTGGATGCTGCTCCTGCTCGGATTCTTTCTCACGAGCGTGGTGCTCGGTCGTCTCGGGCGCGAGGAGAAGCAGCGACGCAGTGCATCGGTGATCCAGAAGCAGGGGCCGCGCGATGCCGCACAGGTCCTTGCCAATGGCGGCATCTTCGGTCTTGGCGCAGCGGCTGCGGTCGGCGGCACACCCAGCGGAGCGGTTGCCGCCGTGGCCCTCGGCGGCCTGGCGGCGGCGATGGCCGACACCTGGGGCACCGAAATCGGGATGCTTTCGCGCACAGCCCCTCGCTCGGTGCTCACATGGGGACCACTGCAACCCGGGATGTCCGGTGGCGTGTCGCTGCTGGGCCTCGCCGCAACGGCAGGTGGTGCGCTGCTGCTGGGCCTCGCGGCGCTGCTGCTCGGTTGGACTGCACCCGTCGCGATTGCCGCAACGCTTGGCGGCATTACCGGCGCCATGGCAGATTCACTGCTCGGTGCAACACTGCAGCATCGACGTCGATCGGCACGCACGGGACGACTCACGGAACGCGTCACCGACCTCGATGGTACACCGACCGTTCATGCTGGTGGTCTTCGCTGGCTCGACAACGACAGCGTGAATTTCGCAGCAACTCTCATCGGTGCCGGCATGGCGTTCCAGGTCCATTTCCTCGTGACGAAGTTCGGGGCTCGATGAGCGCGACACGCGAGACGGCACAGGCCATCGTCGTCGGCGCGGGACCGGCTGGCGCAGCGACCGCATGGGCACTCGCCTCGCAGGGCCTGGACGTGATCGTGATCGACAAGGCGCACTTCCCGCGCGAGAAGCCCTGCGCCGAGTACCTCAGTCCGCAGGGCTCGCGCATTCTGGACGCGATGGGCGTGCTCACCGATGTCGAACAGGCCGGTGCTGCGCAGCTCGCGGGCATGCGCGTGCGCAGTCCCGATGGCGGCATCATCCACGGCGAGTTTGCCGCCAGTCATGGCTTCAGCGGCTTTCGCGATCGTGGACTCGCGCTGCGGCGTCGCCATCTGGATCCCATCCTGCAGCGTGCGGCGACCCGGGCCGGTGCATCGATACGCGAAGGCACGTCGGTCGAGTCGCTGATCATGGTCGGCGACGCGGTGCGCGGTGTGCGAGTCCGCACCAGCGGCGGCAGCACGGAGCTGCGTGCGCCGCTGGTCGTCGGTGCCGACGGACTGCGCAGCGGCGTTGCGCGCCGGCTGGATCTCGCGGCGCGGCTGCCGTGGCCGCGACGCGTGGCCTTCGTGGCACACTTCCGCGATGTCAGCGACATTGGCGCGCACGGCGAGATGCATGTGGAGACCGACGGGTACGTGGGACTCGCCGATGTCGGCCACGGTGAGACGAACGTCGCGATCGTCGTGCCGAAGCACCTCGCACGCGACGCCGCTGGTGACGCGGCAGGATTCATGATGCGCTGGATCGCGCGGCATCCGCAGCTCGCGCCGCGCTTCACGAATGCGACGCGTGTCAGCACTGTGGGTGTGACGGGACCTTTCGCCTCGCATGCGCGCCGCGGCTATGCCAGCGGCGCGGCACTCGTGGGCGATGCCGCCGATTTCTTTGATCCATTCACGGGCGAAGGCATCTACGCCGCGCTGCGTGGCGGCGAGCTGCTGGGAAGCTTCGCCGCCGATGCGATCCGTGCCACCAGCGAGCGGAATGCGCTGCGTGCGCTCAAGGCGTATGACGCGGCACGCGTGGCGGAGTTTCGCAACAAGTGGCTCGTCGAGCGCGTGATCGGAGCCGCCGTGTCGTCGCCGATGCTCATGAATCACGCCGCACGCGTGCTCGGCTCACGTCGCGACCTCGCCGACATCCTGATTGGCGTCACCGGCGACTTCGTGCCGGCATCGAGGGTGCTCAAGCCGTCGTTTCTGCTTCACTTCTTAAATCCGCGAACCTGGCGCTCGAATCGCCGAGCCGCCTGAACACATGCCAATCGACAAGGATCTCTTTCGCGCCGTGCTCGGACGCTTTGCTTCCGGCGTCACCATCGTCACCACGACGGATGAGCATGGCCACGACCATGGCATGACCGTCAGTGCCTTCTCCTCACTTTCGCTGGATCCGCCGCTGGTGCTGGTCTGCCTGGATCACAAGGCGTCGGTCTGGCCGGCGTTCGCAACGGCGGAACACTTTGCCATCAACATCCTCAGCTCCACGCAGGAAGCACTTTCGCGCCGGTTCGCAAGCAAAGACGGCAATCGCTTCGAGGGCGGGGGCTTCACGCGTGGCGCCAGCGGCGTGGCGCTGCTCGATGACACGCTCGCCTCCATCGAGTGTCATGTCACATCGCGTGTCGCGCAAGGTGATCATTCCATCGTGATCGGCAGCGTCGAGGACGGCGCCGCGCGCGACCTGCAGCCGCTGTTGTACTACCGCGGCGGTTACGCCTCGCTCACACGCTGAGCCGCGGGACCGTGGGGATCTTCACGCCCGGGCGGCGGATGGGGCACGAGGTGCTCGACGAGCCCGGGGTGTCCGCGTCGCTCGTGGCGCGTTCGCATACCGACATCGCTCGCGCGAACCTGTTGTTCGGCGGCACACGTGCGGTCATCGCGCGCGTGAAGGCCATTGCGCCGCGGCTGCCCCAGTCACCGCTCGTCGTGGATGTCGGCGCCGGCTCGGGTGACATCCTCGACGCCGTTTGTCAGACGTTGCGCGAGACCGGTCGTCGTCCACGTCCCGTGGCCGTGGATGTGGAAGTTGCACTCGCGCCCTCGGTGCGGCAGCGCGGCAGCTTCTTCATCTGTGGCTCCATCTTTGCGCTGCCTCTACCGAAGGCCTGCGCGGATCTCGTGATTGCTGCACAGGTGGTGCATCATTTTCCTCCCGATTCGCTGCCAGCCGTGTTTGTCGAGCTGAACCGCATTGCGCGGCACGCCGTCATCGTCAGCGACCTGCAGCGCAGCTGGATTGCGGCGGCCGGCCTCTGGCTCAGCAGCTTTCCGTTGGGTTTCCATCCGGTCAGCCGGCACGACGGCGTTGTCAGCGTGTTACGTGGATTCGCGCCTGACGAGCTACGTAGTTTTGTGGAGCTGGCCACTGGTGTTTCGCCCGACGTGCAGACGCATTTGGGATGGCGGGTGACGGCCGACTGGAATCCCGGCCACGCGACCTGAGTGTCGCGACGTGCATGACGCACGATGAACGATGAACGATGAACCATGCACGACGCACGATGTACGCACGAAGCACCATGGGCATGGCGCACACGACGGCACCCGAAGGTCCACACGATCGCCCACATGACGACTTCACCACCCGAGCTGCTGCGCGCCCCGTACCGACTTGGCCCCATGCCGATGCAGCGGCACATGATCACGGTCGACGAGCAGACGGTCCGCGCACCGCGCGAGCGGATCTTTGCGATCGCGAAGGATGTGCTGTCGTGGCCAAAACACCTGGCACACTACAACGACGTGACGTTCCGGCATCGCGCCCGCGATGGCGGCGGCCTCGTGGAGATGAGTGCCGACCGCCCGTTCGGCGGTCCGATGAATTGGCCGACGTGGTGGCTCTCCGAGATGACGGTGGACGAGTCGATGCCCAACATCCGCTTCAAGCATGTCCAGGGCATCACGAAGGGCATGGAAGTGGAGTGGCAGTTTCTGCGACGTGATGATCCGGACGTCACGCATGTGCGCATCGTGCATGCCTGGGACGGTCCGTGGTGGCCGCTCATCGGTCGCATTGCCGCGATGGCCGTGATCGGCCCGGTCTTCGTTTCCGGCATCGCGTCACGCACACTCGCCGGACTCGCGCGCGCCGCGGAAGCGCGCACATGATGATCCTTCGCAGTCTTCTCACGTCGACCTACTGATGTCCTCACCACGACGCGTGGTTGTCACCGGCCTTGGCGCCATCACGCCCATCGGCATCGGCCTCGATGCCGTCCGGACGTCGTTGCGCGCTGAAAAGTCGGCGGTCGGCATGATCACGCATTTCGACCCGAGTCCGTTCCGGACGCACATCGCAGCGCAGATTTCCGGGTTCCATGCCGAGGATCATCTCGAAGCGAAGCGCGTGAAGCGGCTCGACCGGTTCGGGCAGTTGAGTGTCATCGCGGCCAAGATGGCGCTGGCCGATGCCGGCATCGACATGGCGCGCGAGCAGCGAGAGCACGTCGGCGTGATGATGGGCACCGCACTGGCCGGTGTCGGTTATGCCGAGGAGCAGCTGGGCCGCTACCTGGTGGGCGGGCTGCGCGCCGTCGATGCCACGCTGGCGCTGGCGGTGTTTGGTGGGGCGTCCAGCTGCAACATCGCCATCGAGACGGGTGCACAGGGGCCGAACTCCACCAACGCCATGAGCTGCGCGTCCGGCGCGATCGCGATCGGCGAGGCGTTTCGTCAGGTGCGCGACGGGTATGCCGACGTGATGATCGGTGGCGGCGCCGAGGCACCGCTGGCTCCGCTCTGCTTCGGTGCGTTCGCGCTGATCCGCGCCATGTCCACGCGCAACGACGATCCCACGCACGCGAGTCGCCCGTTCGACGGTGCACGCGATGGTTTCGTGATGGGTGAGGGCGGCGCGGCACTGATTCTCGAGGAGCGTGACCGCGCCATCGCGCGCGGTGCACGCATCTATGCGGAGATCGTGGGCTTCGGCTCCACGAACGACGCGCATCACATGACCGCGCCGCTGCCCGGCGGCTCGCAGGCTGCTCGCGCCATGCAGCAGGCACTCGCGCGCGCCGACATCGCCCCGACCGACGTGGAGTACGTGAACGCGCATGCCAGTGCCACACCACTCAACGATCCCACCGAGGTCGATGCCATGCGCACGGTGTTCGGCGATCATCTCGACACGGTGTGGGTCAGCGGCACCAAGGGCTATCACGGCCATGCGCTGGGTGCGAGCGGCGCGATCGAGGCAGTGATCTGCATGCTGTCCATGCAGGACGGCTGGATTCCGCCGACCGTGAACCTCGAGACGGCCGATGTCGCGTGCCACGTGCGGCATGTGCCGAAGGGCGGCATTGCACAAACACCAGGCGTGGTGATGTCGAACTCGTTCGGCTTCGGTGGCATCAACGCGTCGCTGGTGTTCCGCACGCCGGCGTGAGGTATCTTCGCGCAGTCATCCGCCACTCCATGGAGTCTGCATGAAGCCCGCACGTGAGTTCGTCTCGGAGTTCGTTGGAACGTTTGCGCTCACGTTCATCGGTGGTGCCGCCATCATGCAGACGCGGAACGTCGATGCCGGCGCCGGCCTATTCGAGGTCGCGCTGGCACATGGCCTGATTTATTTCGTGATGGTCAGCATCTTCATGAAGACGGCTGGTCATTTCAATCCCGCCGTCTCGCTCGGGCAGCTCGTCACCGGTCGCATCACGCCGTCGCAGTCCGCCATCTACATCACCGGGCAGTTCGCCGGCGCGATCATCGCGGCGCTGCTGCTGCAGGCGCTCTTCCCAGCCGCGCTTTGGGAGGCCGCGCGCGGCACACGGCAGATGGTCTCTCTCGACGTGTCCACTGAGCAGGCGTTCGCGCTCGAGGCCATCGCGACCTTCTTCCTGATGCTGGCCGTGATGGGCACCGCCGTGGACAAACATGGTCCGAAGATCGGCGGACTTGCGATCGGCATGACGCTCACCGCTGGCATGCTGGCGATCGGTCCGCTCACGGGTGGCAGCATGAATCCCGCGCGCAGTATTGGACCGATGATCGCAACTGGCGCCTATGAAGGCATCGCGCTGTATCTCGCGGCGCCCATCGTCGGTGCGGTCGTGGCGGCGGTACTCTACCGCTACCTGCTGCTGGACGCCGCACCGGCGTGAGTGGCGCGCACGCAGCTGTCGTGCAGCCGCGTGCGCGCATCACGTGACCGGCAGCTTCCACGTCATGCAGCATCATGCAACGGGTTTCTGCACTGTGCAGCGAAGTACGACAGCGGGGCGGCCTCTCGTCAGGAGAGACCGCCCCGCTGTCGTGCGCTCTCGGGCAATCAGTTCATGGTGACCGTGACCTCGTTCGACTGCAGCACGTACCTGGTGTTTCCGCTGTTGCTGACGAGCGAGTGACGCACGCGCAGCAGCACCTCGCGGTTCAGGCCCCGGACCACCCGTATTTTGGCGGGATCTGCAGATGCCGAGACGGTCATCGATGCACCGGGCGCCAGAATGGCAGCAATCGAAACGCATGCCACCGACGTTGCCGTGACATCAGTCCACATTCCGCCGCTCACCGGCTTCGCTTCCACGGTTTCCGCGCACACACCAGTCGATACGGTCTCAGGCAGGTTGCTCCGCACGGTGACGTCGAGCAGAACGAATGCATCGCCGGGCCGGACGATGCGCGCCTGCGCAACGGCCACCAGCCGCGCATCGACGGGGGCACTGTTCTTCGAGCTGGTCGTGCCATCCGACGCGCACGCGGCAACCAACGCCGTTGCCGCAGTCATGACCATGGCAGAGAATCGCATGGGTAGAACTCCTGTGATACCGGAAACCTGCAATGCAGCGGCGCGCCGCGCGGCCAGACCGATCAGCTCCGTCGCGGAGTCAACGGTGCATACCCCATGCCGCACTCACAAGTCACATAGCGCGCTTCATCAGCAGAACGAGCCCGATACGCGGGCTCACCCACCAACGAATACGATCAGGCGCCCGCTGAGCCGACGCCGTACCTCGCGTTGTAGCGATCGATGCTCTCAACGATGATCCGCCGCGCTTCCTCGGCATCGTACCAGCCGATGATCTCGACACGCTTGCCCTCCAGATCCTTGTAGATCTTGAAGAAATGCTCGACCTCGCGCAGAAAGTGGCTTGGCAGGTCGCCCAGATCATGCACTTCATCGTGAATCGGGTCGTGCATCGGCACCGCGAGCACCTTGTCGTCAGGCTCGCCCTTGTCCAGCATCTTCAGCACACCGACGGGACGCGCATCGATCTGGCAGCCGGGGAAGGTCGGCTCGTTGATCCGGATGATGATGTCCAGCGGATCGTTGTCCTCGTGCAGTGTGCGCGGAATGAAACCGTAATCGCCCGGATAGTGCACGGCGGAATACAGCACGCGATCCAGCTTCAGGAGTCCGGTAATCTTGTCGAGTTCGTACTTGTTCCGGCTCTTTGCCGGAATCTCGATGACCGCTGTGACATGCTCCGGCGGCTTGTCGCCAGGCGGAAGATCGTGCCAGGGATTGAACATTCAGAAATGGAGATCGAGTGAAGCGGCATCGCAATCCGCAGGTGCAGAATAGCACGGCAAGCGCATGAACGGTGCCCCCGCACGTCAGCGAGCGGCGGTGAGCGCGCGGGCGGCGGTAATGGCGAAATAGGTCAGGATGATGTCCGCGCCGGCACGCCGGATCGCGGTCAGGCTTTCCAGCATCGCACGTTCCAGATCGATCCAGCCCCGCTCCGATGCGGCATGCAGCATCGCAAACTCGCCGCTCACCTGGTACGCCGCGACGGGCATGCGCGTGGTGTCCTTGACACGACGAATGATGTCCAGGTACGCACCGGCAGGCTTCACCATGATGATGTCGGCGCCCTCGGCGATGTCCTGCGCGACCTCGCGCAACGCTTCGTCGGTGTTCGCCGGATCCATCTGGTAGGCGCGCCGATCGCCGAAGGCTGGCGCGCTTTCCGCCGCCTCGCGGAACGGGCCATAGAACGCACTCGAATACTTCGCCGCGTACGACATGATCGGCACCTGCGCATGGCCGGCCGCATCGAGCGCGGCGCGAATCGCCGCCACGCGACCATCCATCATGTCGCTCGGTGCGATGATGTCAGCGCCGGCGTCGGCATGCATCACCGCCTCGCGAGCGAGCAGCGCGAGCGTGGCATCGTTGTCCACCGTCTCGCCATCCAGCAGACCGCAATGTCCGTGGTCCGTATACTCGCACATGCAGACATCCGTGATCACGAGCAACGCCGGCACCGCAGCCTTGATCGCGCGTACGGCCTCCGCCACGGGACCATGCGCATCCCACGCGCCGCTACCCTCGGCATCCTTTGCGGCAGGAATCCCGAACAGGATCACCCCGCCGACACCCGCCGCCGCCGCCGCCGCCGCGTCGCGCACGCACTCGTCGACCGACGTCTGCGCGCACCCCGGCATGGATGAAATGGGCTGTCGCACACTCACGCCCGGGCGAACGAACAACGGCAGGATGAACTGCGACGGATGCAGGTGCGTCTCGCGCACCAGCGCGCGCATTGCGGGCGACTGACGCAGCCGCCTGAGGCGAGTGGTCGGGAACAGTGCGCCAGGCGATGCAGTCGTCGAACTGCCGTCGATGACGGTCGAGCGTGTTGTGTCCATGCGAAGCAAAATAGCCGGACCACGCCGGCCGTGCATCACGCCGCGTGCGGCCTCACGACGCTTCGCGCGCCGCCGCACCGACGGCGCGTGCATCGGCCAGGACTGCCGCGGCACCAGCATCGCGCAGTTCGCCCGCCAGCGCACGCGCACTCGCGAGCAGGTCGGGCCCGATCACCGCGCTGGCCCGCAGCATCGGCGTGCCGTCCAGTCCCGCGACCAGCCCGTGCAGCGTGCGGCGACCACCGGCCGATTCGGTCATCAGCGCACCGATCGGCACCTGACACCCGCCGTCGAGCGCTGCCAGGAACGCGCGCTCACAGGACGTGGCATCCATCGTCGGCTGGTGGTTCAGCATCGTCACGATATCCCGCACCTGCGTGTCAGCCTCGCGCACCTGAATCGCGATCGCGCCCTGCCCCGCCGCCGACAGCCACTGTGGCGCGCTCAATAGGCTCCGGATACGTGACGAGAGGCCCAGGCGATTGAGGCCTGCGGCAGCGAGGATCGCGGCGTCGCAGAGTCCGTTGTCCAGCTTCGAGAGCCGCGTACCCACGTTGCCGCGCAAGTCCACGACCGTGCAGTCGGGACGGATGGCCTTGAGCTGCGCGCGGCGCCGCAGGCTCGAGGTGCCGATGATCGCGCCCCGCGGCAGTTCGTGCAGCAGCGCACCCGGCACATCGTCGCGCACCACCAGCGCGTCGCGGGAATCTTCACGCGGCAGCTGCGCCACGACCCTGAGCCCGTCCGGTTCGTCGGTCGGCAGATCCTTCAACGAGTGCACGCACAGATCCGTGATGCCGTCGCGCAGGTCGCGCTCCAGCTCCTCGGTGAACAAGCCCTTGCTGCCGATGGCCGTCAGCGCGACGTCCAGCCGACGGTCGCCGACGGTGGTGTACGTCACCAGTTCGCTCTGCACGCCAATCGCGGCCAGCTCTGCCTGCACCATGTGCGCCTGTGCCAGTGCGAGCGCGGATGAGCGTGTGCCGATCTTGAGCGGGCGGATCTCTGTGGTCATGAAAAATTCGGATGGTGTTGGTGACGATCGCGCTGTGCCTCGATGGCGCGCACGACGGCGGCCACGAGTCCCTCGATGGTCGACGGCGTCGCCTCGGCGGCCACGTGCAAGCCGGCGGCCTTCGCCGCGAGTGTCGTGATCGGCCCGATCGACACGACGTCGGCCAGGTCGTGCAACGGTGACATGGCCTGCACCCAGCCTTCCACAGCGCTGGACGCCGCAAGGGTGACGGCATCCACGTGGCCCTCGCGCAGCGCGGCGCGCACCATGTCCACATCGTCGTTCGTGACGACACTTTCGTAGATCGCCAGCAGCTGCACGCTCGCGCCCAGTGCGCGCATGCCGTCGGCCAGCTCAGGTCGCGCGCCGACGGCAGCTGGATACAGCACGGCCATGCAATCCAGTCCGCCCTGCGCCGCGAATGCCTGCAGCAACCCCTCGGCCACGAAGCGCTGTGGAACGAGCGTCGGCTCGATGCCGCGTTCGCGCAGCGCATCCGCGGTGGCGCTGCCAATGCACGCGACACGTGTATGCACCCAGTCGCCCGCTGCGATGCCACAACTCTCGGTCGCATCGCAGGTCAGCATCACACTTACGGCGCTCGTGAACACGACCCAGTCGAATCGCGCCAGTGCGCAGGCCGCGTGGCGCAATGCCCGTTCCTCGCGAGGCACGATGCGCGTGGCGGCATACGTCAGCACGTTCGCACCAAGGGCCTCGAGGGGAGCGACGAGCGCCGAGGCGCGCGACGCCGCGCGGGTCACAACGATGGTGGCACCCGCAAGTGGACTGCGCGCCTCACCGTCGCCGACGGCATCGCTCAGCGGCTGCATCACCGACGGCGCGCAGACCGTGTCATCACGAACGAGGCGCCGAGTCGATCGCGTCACCGCGGCGCGCCATCGCGCGCGCACGAGTCACCAGTGACACCAGCCATCCGCCAACGACGACAGCCGCCGCGATGTACGCCGCGAACATGTAGCTGGCGTTCTGCGGCATCATGCGTCTCCCGATTCGCGCGCTTCCACGTGGTCGCGCAATGCCGCGTACTTGAGCCGGCCGCGCAGCATCGCCACGAACAGCACCGAGAATGCAAGGAAGGCCAGCGAAAGCGTGAGCCCCATCTCGGCCGACAGCTTCGGCTTGTCCGGCGTGAGCACGATCGGCTGTGGATGCATGGTGCGGAACAGCCGCACGCTGAGATGAATGAACGGCACCAGCAACGCAGCCAGAATGCCAAGTACCGCGGAGTACCGCGCACGCTGCTGGCGGTCTTCGATGGCTCCGCGCAGCACGGTGTACCCCAGCAGGATGAACCAGAGAAACAGGGTGCTCGTGAGGCGCGCGTCCCAGGTCCACCAGGTGCCCCAAATCGGCTTGCCCCACAGCGGTCCGGTCACCAGCACGATGCTCAGGAACACCAGCGCAATCTCGGCCGCGCTCTCGGCGAGGCGATCCAGGCGCTCGTCGCGCAGCCAGAGGTACATGGCACCGCCGATCGCGACGAGCGGGCAGGCCAGATAAAGCCCCACCACCGCCGACGGCACGTGGATGTAGAAAATTTTCTGCGCCTCGCCCTGCAGCGCCTCGGGCGGCGTGAACCAGATCGCGCGTGCGATCACGGCGGACACCGCCACGACGGCGATGGCCATCAGCCAGTCGAAGACTGCGACCGGCTTCTCTGCAGTGCGACCGCCGCCAGTGGTGGGCAGCGAATGCGCGAGGGTGTCAGGCATGAGCAACAGGAACTGGAAGTGGAACCCAAATGAACTGGTCTATCGATTCAACTACGCGCACAGCCGGAAAGTTACTGCGCCGACGGCCTGCTGCCCGACGCAGCGGTCAGTCCTCGATCGTGAACGGAAATGCCAGCACGCAGGCCACGCCGAACATCAGGTCGAACGCCACCAGCACCTGGATCCATGGCATCACGGTCTGCAGCTCGGCACCGACCAGCAGCTTGGCCGAGGCCTGCGCCGCCGGCACCACCACCGGAATGAAAAACGGCAGCGCCAGCATGGGCAGCAGCAGCTCCGCGAAACGGGTGTGCACCGTCATGGAACTGAACAAGGTGCCGACCGTCACCAGCCCGATGGCCGCGAGCACACCGATGCCGCCCAGGATCAGCAGCCCGCTGCCGAACTCCAGGTTGTAGAACAGCACCACGGCCGGGATGGTCACGGCCAGCACCGCCGACACGTAAACCAGATTTGCAAGCGCCTTGCCCAGAAAGATCGCCTCGCGCGACACCGGCGCGAGCAGCAGCCCATCCATCGCGCGGGTCTGCAGCTCCAATCCGAAGGCGCGGTGCAGCCCCAGCATCCCCGCGAAGGCGAAGATCGTCCAGAGCACGCCGGGCGCCATGTCGATGGGGCGCACCGCAGTCGGGTCCCAGACCATGTAGAAAATGCTGACGCCGAGCAGCGAGAACACCAGCGACGAGAAGAACGCGCTGCGCGTCCGGTACTCCATCGACAGGTCCTTCCGCGCAATCATCAGGGCTGCCGCCAGCGTACCTGGCGGGCGCAATGCCGTCACGCCGCAACCTCGAGCACCAGCCGCCGGTACGACTCGGCGTACTCCACGGCATCGAGCGATGCGGTGGGCTCATGGCGACGGATCGTGCCGTCCAGCATGATCGCCGCGTGCGTGGCCAGGGCCAGCCCTTCGTCCACGGAGTGCGTCACCAGCGCCAGCGCCGCGCCAGCCTCGCGCAGCGCCAGCAAGAGCTGCGTCAGCGCGCGCGCACCGGCGACATCGAGGCCGGTGTAAGGCTCGTCCAGCAGCACCAGCGCCGGCCCGTGCACGATGGCGCGGGCGATCGACACGCGCTGCTGCCAGCCGCGACTCAGCGCGCGCACCGGCGTCAATTCGCGGCCCTGCAGGCCAAGTCGTGCCATGGCATCCTCGGTCGCCGCGTCCGCGTCGGGAACGCCATGCAACCGTGCAGCGAACGCAATGTTCTCGGCAACCGTCAGCACGTCGTACAGCATGCTCTGGTGGCTGATCAACCCGACCTGTCCGCGCTCGGCGGCCGCGTCACCCTTCAGGGGCACACCCAGCAGGCGCACCTCGCCGCTCGTCGGGCGCAGCAGGCCAGCCAGCAGGCGCAGGAGGGTCGTCTTGCCCGCGCCGTTCGGGCCGAAGAGTGCAAGGCATTCACCCGCATGAATGGACAGGTCCACATCCGCCACTGCGCGGCGCCGGCCGAAACGACGGCACAGCGCCCGCGTCTCGCACACGGGTGCCGGTGTATGCGGACGAGTCGGGCTGGTGGAAGTCATTGCGCCCAAGCTAACCCCGCCGGTGAGCCGTCACGATGCAGTTGCCCCGCACGACGCACGACGCCAGACTCACCGCTCGCCCGCCACGCCGCCTCCACCCAGACTGCCACATGTCCGAGATCGACGCCCTGATGACCGAGAACCGCCGCTTCCCTTCACCTGAGGCGTTTCGTATTGACGCCCACGTGGGCAACGGCGATCTGGCGGCACGTGCGGCATTGGATCCGGACGCGTACTGGTCGGAACAGGCGCGCGAACTCGAGTGGATCCGGCCCTTCACGAAGGGCTTGGAATGGAACGCGCCGTTCGCGACGTGGTTCAGCGACGGACAACTGAACGTCTCCGCCAACTGCCTCGATCGACACGTTCGCACGGCGCGACGCAACAAGGCCGCGATCATTTTCGAGGGCGAGCCCGGTGACCAGCGCACGCTGACCTACTGGCAGCTCTACACGGAGGTGAACAAGTTCGCAAACGTCCTGCTCAGCCTCGGCGTGCGGAAGGGCGATCGCGTCGCGATCTACCTGCCCATGATTCCCGAGGCGGCGATCGCCATGCTGGCCTGCTCACGCATCGGCGCAATCCACAACGTGGTCTTCGGTGGCTTCAGCCCCGAATCGCTTCGCGATCGCATCAACGATTCGCAGTGTCGTGTGCTGGTGACCGCCGACGGCGGTTTCCGACGGGGACAGGTAGTGCCGCTCAAGCGCAACGCCGATACGGCGATGCTCGAGACGCCATGCATCGAACACTGCGTGGTGGTGCAGCGTCGTGCCGGCGCCATGAGCGAGGAGACGTTCGCGCAGATGACAGACGGGCGCGACGCCTGGTACCACCGCCTGATGCAGAAGGCGCCGCGCTACTGCGAGCCGGTCGCGATGGATGCCGAGGATCCGCTGTTCATCCTCTACACGTCGGGCACGACGGGCAAGCCGAAGGGCATCGTGCACAGCACCGCGGGCTACCTCACCGGCGCCACGACGACCGCGCGGCAGGTGTTCGACCTCAAGGACGACGACGTGTTCTGGTGCACGGCCGACGTGGGCTGGGTCACCGGTCACTCGTACGTCGTCTACGGTCCGCTGGCCCACGGTGCCACCTGCATGCTGTTCGAGGGCGCACCGGACTGACCCGACCGCCACCGCATGTGGGAGATGTGCGAGCGTCACGGCGTCACGGTGTTCTACACGGCACCGACAGC
Source organism: Gemmatimonadaceae bacterium (assembly GCA_014377535.1). GTDB lineage: Bacteria > Gemmatimonadota > Gemmatimonadetes > Gemmatimonadales > Gemmatimonadaceae > JACMLX01. The sequence goes on from JACMPK010000180.1 coordinate 35,959, forward strand.
AATTCGCGCCTTCATGAAGTGGGGCGCGCAGTACCCGGATGGGCACGACCTCTCGCGCCTCCGCCTGCTGGGCACCGTGGGTGAGCCGATCAATCCCGAAGCGTGGATGTGGTATCACCGCGTCATCGGCAAGGAACGCTGCCCCATCGTGGACACCTGGTGGCAGACGGAGACGGGCGCGATCGTGATCTCGCCCCTGCCCGGCGTCACCGAGACGAAGCCCGGCAGCGCGACCCATCCGCTGCCCGGATTCAGCGTCGCGCTGGTGGACAAGGACGCGAATGCTGTGTCAGTCGGTGGCGGGTTGCTGACCATCACGCGCCCGTGGCCCAGCATGCTGCGGACCATCTGGGGCGACCCGCAGCGGTACGTCGACACGTACTTCAGCAAGTGGGCCGGTCGGCCGGACCTGTATTTCGCCGGCGACGGCGCCAAGCTGGACGAGGATGGCTACTGGTGGATCCTTGGCCGCGTGGACGACGTGCTGAATGTGGCCGGACATCGCATCGGCACCATGGAAGTGGAGAGTGCGCTCGTGGCCCATCCGTCGGTCGCCGAAGCTGCCGTCGTGGGCAAGGATCACGAGCTGAAGGGGCAGGCGATCGCCGCCTTCGTCACGCTGCGTGAAGGCTTCCACGCGTCATCCACCCTGCGCGACGAGCTGCGTGACTTCGTGGGCGAGAAGATCGGTGCGATTGCGAAGCCCGATGACATCCTGTTCAGCGCCGACCTGCCCAAGACACGCTCGGGCAAGATCATGCGACGCCTGCTGCGCGACATCGCGGAAGGCCGCGCGCTGGGCGACACGACCACGCTTGCAGACCCGACCGTCGTTGCGGGGCTCAAGGAACAATACGAAGCGCAGGAGTCGTGAGACGGATGCGGCCGTTGATTGCCCCGGTCGCATGTGGCGCTTAGCCTTCGCGCCATGAGCCTCCTCGGCCGGTTGTTTCCCGACACGCTGTTCCCACGAAAGTTGAGTGACGCCGCCGAGCGCCGATTGCGCCTGGCGCAGGCGCGCGCGGAGGAAGCGGTGCTGGAGACGCATGTTCGCAATGCGCTGCTTTACGTGGACACACTGGCCGGCGAGCTGCCGTTCGATCGTGCGATCGAGACGTACATCCGCATGCTCAGCATTCCGGAACCGTTGGCAAGCACCGTGGCCACGCGCACGCTGGTCGTGCTTGGCGAGGACGTGGTACCGGAGCGCACCACGTCACTCGGCGGGCAGATGGTCGGCGACGACGTGCTGCCCATGGTGCGCATCGCCGCCGACAGCGGTTCGCGACGGCGGTGACTCGGCAGCGTGCGAGGCCGGCGCTCACATCGGCGGCCTCGCGATGACGCGCTACGGCTTCGGCGCGGCGGCGGGTGCCGAGTCAGCGCCAGCCGAAATCGGACGCAGGCCGGCGATCACGGCATCCACGGCAGCCTTGATGTCGTCGTAGTTCGCGGCGCCCTGCATCTTCTCGCCGTTGACGTAAAAAGTCGGCGTGCTGTTGACCTGCTTCATCATGCCCAGCGAATAATTCGCCTTGATGCGCTCCGTGTGCGTGCCGGCGTCCATGCACCCGTTCCACTTCGGCATGTCGAGCCCGAGCTTTTCGGCGTAACCGGCGAGCACCTTCCGCGGATTGCTCGTCGCGATGCCATTCCATTCGACCTGACCAGTGAAGATCATGTCGTGCATCGGCCAGAACTTGCCCTGATCATCGGCGCAGGCAGCGGACATCGAGGCCGGCACGGTGTTCTGGTGCGCGTTGAGCAGCGGGAAGTCATAAAAAGTGTAGCGCGCCAGACCCGTTTCCACGAGGTTCTTGCGGACGTCCGGCTCGGTGATCGTCGCGAAGTTGCCGCAGGCCGGACATTCGAAGTCGGCGAACTCGATGATCTCCACCGCCGCCGTGGGCGACCCCATCGTGTAACCGTGGGCTTTCTGTGCGAGCGCCGAATCGGCGACGCTTGGCAGCACGAGGGTTTCCTGCGCCGGCGTGCTCTGCGTCTTCCACCAGATGAAGCCACCACCCGCGATGATGATGCCCGCGAGGGCGACGATGAAACCGGTGTTGCTGGACTGCTTGCGGACCTTCGCGCTCACGATGTGTCACCCTTGGTGGTGAGGGACACCGCGTGGTGTCCCGTAACTGGTTTGACTGCCACGATCTGATCGTACGACGCAGCGCGGCCGGTGTGTCTCATGCGCCAGCCGTCTGGACTGCGGATCCCAAGGGTAGGCGTACGGCGGGGCGCGGCGCTAGCTCGGCCGTCGCATTTTCTCGCATGGTACATTGCATTCGTGCCACGTCCGCCCGTCATCGCCACCCCGGAGTTTCAGCCCATCCCGCCAGTCACGCGTCGGCTGCCCTCGACTCGCTCGGTGCTGCCCTATGCGCCGCAGGATGCCGATTACGTGCGCCTGCCCGTGGGTCCGGGGGCGTTGCATGCCATGCGGTATGGCCACGGGGGGCCGACGGTCCTGCTGGTGCACGGATTCACCACCAGCGCGCCGCTTTGGCAGAAGGTCGCGCCCATACTGCTCGCACGCGGGTGTCAGGTAATCGTGCCCGACCTGCTCGGTTTCGGCGAGTCGGACCGGCCGGTGGGTGGCCCGTATGCAGTGTCTGCGCAGGCGCGGTATCTGGACCGGGCGCTGGCGTTGCTTCGCATCAGCCGCGTGGTGGCCGTGGGTCAGGACCTTGGTTGCGTGGTCCTGCGTCGCCTCGCCGCCGTACGACCGGACCGTGTGGACGCCATGATCTTCTGTTCACCGACCCCGGGCGACGCTCCACGTGGGCCTGAGATCGATGCCGTACGGGGCCAGACCGGGCCGGCACTCCTCGAGATTTCCAGTCGTCCCCTGGGAGTCGTCGACCTGCTGGGTCCCGTGCTTCGGGCCGCCGTCAGTCAGGGAGAGTCCATGCCTGACTCACTCGTCGCACGTTTTTCAGCGCCGTACACGGGCAGTCAGGGCGCACGGCACCTGCTGGATCTCGCGCGAGCGGTGGCTGAGGAGGAGGAGGGCGACCAGCAGCCGATCAGCGATTCCGGCCCGCTGCGCGTCACTGGAAAAGACGACCCGATGGTGCTCGGGGCGAATGCGTCAATGCTCCGGCTCGACGGTGCCTTGCGATTGCTCCCGCTGGAACGTCCGGAGCCCCTTGCAGCGCTGATCATGAACAGCATCGTTCCAGCACTGGATTCATCCGTCTCGCTGGAAGAACGGGGCGTCCCCGGCTAGATTCCAAAGATTACCGTTGCAACCATTAGAGGTGAATTTGACGAAAAAGAATCGACAGCGTCGCGTTGTGACGCCGCCGACCCCGTTTGAGCAGGCGCGGGATGAGTTGTTTCAGCAGATCATGCGGTGTGAAGTCATTGGCGCATCACCTGATCATCAGGGTGAGTGGTTTGCCGAAACAATGGCTTATTTCGCTCAGCGGTATCCGGAACTGAAGCCGGCCGATGTGAATGACTTGCGCCAGTTGGGTGAACGGTTCGTTCAGCCGCCCAAGGCAGCAGCAGTCGTCGAAGAAGCAAAAACCGCTGGGCCGGTGGACGCAACGCCGGTGATCGTCGTGACTGATGCCCTCGACGGTGAGGACGTCAGCGCAGACGACGGCACAGAGCAGAGCACCGAGACGGCAGACGTGGAAGAAGCGGAAACAGTTCCGGCCTGACACGACGCAATCCGATGCTTGCGCAACGCCTCCCGCACTTCGGTCCGGGGGGCGTTCTGTATTGGCACGAAGGCGTCACGCACAAGTTCGCCTCACGCGTCATTCGACGCATGAGGAGACGAGCGACTCACTCTGTGACACGTGACATTTCCGCGTCATCGGGCCAGGAAAGAGTCATTGCAACACTTATTTCCGCCCAGAAATCAACGCGGCGCCGGCATCACCGGGAACATCGAGCGCAATGACGCCGCGGCAGCGCTGGCGTGCGGCGGACAGAGCGCGTTTGACGGCGGCAGATCCTCCTCGAAGTCGCCCCACTCCTCCGACGATTCGGCATCCGGGCCGCGCGGCGATTCGACGGCAGACTGCTGCTCGATGTTGCGACCCGACGAAGCGGCAGGCGCATGATGTGTGGGGGATGCGACAAAGGTCGACGGAGATGCCGCCGACCCTCCGCCGGCCGCGTCCGCGACATGCTCCACGCGCTGAAACATGTCGAACAGCCCGGCGGCTCCAAACACGTCCGCCGTGTCGGTCGACGCGGCGTTCGCAAGGATTTTCGAATCGCCGCCGGCAGCGGTTGCCAGACGCGGCGCTTCCGCCGCTGCACGCGCTGCACCACTCGGCTCGTTTGCAAACTCGGCGGCAAATGCCTGAGGCGATACCCGCGGGCCAGCCTGCTCGGTCGGCGCCGGATCCGCCCGGATGTCGCGTGCGACGGCCGACGGGACTTCGCCGGTCGCGGGGGAAGACGGTGATTTCGTACTGGCGCCGGTGCCAATTCGTGATCCATCATCGTGGGCCGTGGCGCTGCCTGCGGCGACTGCGTCCCCATCTGGAATGAGCGCCGAAAGGTCACCGCTCGCCAGCGCTGCCCATTGCACGCCAACGCGCTCTTCCGCCACGGCGATCTGCTCTTCCACCGCGTCCAGTGAGCGTGAGATCTTTTCCAGGATCTCGAACGGTCGGAACTGCGGCACCCGCAGCATGGGCGTCCAGTCCACGACCTCGCGCACCACGCCGGCGGGCAGAGTGCGACCAGGCTCCAGGATGAGCAGCAGGTCACGTGACACGGCCGAGCGAGCTGAGAACAAGCGGAGCATCCCGTCACGGCCGAGCAGGAGCGCACGGATCAGCGTGCCCGTCGCCGTCGTGTGAATCGTGCGGTGCAGGATCCGGTGCCTGATGCGGCGCAATCCGCGTTCCGATTGCGGCAGCAGCTTCGTGGTGAATTCCGGCAGCGGAATCGCGTCGAAGAACGACGCCGCAGTCCGCGCCAGAACCTCTACCTCGTGAGCCGTCAGCTTCTGTACCTCGACTTGCATCCGGCGCAATTCGCGAGCGCGCCGTGCCAGTGCGGCGGCGCGGGCGAGCGCATCGGTGCGGGATGGGACAGGCGAAACGCTGGGCATGCGGAAGGGCGAAAACGGGAATCCACGAGAAGCGAGTAGCCGAGCTCATTAAATGGACGACTGTCGTCCGTCATCGAAACGCCTGCGAGCGCTCGCCAAAGTGCCGTCAACAATCTTCGGCTCGCGGCCAGGCGCGACGCAGGTGGCTGCGGAAGTCTCAGCGCGTGCGTGGAGCGGAACGACGCAGCGTGGCACCCAGGCGAAACCCGCCGCCCATGCCTGCCTCGACGCCACGCACCCAGCGACTGTCACCGCGCGCTTCCACGCCGATGGTCACGATCGCGACTGTGCGCGATGTCCGGTCCGCCTCGACGCGGACACCGATGCCGCCGCCCGCATTGATGGCCCACCGCGACTGACGAAACGGGTCACTCAACCAGCGCACGAGGAGATCGAGGCGCCCGGTCGGACGCCAGTTCATCTCGCGGCGCACCCCGCCAGCGCCAAGGTCAGCCGCGAGCCGAAGATTGTAGGCGACTGCGATCGCTGCGCCAGCGGCCAGCTGCGCTCCCGCGTCCCGGTCCAGCAGCAGGTCGGCGCGCACCGCGGGAACGACGACGCGGCTGGTGGCTGCCCGCGGCGCTGCACGCTGCGCATTCGCCGGCAGGGACATGAACAGCGTCGCGCAGCCAACCAGTGCCGAAACGAGCCTCGCCCCTGTGATGCGACCGATCACTCGATGCCGTCGTGCACAGGCGTCGGGGGGGCGGGTGTCGGGAGGGCGCCGTCATGCGGCGCCCGATCCTTCGGCCCGCCTGCGCGATTCACCCACAGCATCAGCGTGTAGTCCGTGGTCGCCACCAGCGCGAGGATGCCGCAGGCCACCGCGAGTCCCGCGACCAGCCGCGGTTCCTGCAAGGCGGCCAGCAACGTGACGAACTGCAGCACGGTGACGCCCTTGCCGGGCCAGCGTGCCTTGAACGCGACACTGCGAAGCCAGCTCACGTTCCTGGCCACGAACCAGCCGATCACGGTCATCACGTCGCGCACCAGCAGTAACGCCAGCTGCCATGGTGCAATCTGCCCGTCCACGGTGACGGCGATGAACGCCACCAGCATGAAGATCCGGTCGGCGATCGGGTCGATCAGCGCGCCGATCCGGCTGGTGGTGTGCGACACGCGCGCGATCACGCCGTCCAGCACGTCCGACACCATTGCGCTCACGACCATCGCGAGCCGCCAGTCGGCGTCGTGGACCCCGAGGAACACGCCGGCCATTGCCAGGCGCGAGAGCGAGATCAGGTTCGGCGGCGTGAGCACTTCATTGCGGCGCATGCTGACAAGAAAGCAAGACGCGTGCATGACGGCCAGCAGTTGCCTGCACTGCCACGCGGCCATAGGCTCACGGCATGGACGCGCGGCACCACGGCCAGCTTCCTTCCTCATGCCGTCACTTCCGTGCACCCGCACCCCATCGCGCGCCTGGTGACCACCTGCTGACCATCGCGCTGCCGCTGGCGGCCCTGTTGGCGGCGTTCCTGCTGCTGCTCTGGGACATTGGCCTCGCCGGCCGACTGGCGCGCGTTGCGGAAGCGCCGCGTGGGTGGGCCGCGCTGACGGCTCTGACGGGATTGCTGCTGCTGCCGGCGTTCCTGATCCGTGTGGTCGGCAGTTCGCTGCTGGACGGCCGCACCGTGGCGGCGCTCGCCTGGCTCTGGCCATTGGTGCTGACGCTGGTGGCGCTGCAGGCCCTGGTCACGCTGGTGCGCCGACTGGGCTCGCGCCCCGTGGTGGTACCGATCGTGGTTTACAACGCCATCATCGCGGCCTCCGCGTGGATCGAGTACGCCGCCGGGAACGGCATCGCCCTGCCGATGGCCATGCACGCCGTGCCGAACGCCGTGGCCGGCGTCATGGGCTATCTGGCGGGGCCGGCGGCACTCTGGTCACCGCTGGCCATCGCCCCGCCGCTGGTCGCGCCGGCCTATCGCGCACGCTGGGCGGTGAATGCCTCGGTGCGCGGCCTGATCGCGCTCTATGCGGCAATCGCCGTCATCACCTTTGCGAGCGAACTGCCGCAGTCCATCCGCGGCGTGCAGAGCTTCACGCGCTGGACGCTGGCGCCCCTTCGCGCGCGCCCGGCTGACCGGCCGCTGCTGGTCGGCGTGCACATCCTGCCTGTGCTGCGCGGGACGCCGGCACCGCTCGCCCTGCGCTACGACACCGACCTCGCCGACAGTGCGAACGTCGACGTCATCGCCGTCACGATCGCGCCCAGCGGTGCGACGCCGCGGGCGCTTGATTCGCTTTCGCGCGCACTGGAGCCGTACCGCGCCGACAGCGCCCTGCTGATCGTCACGCTGGGTTGGGACCTGCAGGAGGCGTTGCGTGTGCAGTTCGCGCCGACCGCCTGGGAGCGCGATCGCGTCGGGCTGGTGGAACAGGTGGTGCGCCGCCTGCGCCCGGACGTGCTGGTGCCGCTGCAAGACCCGAATGGCATGGGTGTGCAGATCGTCGGGCCGCGCGAGCCATCGGAGTGGCAGCCGCTCATGAGTCAGATGGCGCGCACGGCGCACACCCTGCGCCCGCGCACACGAGTGCTGGCCCAGGTCGCGACGTTCGATGATCGCGACAGCGTGATGGCCACGTGGGCCACGACGCCCGCCTCTGGCCTGGACGGCATCGGGTACATCCTGCAGCCGGGATTCCGCGGCGGCGTGACACTCGAGGCGCGTTTGCAGGCTGCCGATCGATGGCGCGCGGTGCGGGCCGCGCGGCCCAATGCGCGCGCCGGCGACGAATGGGTGCTGCTCACCGCAGGATTTCCATGGGCGCAGGGCGAACTCGCGCAGGACCGCGGCATCTGGGGCGTGCTGGCATGGGCCAGTGCGCGACCGGCAATCGCCGGTGTGATCGTCGGTGAGGCTGGCGATTATGACACGCGACGCGGGTTGCGCGGTCCAGGCGGCCGACTGCGGCTGGCCTACACATCGCTACGCCGCGCCATTCGCGGCCTGAACGAAGCAGCGCGCTGAACTGGCACGATGCAGCCCTCGATGGTGCGCAACGACGGCGACGGCTCGTTCACGTGCACCGCTCGCACCATGGTCCGGCAGGTCGTCGCCGCCGACTCGCGACGTCAGTCGCGCGACGTACCTCGCACCACGACCTCCACGCGACGCGACGGCTCACACCACTCGCGCACGATGTCCTGCACCTGCGTCGCCGTGACGGCGCGCAGCTGCGGCACTTCGTCGTCCAGCTCCGCGAGTCCCTCGCCGGAACACCAGGCGTCGATCATGTCGCCCAGCTGGGCACCGGCGCTCTCCTGCCGCAGCGCATGCATTCCGATCGCGTAGGTCCGCGCGCGCTCCAGCTCCACGGCGCCCACCGGCGCATCACGCAGTGCCGCGAACTCCGCGAGCAGGCCGGCGCGCGCCTCGAGCTCGCGTTCCGGCGCGCAGGCGATGTAAGCCGAAATCATGCCCGCATCGCGCATTGTCGAGATGCTCACGAACACGCTGTAGGCCAGTGACTGGCGACTGCGCAGGGACTCGAAGAATCGTCCGCCAAGTCCGCTCGCCACGCCGGACATGAGCCGCGCAGCGTGGCGTGCGGGATCGCCGCGCGACGGTCCGCGGAAGAGCAGTGCAACGGCACTCTGCTGCTTCGCACGCGACTCGATCATCTCGATCGGTGCCGCGAGCATCACCGGTGCGGCACTGCTGCTCACGGTGCCGGGCTGCAATGCATCGAATGCGGCGGCAAGCTGCGCGGCGAGCTCCGAGGGCTCGGCATCGCCCACGATCGCGAGCACCGACTCACCACCGAGAATTGTGCGCGCATGCCACTCGCGCACACGGGCGGCGTCCAGACGCTCGAGGCTCTCCGCTGTGCCCATGGCATCGATGCCGTAGGTGTGTGCACCAAACAGCGCCCGCCGCGCCACGGTGAGCGGATGACGCACCATGTCGTCCCCACGGGACTTGAGCTCGGTCAACAGCTGCCGCTGTTCGGTGCGCACCGACTCGTCTGCGAACTGCGGATGCTGCACCACGTCACCGAGCACCGATGCTGCCGACGAAAGATCGGCGAGCGGCACGCTGATGGACCAGCCAACCAATTCCTTGCTGGCCGCCGTCGTGACACTGCCGCCGAGGCGTTCCCCGTCTTCCGCGATCTGCCCCGCGGTGCGCGTACTCGTGCCCTTCAGCGAGGTGCGCCCCATCAGCATGGTGAGACCAGCTTGCGACACAGGCTCCTGCACCGCACCGCCTCGCATGTAGCAGCCCATGTGCACGATCTTCGCGCCGGGCTTCCGGCGGACCAGCACCGGCACGCCGTGCGCTGTGCGGAAGACATGCACAGCACCCGCACGTGACTCGAACGTCAGCGCCTCGTGCGTCGACTGCACGGCGGCCGAACGGGCTTCGGTCACGGGCGGCTGCGCAACAGTCGCATTCCACGATGCCACGAGCGACGTGCCGTCGCTGGCCAGCGGTGCGGTATCACGCGGGCGGTAGCTCACCACGGCCACCGTGTCGTCGGTGCACCAGGCAGCGAGCACGCGACGGACATCGGTCGCGGTCACGGCGTCGAGTGCATCCCAGTACGCGTCACCAACGTTTGCGCCACCGAGTGCCTCCCACGCGACCATCTCGTTGGCCTGCCCTTCCATCGACTCTTCGGAGCGCAGGTGGCCCGTGTGCACCACATGCTTCACGCGCGCCAGCTCGTCATCCGTGGGACCGTCCTGCTGCAGCAGGCGCACCTGTGCCCACGCCTCCGCGAGGGCGTCGCCCAGCGTTGCATCCGCACCCACGACACTCACGGCGAACACGCCGAGCTGCGTGGGCGTGTAGTGGTACGCGCCACTGCTCATGGCAAGGCCACGCTCGCGGATGGCGCGGTAGAAGCGGGACGCGCGCCCCATCGAGAGCACCGACGCGGCGATGTCCAGCGCCGGCGTGTCGGGATGCAGCGGACCCACTGTGCGCCAGCCGAACGTGGCATGCGACTGCTGCACGTCACCCGTGAGTGCACGATACCGAGCGCCACACCAGCGTGCCTCGTCCGGACCGTGCGACGGCATGGGGTCCTGCATCGGCAGCATGCCGTAGCGCTGCCCGACCGCCGCCTTCACTGCGTCCGAATCCACGTCGCCCACGATCGCGAGGATGCTGTTCGACGGCGTGTACCAGTTGCGGTAGAAGCCGTGCACCATGTCGCGCGTGAACGTGCGCAACCCTGCCTCGCGGCCAATGCGCCAGCGACGCATGCGATGCGTGTCATGCAGCACTTCGTACAACGTTTCAGACGTCACGGCACCCGGTGTGTCCTCCTTGCGCGCCGCCTCCTGGATGATGACTTCCAGCTCGCGCCTCAGCTCGTCCGCATCGATGCTCGAATGCGCAAACGCGTCGAACTGAATGTCCAGCCCGCGCTCCCAGCTCGCGCTGGGCAGCACCGTGATGTAAGTGGTGGCGTCATAAATCGTGTGCGCATTCAACCAGCCGCCGACGTCCTTGGTGGCCGTCGCAATCTCGCCGGGACCGCGTGTCGGCGTGCCCTTGAAGTACATGTGCTCGAGCACGTGCGCGATGCCGATCTCGGCGTCCGGCTCGTCGAAGTAGCCTGCCTTCACTCGCGTCACGACGGCAACGACCGGCGCCGCCCGATCTTCCCGAACGAGCAGCGTGAAGCCGTTCGGAAAGACGGTACGATGGGTCTGCAAATTCAATGCAGGATCTTCAGGACGCCCGCATCGGCGCTACCGCGCAGGAAGGCCTCGGCAGACTCGGTGGGAATGCGCTGTCCGGTCTGCGCATGCACCCGCGCGGCCTCGGACAGCATGAACTCGTACAACGATTTCCCGCCGGCCGCCGCATCGCGCATCTCCTGCAGGATATCGTCCCAACTGCCCACGAACGTGTCACCAGTGCGGGTCACGATGCTGTGGTTGACCGCCGAATCCTTCTGGTCGCGCATCTCGGCGAGCAGCGTGCCGAACAGCTCGAGCTGTCCCTTGGAATCCGAGTCGTCATCGCCCTCGCCCATCACGCGCGACTCGATCTCCGACAGCATCTCGTCGATGCTGTCAACTTCCGAGTTCAACTCCTCGAGCTGCGCCTGCCACGGCGCCAGATCGGGATCGTCATCCTGAAGACGGTACGCCGCCTTTTTCAGCTCGATCAGGCGCCAGATGCCGAGTTCGTCCCAGTGATCCTCAGGCGACGACTTCTCGAACTGGTACAGCGCCGCCTCGTACTCCTGCTTGTCGTACAGCAGGTTTGCGAGATAAATGCGCGCTTCCGAATAATCCGGGTCCAACTTCAGCGCACGACGAAGTGTGGAGATCGCTGCGTCATCCTCTCCGGCACGATGTTGCGCATAGCCCATGCAGCTCACCGCTTCGGCAGAGCCGGGCTCCTGCTGCACCGCGATGTCGAAGAACTGTGCGGCATCCTCGACCAGGTCGTCGCGGAAGAGTGCGCGGCCCACCTGCAGCATCAACTCCACGTCATCCTGATACCCCAGCTCCAGGATGCGGCGGAAATTCTTGCGCGCATGCTCCACCTGACCGAACCTCAACAGGGTCTCCCCCATTCCGGCGAGCCCATCCTCGTGCTCAGCGTCCAGCGTGAGCGCTTCCTCGAAGCTCCGGCGCGCCCAGGCATACTCCTCACGGGCAAGACGCGCATATCCCTCGCCGACATGCAGCTCAACGGAAACTGGGTACAGCACCAGCCCTTCACGCAGCACCGACAGCGCGTCGTCGAAGCGGCCTTCATTGTAGAGCTGATGGGCGCGTTCGTCGTACTCTTCGGACGACAAAAATTGCGAAGCCATCGCGGCAGTCCTCCGGGCAAAGCGTCAGCAGCGAAAATAGGCTCGACCACACGTCACGAGCCAGTTCGCGATCAGGTTGATACACCTGACCGCACCGATCGATCGTGTATGGCACTTGAAAACACACGCTCCATCCACGGCCCTGCGCCCTGCTGCATTCTATTGAATGACCTCACCCCGCGCCTCGTGCCAGACTGCCGTCAGCGTGTGCAGGCTCTCACGCGCCCGCTGCCGCGCACGCGACTGCGATGTCAGCAGCGAGCCCGGCGTTCGATTCCAGCAGCGCGAGGTTCGCGGGAAGTGATCGCCCGCCGGTTGCCGCCAGCACGGCGCCGAGCAGGAATGGTGTGAGCGCGGGTCCCGTGATGCCGGCTGCTTCGGCGTCGCGCACGGCGCCCTTCACCGCCGCATCCACCATTGCGCGGTCCAGCGCCGTGTCAGCGGGCGGCGGCTGCACCACGAGCACGGCGCTACGCTCGCCAAGCGCCCAGTGCGCATGCGCGATCCGCGCAATCTCGGCGGCACTGTCGGAGCGCTGCGGCACACGCAGGCCGGTGGTTCGCGTGAAGAATCCGGGAAGTTCGTCGGTGCCGAAGCCGATGACCGGTACGCCAAGCGTTTCGAGCCGCTCGAGGGTTGCCGGCAGGTCCAGAATGGATTTCGCACCCGCACAGACCACGATGACCGGTGTGCGTGAGAGCGCGGCCAGGCCGCCCGACTCGTCAAATGGCGCGCCGCGGTGCCCGCCGCCGATGCCGCCGGTCGCCAACACCTCGATGCCCGCAGCACGTGCGATGGTGAGCGACGCGGCAACCGTCGTCGCACCGTCGGCGCCTTGCACGGTGCACGCACCCAGGTCGCGCGACCCCACCTTCCGCACGCCATCGCGTGCGAGGAAGCGCGCGAGTTCCTCATCGGTCAGCCCGAGCGTCGCGATGCCGCGGGCCACGGCAGTCAAGGCAGCCACGGCTCCACGCGACTCCACGGCGCGCACCATGCGGCTGGCGCACTGTGCGTTGTATGGCACGGGCAATCCCTGCGACAGCACCGACGTCTCGAGCGCGACGACGGCAGCGCGGCGCTCCAGCGCGGCAGCGACATGTGGCAGCACGCGGACCGCGTTCATGGACGCAGTGCACTCCGCATTGCGCACGACGCAGCGACCGCCAGGCGACGTGCAGCGCTCACCGGCTGGCTGCGGCCGGCTCGGCGACGGCGGCACTGGCGTTCCGCTCACGTGTCGCGACCGGTACGGCGGTGAGCAGCAGGCGCTCGGGCGCGGGACCGATGTAGCGCGTTGGCCAGCAGGTGGTGAGCGTCAGCTGAGGTGTCGTCGTTTCGAAGATGACCCGGGCGTCCTTGTCGACGATCTCGCGCTTCGTGATCCGCCACGTCACGCTGATTTCAGGAGTCTGCGTCTCGACCATGTCACCGATCCGCACGTCGTCCAGCCGGTGGAAGTGCCGGTCGCGATGCGCGGAGATCACCGAGTTGCCATTCTGCCCCGGAAACACGGTACCGGGCATGTGTCCGGGGCCGGCCCACAGGTCCTTGTCGCTGAGTCCCTCGACCACCACTTCGTCGAGCCGGATGGTCGGAATGATGACGCGCACGACCGACGAACCCGGCGTGACGCGTGTCCGGCCGATCACGGCGGTGACGGTGCTGAAGCTCGAGGCGCGCATCACCTTGGTCCATGCGTCTCGTGCCCGCTCTCGGGCCACCATGCCGCGCAACAGCTGCACACCCACGACGGTCACGATGACGAGACCGACCACCAGGACCATTCCTCCGAAGACACGCGCGGCGCGATTTCGAGAGCGATTGCGGCTGCCTGGTTCGCGAAGCCCGCGTTGACTAACCCCGAGTACGGATGATTGCGACACAGCCGATGGCGATGAGCCCGGTTCCAAGTAAGAAAACCGACGGGAGTGGCGTCGCGGTCGTCGGCGGACGGACGCCCCGGCGCAGATCGAGCGGACCATCAAGCAGCGGCTGCAGCGGCCCACCAGTCGGCGGCGGAACATCCTTGTCGGGAATGACGGCAGTGTTGCGAGCGGGGTCAACGGTCACGACATCGGAGCCGGTGCCCGACTGGGACGGAAATGTTCCGGCGGGAAGGCTTGCGTCAGGTGTGCGGCCGGCGAACATCGCGGGCACGCCGCCAGCCGCTGCAACGGCGCCAAGCAGCCCGAGTGGCGCGAAGGCCGCCAGATTGCGCAAGTCGCCTCGTTTGTCATCGGCGGGGCAATCACATCGGCCTGGCGCCACCGCCGCCGTTCCCGCCTGAGCACCAACGAGGACCGGCGCCGTAGCCAGCACGACACAGACACCCATCGTGATTGCCGTCCTGATCATCCGCAAAGCTCCAGCAATGTGACAGAACGGAACACACAAGGGAAAACGTATCGGCCCTGCCAGCGTTTCTCGACTACCCGCGCATCATCGCTCTGGCGGGGACGCGACCATCACCGACTCCAGTGATTTCGGAGGGCCGTCATACCGTACTGACATGTTACTCGGCGCAGAGGTCACACGCGAGTGAATCCGCGCGGCGTCGCAGGTCGCCGGTTGCGCGGACCAGCCGCGCGCCGCCACCTCCGGATTCGGAAGACGCACGAGGCGACGATGGCCGCCTGCCACCGTCGCCTCGACCACACTGGTCCTGCGCACGTCTCGCGGACTACTCGGCGACGTCGGCGAAATCGTCGGACTTCTTCGTCGCGACGAGCTCACGCTCGGTGCTCGTCGGGTCCCACAGCGCCATGATCTTGATGTGCTCGCCTGGGTAGCAGTCGAATTCCTTGCCGGTACCCTTGTAGACCTTGATCTCGTGGCCATCCTCGAAACGGAGCAGCGCGAGAGGGTACGAGTCATTCATGTACTGCTTGCGGATGCGCTTCGGAGCTTGTGACATCGTTGGACGTTCCTCTGGGTGCTGAGCGGGCTGCGGCGACGCGAGATGCGTCAGGTGACCACGGGTCGGCTCGCGGCGAACGCTTCCCACGACCGGGTCGCAAGGATGTCATCGAGGACGGCAACGGCCGCCTCGAGCTCCCCGTCGGTCGTGTAGAAGTGCGGCGCCACGCGGATGCCTGCACCGGGACGGTAATCGATCACAATGTCTCGCGAGAGGAGGGCCTGCGCCACGGCTGGCCCGTGCGGGACGTCGAATGCGACGGTGCCACCGCGACGGGCCGCGTCGCGCGGCGCATGCACGGAGAAGCCCCGCTCGTCGGCAAGGGCGATCAGGCGCGTGGTCTGGCGCTGGCTCTTGGCCCGGACAGCCTCCATGCCGGCCTCCGTGATGATGGCCGGACCGTCCAGCGCGGCGTAGAGCGCCGGCACGGTCGGCGTGCCGCCGAGCCAGCGCCAGGCGCCGTCAGCGGGCTCCAGCACCGGCTCGAAGGCGAAGGGACGCTTGTGCGCCTGCCACCCGGTGAGCGCCGGCCGCAGCAGCGCCGACTGCTCCGGTGACACCCAGAGGAAACAGCCCCCGGGACCGCCGCAGAGCCACTTCAGCACGCCGCCCATGTAAAAATCAGCGCCCAGTGTGCCGACGTCCACGGGAATCACGCCAACCGCGTGATATGCGTCCAGCACCACCAGCGCGCCGACGGCATGCGCCTTCGCGATGATCGGCGCCACGTCCATGATGTACGCCGACTTGAAGAGCACGTGGCTGATCGCGACGAGCGTCGTGCGCGACGTGATCGCGTCCACCACGCGCTGCGCATCGATGGAGATATTGTCGTCCGTGGGCACGACGGTCACCCGCGCGCCAAGCTTCGGTGCCAGTTCATCCGTCACGTAACGCACGCTCGGGAAGTCAAGCGCCGTCATCACGATCTCGTCGCGATCTGCGGTGAACGTGAGCGCGGACAAAATCATCGCCTGCGCCTGCGAAACGGTCGGCACCATGGACACGGATCCAGCCGGCGCACCCATGAGCGGCGCCACGATGTTGCCGACCTCGATGGGCAGCTGCCACCAACGCGCCGCCCACGCCTTCACACCCAGCGTGTTCCACGACTCGGCATACTCGGCGAGGCGATCAGCCGTGCTGGCCGGCATCGCGCCAAGGGAGTTGCTGACGAGATAGGTGCTGGTCTCGAGGATGGGAAAGCGGGCGCGAAAACGGAGCAGCGGATCGTGCGGTGCGGTGCTCATGCAGAAACCGTCATTGGAGTCAGTGTACGTCGGGCAATCACGAAGATCAGCGAGGCGACGACGAGTGTCGCGCCGAGCACCGTCCATTCCGCAACGGTGATGGAGGTGAGCAACCACCCGATGAGCAGCACGGTGACGATCGGAATCACCGGTCCGCCCGGCACGGAAAACGGCACCGCTCCCTCCTGGCGGACTCCCCGCTGGCGCAGCATCAGTGTGGCCATGGCGCACGCCGCGTACAACAGCAGGGCCGCGAGGTTCGAGATCACGGCGAGCTGCTCGAACGAGTTGAAGATGGCGAGCAGGCCGACGAACGTAGTCTGCACCACGATGGCGACATGCGGCGTACGGTATGTGCCGTGGATGGCACCGATCGCACGAGGCAGCAGGCCATCCTGCGCGAATTTCCAGAGCGCACGCGGCACGGCGAGCGTCATGCCGCTCACATACCCGAGCATCGAGATCGACGCGCCGACCAGCAGCAGCAGGCGGCCCGGACTTCCCATGAACTGCTCGGCCGCGAAGGCCAGCGGCGCCGTGGGCACGGTGGCGAGGCGATCACCGAGCAGGCCTGCCGCGACGAGATGCACTGCGAGGTACAGCACAGTGACGCCGATCATCGCAATCGCGAGGGCGCGCGGCACGGTGCGCGCGGGATCCTTCACCTCGCCGCTCGGCACGAGCGCGCTCTCGCATCCGCTGAAGGCGAAGATCAGGATGATGGCCGCGCGTGCCAGGCTCGATGGTGCCGGCATCTGCTCGACGGCCAGGTTGGCCGGCACGATGAAGAACACACCGATGCCGACGAACAGCAGCAGCGGCAGCAGCTTCGCGATGCTGAGCACCACGATCAGCCGTGTGCCCTGCTTCACGCCGCGGATGTTGATCAGCGCGAGGCCGACGAACGTGGCGACGATGAGGGGCGTACGAATCGCCGGCACGCCGAGCAGCGTGCCAATTCCCTCTGCGAACGCGGAGGACACACCGGCGACAGCCGTGGTGCCGAGCATCCAGAGCAGTACGCCGGAGAGAAAGCCGACGTAGCGCCCGAAGACCGCCTCGACATACGCATAGGGTCCGCCAGTCAGCGGCACGCGGCTGCCGGCTTCGGCAAAGCAGAGCACCACGCACCCCATCACGGCAGCGCAAATCAGGTAGACAAATGGCGCCGCCGTGCCCGCAGCTGCCGCGGCCCCGGACGGCAACCGGAATATTCCGCCGCCGACCGTGACGTTGAAGATGCTGGCGGCGAGGCCGAAGACGCCGACGGCACGCACCAGCCCCGGTGTGGATGAGGTCGAGCGTGGAGTGTTCACGGCCGCAAGATCGTTGCGAGCGCCACGAACCTGCAGGGGGCATCGCAATGCCGGCGGTGACGGCAGGTGTGGGCGGGACGTCAGGTGCACGTGAAGCACAGGTCGCGGTGTTGGCTACACGCAGCATGTTTGGAGGACGGAATGTCGGCAGATCACCTTCACGCTCGCGGAACGACATGAACGGCCTTGATGGCATGAACGGCGACAAGCCACGGATCGGACTCGTGCTGGGCGGCGGCGGCCTGAAGGGGTTCGCGCACCTCGGCGTGCTCGAGGTGCTGGTTCACGCGGGGATCACCCCGGTGCTCATGGCGGGATCGAGCATCGGGGCGCTGATCGCGAGCGCGCATATGCTGGGCACCCCGCTGCAGCTGATGCGTGAGCGGGCGCTTGGACTCCGGCGCAAGGACCTGTTCCGCGTGAATGCGTCCGGCTTTGCGCGAGGCCTGCTGCGCAGCCCGAGCTTCTACTACGCCGAGCCGCTGCAGGCGCTGATCGCGAATGTGATTCCCGATCGTCGCTTCGATCAGCTGCCGAAGCCGCTGCTGGTGAACACGGTGGGCCTGGAGCGGGGAATGCAGGTGATGTGGGGTGCTCCCGGATTTCGGCACGCTTCCATCCGCGACGCCGTGTACGCGTCGTGTGCGCTGCCTGGCTTCTTCCCGCCGGGCGTTGTCGGTGGGCGGGTCTGCATCGATGGCGGCACAGTGGACAACATGCCGGTGTCTGCCGCCGCCGAGGGGCTGGACCTGGTCATTGCCGTGGACGTGGGCAACAGCGAAATCGAGAATGCGACCGATGTGAGCCAGGAAGGCATCGCGTCGATCTTCATGCGCTCGGCGACCTTGATGATGCGCACGTTGCAGCGCGCGCCGCTGCAGCAGTGGAATGGGCCACCGCTGGTGCTGATCCGTCCGCATGTCAGCCGGTTCAACTGGTTCGACTTCACTGCGATCCCGACGATGTTGAAGGCCGGCGTCGATGCGGCGACGGACGTGCTCGACGCGATTCCGCAGGCGCTGCGCGCCGGCAAGGGAATCTTTCCCAGGCAGCAGGTACGTGTGCACGTGTCGCGCGACCAGTGCACGGGCTGCGGCCAGTGCACTGCGATGGCGCCGCACGCAATGGTGCGCGGCGTGGATGGCAAGGCGGTGCCTCGTCAGGCGCAGTTCGACTGGTCGCCGATAGACAGCGATTTCAGCGTACACTGTCCTACTGGCGCGATCGGGCTGGAGCGACGGGCGATTTCCGCGCGCCGGCCGGACGAAGAATCGAGCGAACGGGTGGCGTGATCGACGTGCATCCGACGCAGCGGTCCCGCGTCGTGCGGCCAATCGGGAACGGTGCGATCAGCGTGACGCCTGCGCCAGCGCCGCCGTCGCCAAACGCTGATATGCCGGCACCGCTGCGCGCAGCTCTGCGAGATCGATGAATTCGTGATCGGTGTGCGCCACATGGATGCTGCCAGGTCCGAACAGGTACGGCGTGCCCCAGTTGCTGAGCTCCGGCACATCGGTCGCATACGCCACCACGTCGGTCTCGAAGCCGTGCACTGACCCCAGCAGCACGGGTTGCACTTCCGTCTCGACCTCGAATTCGGCGCGGTCACCGAGCCACGCCGTCAACAGCGCAATGGTCTCCGCGCTCGACGTCACGAGGCGCACCATCAGGCGGGCCGTGGCCGCGGGCGCAATCACGTTGTCGGCGACACCACCGGAAAGCCTCCCGATGTTGATGGTCGTCGCGCCGAGAATCGGGTGGGTGGGGAGCGTCAACCCATCGATCTCGCCAAGGAGGGCGACGAGCTTCGCGGTTGCACTGACGCCAAGGTGCGGGTAGGCCGAGTGGGCCGCCTTGCCACGGGTCGTGATGCTGCAGCGAAGCGCGCCCTTGGTGCCCGTTGCCAGCTTCGATTCCGTGGGCTCGCCGTTGATCAGCACACGGCAGCTGTTCTTCACGGCGTTTGCGGCGCGGGCGCCGTCGTGTGGCGCTTCCTCGCCGACCACCAGCAGCACGCCGACCGCCATGCCCCCGGCCTGCAGCAACGTGGCGGCGCAGATCATCGCGGCGGCGATTCCCTTGGCGTCGCAGGCACCGCGGCCCAGCAATCGATCACCGTCGATGCGCGGCGGGATGTGCGGCGGCACCGTGTCGAGGTGCGTCGAGAAGACCAGCTGCACCGGCGAATCGCCATAGGCCAGCAGGTTGTCGCGACCAGGTGTGACAGGAATGCGCCTCACATTCCAGCCGAGTCCCGTCAGGATTTGCTCAGCGACGTCGATCACACGGCCCTCGTTGCCCGTGGTGGACTCGGTGGCCATCAGCTGCATGGCGATGGCCAAAACGTCGGGCTCGGAGATGGTCGTCATGCGACGGAACGTAGCTGCGCACCCCCCACCTGCGACTAACGGCCACGGGGCGTGGACATGTACGCGGGCACCTATGACAGTTCGCTATCTTGCAGGCAGCCTGTCGGCCCGGCCCTGGTGCCTGACGTTCGACAGTGGCTCCATCAATCACTCCGCTCTCGCTCCGCGGGAGCCCCGGTTCCGGAGATTGTCGGACCATGTCCCATCCAAATTCCTTTGGTGCACTCACGTCACTCGACGTCGGCGGCATCTCGTACTCCATCTTCCGCCTCGATGCTGTCGCGGGAGTGCCAGGTGCACAGGTCGATCGCCTGCCGATCTCGCTGCGCGTGCTGCTGGAAAACCTGCTGCGCTGCGAGGATGGCGCCTTCGTGAAGAAGAGCGACATCGCGGCGCTTGCGGTGTGGGATGTCACCGGCGCGATCCAGCGTGATATCAGCTTCATGCCGGCCCGCGTGCTGCTGCAGGACTTCACGGGCGTGCCATGCGTGGTGGATCTGGCGGCGATGCGCGATGCGCTGAAGGCGCTGGGCGGCGACCCGAACCGCATCAATCCGCTGCAGCCCGTCGACCTGGTGATCGACCACTCGGTGCAGGTTGACGAGTTCGGAACGGCCGACGCGTTCCGGGCCAACGTCGCGCTGGAATTCGAGCGAAATACCGAGCGTTACCAATTCCTGCGCTGGGGCCAGACGGCGCTGAAGAACTTCCGTGCCGTGCCGCCGGGCACGGGCATCTGCCATCAGGTGAATCTGGAGTATCTGGGCCAGACGGTGTTCTCGCGCACGGATGATGACGGCTCGACGCACGCGTACTTCGATTCGCTGGTCGGCACTGACAGCCACACGACCATGATCAACGGCCTCGGTGTGTTTGGCTGGGGTGTTGGCGGCATCGAAGCCGAAGCCGCCATGCTGGGCCAGCCGCTGTCGATGCTGATTCCGGATGTGATCGGATTCAAGCTTTCCGGCAAGCTGCCAGTCGGTGCGACGGCGACCGACCTGGTGCTGACCGTGACCGAGATGCTCCGCCAGAAGAAGGTCGTGGGCAAGTTCGTGGAGTTCTATGGCGCCGGCCTGAGCAACCTGTCGCTCGCCGACCGTGCGACGATCGCGAACATGGCGCCGGAATACGGCGCGACGATGGGATTCTTTCCCGTCGATGCGGAAACGCTGGCGTACCTGCGACTCAGCGGCCGCAGCGAGCAGCAGGTTGCGCTGGTCGAGGCCTATTCGAAGGCGCAAGGCACCTTCCGCACCGATGAATCGCCGGACCCGGTCTTCACGGACACGATGTCGCTCGACATCTCGACCGTCGTGCCGTCGATGGCTGGTCCGCGTCGTCCGCAGGATCGTATCCCGCTCACGGAGTCGAAGGCGAATTACCGCCTGAACCTTGCCGAGACGCTGACGGCGATGGGTGCGCAAGCTGCGAAGACGCCATCCGCGACGGCAACGGCCGTGATGGAAAACGAGGGCGGACCGGCAGACAGTACGCAGAGCGGCGTGATGGTCCACTTCAAGGGCGAGAGCTTCAAGCTCACACACGGTGCGGTCGTGATCGCAGCGATCACCAGCTGCACCAATACCAGCAACCCGAGCGTGATGCTTGCCGCCGGGATGCTGGCGCGCAGTGCGGTGAAGCTGGGCCTGCGTGCGCAACCGTGGGTGAAGACGTCGCTGGCGCCGGGCTCGAAGGTGGTCACTGAGTACTTCAGGAAGAGTGGCGTGGACAAGTACCTCGACCAGCTCGGCTTCCAGACGGTGGGCTACGGCTGCACGACCTGCATCGGCAACAGCGGTCCGCTGCCGGAGGCAATCAGCGCGGCGATCGACAGCGGCAAGCTGGTGGTGACGGCGGTACTGAGCGGCAATCGCAACTTCGAGGGTCGCGTCAATCCGCAGACGCGCTTCAACTATCTCGCCAGCCCGCCGCTGGTGGTGGCGTACGCACTCGCGGGCCGCATGGACATTGACTTCGCCACCGAGCCGCTGGGCATCGGCGATCGCGGGCCGGTATATCTCAAGGACATCTGGCCATCGCTGCCGGACGTGGAACGCGAGGTGCTCGCGAGCGTGAAGCGCGAGCAGTTCGAGAAGGAGTACAGCGCCGTGTTCGAGGGCGACCAGCAGTGGCGTGACCTGCCGACGCCTGTGGGCGAGACGTACACGTGGGACGAGAACAGCACGTACGTGGCGCTGCCGCCGTACTTCGCCGGCATGACGATGACACCCCCGGGCATCACGCCCATCACGGGGGCCAGAGTGCTGGGCATGTTCGGCGACAGCATCACGACCGACCACATCTCGCCGGCCGGCAACATCGCGGCATCGTCGCCAGCCGGTGTGTATCTGCAGTCGCGTGGCGTGGAGCGGAACGATTTCAACTCGTACGGTGCGCGTCGTGGCCACCACGAGGTGATGATGCGCGGCACGTTTGCCAACATCCGCCTGAAGAACGAGCTGGTGGGTGGCAAGGAAGGGTGGTGGACGGCCACGGCGCCGGGCGCCGAGCCGGAAACCATTTTCGATGTCGCGATGCGCCTGCAGGGTCAGGGCACGGCAATGGTGATCATCGCCGGCAAGGAGTACGGCACGGGTTCGAGCCGCGACTGGGCCGCCAAGGGCACCCGCCTGCTGGGCATCCGGGGCGTGATTGCCGAGAGCTTCGAACGCATCCACCGCAGCAACCTGGTGGGCATGGGTGTGCTACCGATGGAGTTCGTGAACAACGAGAGCCGTCGGACGCTGGGCCTGACAGGATTTGAAATCATCGATGTCGAGGGCGTGGACGACACCCTGCAACCGCACGCCGTGCTGAAGGCCACGGCGACGGGATCGGATGGAAGCGTGAAGACGTTCGACATCCGAGCACGGATCGACACCCCGGAAGAGCTGCAGTATTTCCGTAATGGCGGCATCCTGCCGTACGTGCTGCGGAACCTGGCACGAGGGGTGTAGTACCCCGGTTGGTATCTTCACCGACCGGGATGCGTTCCACGTCACATCTGCGCGTAGTCCTGACCGAACAGATCATCGCCAACGCCTTCAACCCGATACGCCACATGCACACCGTTCGCACCCTTGCCGCACTGACCGTCGCCACGCTGCTCGCCATTCCGGCGGCCGCACGCGCACAGGCGGCACCCTCCGCTGCACCTGCCGGTCCCGAAGTCGGGCAGATGGCACCTGCGTTCACGATCAACGTGATCGGCAAGGAAGGGGCCGCCAAGCCGTTGACGCTCGCCTCGCTGCGTGGCCAGACGGTCGTCCTCGCATTCTTTCCGCGCGTGCGCACGTCGGGCTGCACCACACAGATGGAGTCGTACCGCGACAAGTATGCGGAGCTGTTCCGCAGCGGCCGCAAGGTGACGCTGATCGCGATCAGCACGGATGCCAGTGCCGATCAGCAGGCGTGGGCCAAGGATGCCAACTTCCCGATGTTGTTCGGCAGCGACGTGGGCGGCCCGGTGGGCTCGCTCTACGGCGCATTCATGAGCGGCAACGGCATCGACAACCGCTACTTGTACGTCATTGATCCTGATGGCAAGGTGTCGTACGCGGCCAAGCCGTTCAAGCAGATGGTGGAGACGGCGTACACCGATCTGGGTGCGGCCATCGCGAAGTCGGCTGGAGCGCGCTGAACTGCGCTGAGCATTGCATGTCACGACGCGGGCGCGCTCCTCCGGGGGTGCGCCCGCGCTGCGTTCCGGCGCGTACATTTCACATTGCGTCCGGTCGGCGCCTCTCCCTGACAGACTCTCGACACCATGACCGATTCAACGTTCACGGTCGGCCTGATCCAGATGGCCGTCACCGGCGATCGTCCCACCACCCTGCTGGCCGCGACCGAGAAGATTCGTGAAGCCGCGGCGCGTGGCGCGCAGATCATCTCGCTGCAGGAACTCTTCAACGCGCCGTACTTCTGCAAGTCGCTCGACTTGGAACGCTTCGACATCGCCGAACCGATTCCCGGACCGACCGTCGCCGCGTTGCAGCAGGTGGCGCAGGAACTGGGCGTGGTGCTGATCGTGCCGATCTACGAGAAGCAGGCGGCCGGCATCTACCGCAACTCGGCCTCCGTCATCGATGCCGACGGTGCGCTGCTTGGCACGTACCGGAAAATGCACATTCCGCACGATCCCATGTTCGAGGAGAAGTACTACTTCGCCCCCGGCGACGTGGGCCCGGACCTGCGCACCGATCGCCATCCCGGCATGAACGGCTTCCGCGTGTGGCAGACGAAGTTCGCGAAGATCGGTGTGCTGATCTGCTGGGACCAGTGGTATCCCGAAGCAGCGCGCATCACGGCAATGCTGGGTGCTGACATTCTGTTTTATCCGACCGCGATCGGCTGGCATCCTGCAGAAAAGGCCAGATTTGGCGATGCGCAGGTGGATGCGTGGCGCACCGCGCAGCGTGCGCATGCGATCGCCAATGGCGTGTTCGTGGCGGCGGCAAATCGTGTGGGCCTGGAGCCTGAGCCAGGCACGGACGGCATCGAGTTCTTTGGTCACTCGTTCATCTGCGATCCCATTGGTCGCTACATCGCGCAGGCCGGCACGGAGGCCGCGGTGCTCGTCGCGACCTGCGATCGTGCACTGATCGAGGACACACGACGCAACTGGCCCTTTCTTCGCGACCGCCGCATCGATGCGTACGGACCGATCACGCAACGGTGGCTTGGTGCCACCTGATACCAGCCGGTTTCCGCTCCTCACGCCGTTGATGTCGCCCACCCGCCGCATGCCTGCAGAGTGGGAGCCGCATGCGGCCACATGGCTCGCGTGGCCAGTGCACGAACCCGACTGGCCGGGCAAGTTCGCGCCGATTCCCTGGGTCTACGCCGAGATCGTGCGTGTGCTGGCACTGCATGAGCGCGTGGACGTGCTCTGCCATGACGCGCACGTACGCGAGCAGGCGAGGGAGATGCTGGCTGCACATGCGGTGCACCTCGACAACGTGCGGCTGCATGTCGCGCGAACGGATCGTGTGTGGGTGCGCGACTCAGGGCCCACGGGCGTGCACCGCCCCGACGGCACCGTGGAGCTGGTGCAGTGGGGCTTCAATGCCTGGGCCAAGTACGAGAACTATCTGCATGACACGCGCGTGCCCGAGCATGTGGCCCAGTTCACGAACGTGCCGATCACGCGCGCGCAGCGCGCCGATGGCAACGGTGCGCTGGTGCTGGAAGGTGGCGGCATCGAGGTGAATGGCCGCGGCCGGATCATGGTGACCGAGGAGTGGCTGCTGACGGACATTCAGGTGCGCAATCCGGGCCTCACGCGCACCGATTACGAACGCGCCTTCAGCGAGTGGCTGGGCTGCCCGGACACCATCTGGCTCGGCGAAGGCTGCGTTGGTGACGACACGCATGGGCATGTGGACGACATCGCGCGCTTCACGGCGTCGGACACGGTCGTGCTGGCCGTGGAGCGCGACCCAACCGACGACGAAAATCATCGCCGCTCGATGGATAACCTTCGACGCCTGCAGCTCGTTGGCGGCAGCGCTGGTGCGCTGCGCGTGATCGAGCTGCCATGCCCGCGTGCGGTGATCATGGACGGCACCCGCCTGCCCGCCAGCTACGCAAATTTCTACGTGGCGAACGGTGTCGTGATCGTGCCGACCTTCAACGATCCCGGCGATCGCGTCGCGCTGAACATCCTTGCCGACTGCTTCCCGGGCCGCTCGATCGTCGGCATTCACGCCGTGGACCTGGTCTGGGGGTTGGGCACCCTGCACTGCCTGACGCAGCAGCAGCCGGCTCCGCGCAACCATCAGCGTTGA
>JACMPK010000181.1 GCA_014377535.1 Gemmatimonadaceae bacterium
GCCATCGCCCCGCAGCGCGACGGCAGGGCGGATTCCACGGCGCCGGCGCGCCGCTTCTTGTCACCGGCGGTGGCATCCACGATCGACTCGGGCGTCAGGATCGGCGGAATCGAGACCGGAAAGCCGAACCGGACGAGCGCCTGTTGCAGCTGCGGCTCGAGCGCCGCATCGCAGAGGCCCATGGCAATCGCGATGCGTGTCTCGACCAGCATGCCGAACGCCACGCATGCGCCATGCGGCACGGCATAGTGCAGCAGCTGCTCGACGGCGTGACCGATGGTGTGGCCGAAGTTGAGCGTTTTCCGCACGCCATGTTCACGCTCGTCGGCGGCCACTACTCCAGTCTTGATTTCGACACTGCGGCCGACGATCCGCTCCCAGTCCGCATTCTCGGAATCCGTGGCCGCCACCTCGTCGAAGTAGCGCGCGTCGCAGATCACGCCGTGCTTCAGCGCTTCGGCGAGCCCATTCACGCGCTCGGCCAGCGGCAGGGTGGCCAGCGTATCCAGATCGGCGACCACCGCGACCGGCGGATGGAAGGCACCCACGAGATTCTTGCCATGTGCCGTGTCCACGCCCGTCTTGCCGCCGATCGACGCGTCGACCATCGCGAGCACCGTGGTGGGAACCTGCAGGAACGGCACCCCGCGCAGGTAGGTCGCCGCGACGAATCCCGTGAGGTCGCCGATTACGCCACCGCCCAGTGCGATCAGCAGGCTGTCGCGCCCGAAGCGGGCGTCGAGCAGGGCATCGGTGATCTGCGCCCAGGACATCCGCGTTTTCTGGTCTTCTCCAGGCGGCAGCGAAATGAGCAGGCTGCGATCCTCGCCCAGCTCCGCCGCAATCTGATCGGCATAAAGCGGTCCCACGGTGTCGTCGGTGATCACGGCGATGCGGTGCGCGTGCGCGATTGCCGGAACGAGTGACGACAGTGACGGGAGCAGTCCTCGCCCAACGTGCACGGGGTAGGCCAGTGTGCGGTACGTCGTGGGCGTCATGGGCTGCGGCCTACCAGGTCACTTCTCCAGCACCAGCGCGCTTGTTGGCCACACGCGCGAGCGTGAACAGCAGGTCCGAGAGGCGATTGAGGTAGATCACGCAGAGTTCCGGCACGTCGGCATTGTGCTGCAGCGCGACCACGCGACGTTCGGCACGGCGGCAGACAGTGCGCGCGACATGCAGCGCCGCGGCCTTGGGGGTGCCACCGGGCATGATGAAGCTCCTGAGCGGTTCGAGCTCGGCATCGCCGGCATCGATCGCACGTTCCAGCTCCTCGATTCGTTCCTCGTCGATCCGGGCCTTCAGGAGCTGCTCGGCCATCTTCTCGCGGTCGGGCGTGGCGAGAATGGCGCCAAGCGAGAAGAGGTCACGCTGCACCGGCACCAGCACCTCGTCAATGCGGGGCATCAGTTCCACGGCGCGCGCCATGCCGATGACGGCGTTCAGTTCATCGACGTCGCCATACGCCTCGACGCGCGGATTGTCCTTCTGCACGCGCCCACCGCCGAATAGCCCGGTGTCGCCCTTATCACCCGTTCGGGTGTAGATCTTGAATGACATTGCATGAAGTTAGCGCTGCATGGTCGATTCCCGCCTTCGGACCGCGGTCCAAGGGGTTTCCGCAGCGCCCCGGGTCGGTGAGTTTTAAGGAATCATGACTCACGACATCAAGGACATCACGATCATCGGTGCGGGGCCGACAGGCCTCTACGCTTTATTTTACGCCGGCATGCGCGGCGTCACGGCACAGTTGATCGACGCGCTGCCGCAGGCCGGCGGGCAGCTCGCAGCGCTGTATCCCGAGAAGCTGATCTTCGATGTCGCCGGCTTCCCGCGCATCCTGGCGAAAGACCTGGTGACGGGACTCAGCGATCAGGCGGCGCAGTTCGGGAACCCGATGCACCTGAATCGCACGGTCACGGGACTGGATGAAGTGGACGGGCACTTCGTGGTGCGCACCAGCGACGGCGACTTTCCGACGCGCGCCGTGGTGATTGCGGGCGGCATCGGCGCCTTCTCGCCGCGCAAGCTGCCGCAGGTGGCATCACACCCGTGGTACGGCCGCGGCATCGACGACGTGGTGCTGGATCCGGCTCGCTACACCAACAAGCGCGTGCTGATCGTGGGCGGTGGTGATAGTGCCTTCGACTGGGCACAGCAGCTCCGTCCCCGCGCCGCGCACGTGACGCTGATTCATCGCAGCGATCGTTTCCGCGCGCACCAGGCCACGGTGGACGACGTGCTCGCCGCCGCCGCCCGCGGCGACCGCACGGACGTGCTCACATTCCACGAACTGCACGACATCGTGTCGCTGAACGGCACGACGCTGTCTGGCGCGGTGATCCGGGCCACGAAGGATAAGTCCATTCGCGCGCTGGACGTGGACGTGATTCTCCCGATGCTCGGTTTCGTGAGCGACATCGGAGCGCTGGCCGAATGGGGGCTGAATGTCGAGCAGGACGAGATTACCGTCACATCGCAGATGGAAGCCGGCCGCGCCGGCATTTACGCCGCGGGCGACATCACGACGTATCCGGGCAAGTTGAAGCTCATTTCGGTGGGCTTCGGTGAAGCGGCGACATCGGTCAACCAGGCAGTGCACTGGATCTACCCGGAGAAGAAGGTGTCGCCGGGGCATTCGTCCAATCTCGCAATCTTCGGGCAGGTCGCGGAGTAAAGTCTCCTTCGCTCGCTCACCGGCAAGTGGCAACGGCAACTCTTTTCACGCAGCGGCACGGAGCCACGGAGACAGAGCGAACGGCAACTGCAACTCTTTTCACGCAGAGGCGCGGAGCCGCAGAGGGACAGCAACCGCTTTTTGGGAACAGCGTTTAGCGTGCGCAGTTCCTACAGCCTGTCTCCAGTTTCTCCGCGCCCCTGCGTGAGAAGAGTTGCAGTTCTCACGCGACCCGGGGATCGCTGCGCTTGTAGGCAATGTCGGTGAGCAGGTTCACGAGCACGAAGATCACGCTCAGGAACAGCACCGTACCCTGGATTGCCGGAAGATCCCGGCGCGAAATGGCATTCACCACGTAGCGGCCCAGGCCCGGCCAGCCGAAGACGGTCTCGGTCAGGATGCTGCCGGTGAGATAGCTGCCGACGTCGAGTCCGAGCACCGTCACGACAGGTATCAATGCGGTACGAAGCCCGTGGCGCAACACGACGGCGCCATTCGAGAGCCCTTTCGCCCGCGCGGTGCGGACATGGTCGCTGCTCATCGCATCGAGCATGCTGGTCCGCGTCACGCGGGCCAGGTATGCGATGCTGCGCGATCCCAGCGTGAGCGCGGGCAGGATCAGCACCAGTCCGCCGCCGTAGCCGCTGGGTGGCAGCCACTTGAGCGTCAGCGAGAACAACAGGATCAGCAGCAGCCCGACCCAGAACACCGGGAAGCTGATGCCGAGATACGTGCCGGCCATCAGCACCCGATCAAAGCTGCCGGCGGGGCGCAGCGCGGCGAGCAGGCCGATGCCGATGCCCAGCAC
>JACMPK010000182.1 GCA_014377535.1 Gemmatimonadaceae bacterium
TCACCCTCCTGCGCTGCAAGCACGTGGAGACGCTCCTGCTCACGCGACGCGGCCAGTGCCTCGGACGCAGCGAGCTTCGCCTCGGGTGCAACGGGCTCGACGCCACGGATCACCTTACGTGCCATGCGGCCCCGCGGCGCGTGACGCGCGGAGTTTTCGGATACGAGTGTGAGAACGGGCAGAGGCATGGCAACCGGACTGAGTTGCCCACTGTACGCGCCCCGGGTTTGCAGCGTTGCAGCCGAGCTGCACGCCACATGACACGTTGACGACCCCGAAACGAGACGTCACGTCCGAGTTACTTCGTGGCCTCGGACGCCGTCTTCGCGCCCTCTTCCGCGTGGAAGCTGGCGTTGGTCACCAGGACCGTCCCGTACAGGATGATAAACACGGCCACGGCACCGAGAATGAGCCCGGTGAAGGCAGCCTTGCGGTCGTTCGGTGCCGGGTGATCAGGAGCGCTCATGGCAGAAACCGGAAGAGAAGTGCGGCGTGGGAAACGCTGCGTCACCCACGCCGTAAGAAGTCGGTGGTTACGAAACCCGCACCGTGTTCATCACGTCGTTGCCCGCGATTGAATTCACGACGTCCATGCCGTCCGTGACCTGACCGAACACCGTGTGCACGCCGTTGAGGTGGCGCGTGTTGGCTTCGTTCAGCACGATGAAGAACTGGCTCCCACCGGTGTTCTTGCCGGCGTGCGCCATCGACAGTGCACCTGGCTTGTGCTTGTGCGGATTGCCCACCGTCTCGCACGGAATCGTGTGGCCCGGACCACCGGTGCCGATCTCGCGATGGCCGGCGGGAAGGTCACGCGACTTCGGGTCGCCGCCCTGCACGACGAAGTCGGGAATGACGCGATGAAACTTCACGCCGTCGTAGAACTTGTCGTTCGCCAACTTCTCGAAGTTGGCTGCCGCGAGCGGTGCTTCGGTCTCGAACAGCTCGGCGACGATGGTGCCCTTGTTGGTCTCGAACGTGACGGTCTTGGCCACGGGATCTCCGGAATGCGATGGAATGCGACAATGTTGACTGCTGCCGGCAGGCTGAGCCTGCGGCGCACAATCCGCAATCTACCAGCTTTCCCGTGTCATGTGTCCCCCTTTCGCCCAACGTCACATGTCCAGCGGGGCGGACGGGCATCGGGGACGCAGGTCGCAGATGCCGCAGCGCGGGGTGCGCGCGTCGCAGATCTGTCGCCCGTGCCAGATGAACAGGTGCGAGAGCATCGTCCAGTTCTCGCTCGGAACGAGAGGCATCAGCGCGTGCTCGATCTTCACGGGGTCAATGGCTTTGGTGAATCCGAGCCGGTTCGCAAGCCGCCCGACATGCGTGTCGACCACCACGCCCTCGTTGATCCCGAAGACGTTGCCCAGCACCACGTTGGCCGTCTTGCGGCCCACGCCCGGTAGCTCGATGAGCTCTGCCATCGTGTGCGGGATCTCACCGTCATGCTTTGCGACCACCGCCTGGGCCATGCCGACCAGGCTTCTGGCCTTCGCGCGGAAGAACCCGGTGCTGTTCACCAGCTCCTCCACGTGCCCCAGCGCCGCATCGGCAAGCGTCGCAGCGTTTGGATAGGCTGCGAAGACCGATGGCGTCACCATGTTCACGCGCTTGTCCGTGCACTGCGCGCTGAGGATGGTCGCGACGGTCAGCTCGTACGCGTTGCGGTAATCCAGCTCGCAGTGTGCATCCGGATACATCCGTTCCAGTTCGGCATACGTGGCCGCCGCATGTGCCGTGAGCGCGGCACCCTTGCGCTGCGGAAATCGCGAGCGCAGCACAAGCCGCCTGCTCGTCGTTGGCTTCTTGATTGCGGCCTTCCTCATCGGCTTCCCCGACGTGGCGGCCCGCTTCGACAGTTCCGTGCTGCGCTTTCGTACCGGCATTGGCTGACTCGTGTTACGCGGTGGCGAGTGCTGCCGCGCGGCGACGACGGGCGAACGCCAGCACGTCGTCCGCGCTACGCGTGTTCAGCACGTCGGGTGCGCCGAGCCAGCCTTTCCGCGCCATGGAGATGCCAAGTGCCACGTGATCGAGGCCGGCGATCGAGTGGGCGTCCGGCCCAAGCTCCACCTGCACGCCCGCCGCGCGCGCAGCGCGGCAGGAGCGCCAGTCCAGGTCCAGGCGGTGCGGATCGGCGTTCAGCTCCACCGCCACGCCCAGCTGCGCGGCGCGCTGCAGGACACGCGGGATGTCAATGGCGTACGGCTCGCGCGTGAGTAGCAGCCGACCAGTCGGGTGTCCGATGATCGTCACATGCGGATCCTCCATCGCCTTCAGCACGCGGTCGGTCATCTGCGTCGCGTTCATGCCGAAGCGCGTGTGCACCGATGCGATCACGTATTCGAAACGATCCAGCAGCGGTGCACCAAAATCGACGGTGCCGCAGGGCAGGATGTCCGCCTCCACACCCTTCAGTACGCGGAACCGGCCGACCAGCGTGGCGTTCACCGCGTCGATCTCGTCGTGCTGCTGTCGCACCGCGTCGGCCGCCATGCCATGTGCATTCAGCGCAGAGCGCGAGTGATCGCTGATGCCCAGATAGCTCCAGCCCCGTGCCATGGCCGCCAGCGCAAGGTCGCTGATGCCGAAGCCGCCATCGGAGTAGAGCGAATGGCAGTGCAGCACGCCGCGGATGTCGGACGATTCCAGCAGAGCGGGAAGTGCGCCTGCCGTCGCGGCTGCCAGCTCGCCCTGCATTTCGCGCAGCTCAGGTGCGATGAACGGCAGTCCGGCGAGCGCGTACAGGCGCTGTTCGTCCGCAATCGGCACGATGGCGCCGTCTGCGTCGCGCACTTCGTCATCCGCAATGCGATATCGACGGTCCACGAGACGCTGGAGCACGTCGCGCACATGCTCGGCGTTGCCGGTGGTGCGGAAGAGCGTCATGGCAAACTGCGTCGGACGCACACAGTGCAGCGTGACGGTGGTCGCATCGGCGAAGTGCAGCGAGATCACGCGTGTGCCGCTGCCGACCACGCGCTGCACGCCGCGCAGGTGCGCGAGCGACGCCGCAACGGCGATCGGCTGCAGCGTGCATTCGACCACCAGCGCCAGTTCGTTCACCGTCTCCATGCGGCGTCGCAGCGTCCCGGCCAACGCGACGCGCGAGACGCCGTCGTGCGATCCGATCACGTGGAGCAGGCGGTGCGCCTCCGCGTCGGCGTGCGGCAGCAGCACCGAGGCGCCGGTCGCGCGCAGCTGCATGATGCCGTTGCGCACCCGTTCCACGAGGCGCGGGCCGAAGCGCGGCAGTGCGGCGAGGCGACCGTCGCGCACCGCATCCTCGAGTTCCTGCAGCGTCTCGATGCCAAGGCCCGCATGCACGCGCTGGATCGTGGTCGGGCCCAGCCCGGGCACGCGCAGCATTTCCTGCAAGCCTTCGGGCGTCGCCTCGCGCAGGTCGTCGAGCAGGCTCGAGTCACCGTCGGAAAGCAGCTCGTCGAGCACCGCGCGCACGAGCGGCGCGAACACACCGTCAGCCAGTGCCTCGGCGAGTGACCGCGTGAGCTGGGCGCCAAGCTGCTTCGATGCCGCGTCAAAGGGTGCGGACTCTCCGTCGTCCTCACCGCGCAGCTGGCGCAGTGTGGCGATTTCGGCGAGCACGTGAGCGGCGGCGCGGGCATCCATGTGCGAAAGCTACTGTGGCGTGCGAGGCCGGCTCACGGTGTCAGGCGGTCCGTGCGCGCACGAAGTCGTCCAGCGCCTGCTGCAGCGCCTGCGGCTGTTCCACGTAGGGCACATGGCCGCAGTCCGCCAGCGTCACGAACGTGGCGCCAAGTCCGTGGGCGGTGGCACGCGCACTCTCGAGCGGAATCGGATCACGGTCGCCATGCACGACCAGGGTCGGGATCCCGATCGAGGGCAGTGCGCCACGGATCGCCTCACCGTCCACACTGGCCCACGTGGACTGCTGCACCCGCCCCGTCACGCGAAACGGTGTGAGGTTGGCCGCGCGTTCCGGATGTGCGAAATACCCTGCGACGCTGAGTTCGAATGCTCGTTGGCGATAGGCATCGGCATCGCGCGCACGAATTCCTGATGCCTGCAGGTCGGCGCGCAGTCCCGCGACCTCCGGTGAAAGCTGGCGACGCTGCAGCTCCGCATCGAAGGTGGCGCGGTCCGCGCCCAGATACGGCGCGGGCGAAATCAGCACCATCCACGGCGGCATACGCACGGGTACCGATTGATCACCCGCCGCACGCACGGCATGCAGCGCCAGCAGCGCACCCCACGAGTACCCCAGCAGCGGTGCACCGGCGACACCCAGCTCGTCGCACACTGCCGCGAAGTCGGCGACATGCGTGTCGACGGTGATCGGAGTCGGGTCATCCGTCTTCGACTTCCCGCCGCCGCGCTGGTCGTAGAACACCAGGTCGAAGCCATTGCCGAGCGTCGCCAGCGAGAGCAGCTGCGGCAGGAGGTAGTCATGATGCGCGCCTGGTCCGCCATGCAGCACCACCATGGGCGTCGCACCGACCTGTCCGTAGCGGCACCAGTACAGCGGCACGCTGGTGCCGTGCGTCATGCCGTTGTCGCGCGGCGTCGGAATGGGAAGAGGCATGTTTCAAAGTTACTGAGTCGACCAAATGCTGGTGCGTAGCTCTTTCAAACTAGCAGGGCAACGCCGCGTGAGCACATTTTCAACCATTTGTAGGCCGCCTCACAAACTGCAACTGCAACTGCAACTGCAACTCTTTTCACGCGGAGGCGCGGAGCCGCAGAGGAACGGCAAAAGCTGTAGGAACTGCGCTGCGCGAACGCTGTTCCCAACGCGTGTTCCTCGTACTGTCTCTGCAGCGTGTCGAAGCGCGTAGAACCCTCTGCGGCTCCGCGCCTCCGCGTGAAAAGAGTTTGTTGCCGTTGCCGTTGCGGTATCGGGTGGAGCGCGACCTATCGCACCGACGCATCGATGACTGAGCCGGCTGAATGTTAGTGTGCAGCTCATTCAGACTAGCAGGGCAAGACCGCGTGAGCACATTACGAACCATTTGTAGGCCGCCTCAGTATATGAACGCGCGTTCACGGCATGGAACCGCGACCTGAGCGGATCACGTCGAATGCCGCGCGTCGCGTGTTGCGGGCTGCATGTGCTTCGCGCGCTTCCGGTGCGATGCACGCGGCGACACGCGGCAGCACGCTCAGGGTACGTATGCGCGCGACCAGACCAGGATCACGGCACAGTTGCCGTTGGCGTTGAACTGCGGCGGAGCCTCGCCGGCATTCGCGTAGACTTCGATGCCGCCGATGCGGCGCACTGTGACCAGATCATCCACGCCACCGAGCCCGTCTCGCATCAGCATGCCGTCGAAGTAGGTGGTCGGCTTGCAGTTGCCGCGACCCGACACGATGGGGCGCGTGGGGTTCGTGGTGTCGAATCCGTTTCCGCGCAGTGACGGCGCCATGACCAGCGCCTGCGACACGTTCTGCGCGCCGCGTGCCTCGAGCATGTTGCCGTCCATGAAGTAGCCGCGACCAGCCGCCCGGCGCGTGAGAAATCCGCCGCGGTCAGGTGTAGTGCCCTTCACGTTCACGGCGGCGAGTGTGGCGATGCGCGTGCCGACCGAAATCGTTGCGGTGGCATCACGGTCGGGACGCAGGTCGGCCGAGGTCCGTACCGGCGTGTAGCCGATCGCGACCACCTCCAGCGCGCGCGTGCCGGCGGGCAGGCCAGTGATGCGGAAGCGTCCGGCGGTGTCGGTGGTCGTTTCCAGGTCGGTGTCGACGGCGCGGACACGCGCGCCGGCCACTGGCGCGCCATCCGAAGCTGTGACGCGGCCGTTGAGGCGTGCGGTGCCTGTGCGTGTGCTGCTGCGCGAGGGCGTGGCGGGGGTGGTGCCGAATGTCGCCACCGATTCGGCGGGGCGCAGCGCAACGAGCAGGTTGCGATGCAGCAGCGGCACGCTGGGCGCGAACGTCAACTCGATCTCGCTGCTGCTACCGCGCCCTGCCGCACCAGTGCCAGCACGCGCACTGACCAGCACCGGAGCGCCTGTGGGCACGCCGCAGGCGACATATCGCCCATCCCCGCCGAATTTCGCCACCGTCTGCACCATCGTGCGACCGACGCCGCCGGCATCGAATCGCATCTGCGCCCAGCGCACCACGACGCTGCCTTCGGCAATGAGATCGCCCTCGGACGCGGCGAACACGCGTCCGATCACGGCGCCCGTGCTGTCCACGGATGCTCCGCAAAGCGACGTCACGAAGGTGCGCCCGCCCGGGATCGCGAGGTCGGCGCGCAAGACGCGCACGCTACTGACCACTTCGATCGTGCGAGTGATGGCGTCGAGTCCCAGCGTATCGAGTCGCGGTTGCTCGAAGCCGA
>JACMPK010000183.1 GCA_014377535.1 Gemmatimonadaceae bacterium
CCTGCGTGCCGCGCTCCGCATACACCGGCACGTTGAGTTGCCGGCCCAGCGTTTCCAGCTGATCGATGGCGGCCGGACGGTAGACGTCGGCAGCGATCAGCCGGACCTGGCGCTGCTCCTTCTGCATGCGGAGGGCGAGCTTGGCCGTGGTCGTGGTCTTGCCGGAGCCCTGCAGGCCAACCATCAGCACGACGGTCGGCGGCATGGTGCTGAGCTTCAAGCCCTCGCGCTGCTCACCGAGCATCGCGGTCAGCTCCTCGTGCACGATCTTGACCAGCTGCTGCTCCGGCCGGACCGTTTTCAGCGCCGTCAGGCCGACGGCCTTCTGCTCGACGCGCTCGAGGAATTCGCGCGTGAGGCCGAAGCTTACATCTGCCTCGAGCAGCACACGCCGCACTTCACGCAAGCCGTCCTTGATGTCGGCTTCCGTGAGCACGCCCTTCCCGCGGAGCTTCGAGAAAGCAGCCCCGATCTTTTCGCTGAGCTCATCAAACATCGTCGAAGCTACGCAACAGGCTGTCGCTGAACAAGTTACGAACATGCTGCATTACCTGCTGTGCCTTCCGAACGCACTTCGTACGAGGCGCCGCTCACGCCATGACAATCGCGACGGGTAGGCAGCGCACGTTCCGCGCACCGCGTGTGCAGCGGTCCGGACTCGCGACCAGGTGTCACGCGCTCCCGCTCGGTTGTATCGCCGTGGTGCAAACGATGCATGACGATCAATCGTCTGCTGGGTAAAAATTCACACATCAGGACAGCGCGACGTAAGCCGACACTGCGAATCGCTGCGACATCGCCGCCGCAAGATCGTGCAGGTGGCGTCATGCGTTTGTCTCCGCGATCCTTACCGTATGCCGATGCGGCACACGTGAACGTGTTTACCTCCAGTGAGAACCGATGACTCACGTCCAACGCCGGGACGAGATCCTCCGCGCCGAGCTGCCACCCACGCTGCCGTTGATGGCGCTGCGGTCGACGATGGTCTATCCCCTTGGCACGATCGCCGTTCAGATGGGCAGCCCCGAGAACCTCGCGCTGCTCCGTGCCTTTGAGGAGCCTGGGGTCGTCGTGGCCCTGGTCGTTGCGGGCGGTGAGCTGGACGATTCGCCGGATGCCGAGGAATTCATCGGCAAGATCGGCGTCGCCGCGCGCGTCCACGAGCGCATCAACCTGCCCGGTGACACGGTGCAGATCACGCTGCAGGGATTGCGTCGCATCAGCATCACGCGCATCGATCAGTCGTCGCCCTTCGTGGTGGCGGCCTGTTCGCCGGCTTACGACGTGCTGCCGCCCGCGTTCGAGGTCGAGGAGTTGGTCACCCGCATCGTCAGCGCGACCGAGACGCTCGCAAGCCTCGTCGATCGCATCCCCGGCGAGATTCCCGCGATCCTGCGCATGAACGTGTCAGACCCCGGCCGCTTCGCTGATCTGGCCGCGACGAACCTGAACTTCAAGATCGCCGACAAGGACGACGTCCTGCAGAAGCTCGATGTCGGTGACCGCCTGCGCTTCATCCTGGGACGGCTCGAGCGCGAAGTGGCGCGTGCCCGCGTCATGGACGATGTGAAGAAGACCACCGAAGTGAAGATCGAGCAGCATCAGCGCGAGTTCTTCCTGAAGCAGCAGCTGCGCGCGATCCAGACGGAGCTTGGCGAGACCGATCCGGGCGAGCGCGAAAGCACCGAGCTGCTGCGTCGCATTGACGACGCACACCTGCCGGAGAAGGTGGCAATCGAGGCGCGCCGGGAGTGCGAGCGACTGCGCATGCTCTCGCCTGCAAGCAGCGAGTACCAGGTACTGCGCACTTACCTGGATTGGGTGCTGTCGCTGCCCTGGTCAAAGAAGTCAGGCGATCGCGACATCTCGCTCGACAAGGTCTATGCCGCGCTCGACACGCGACATTACGGGCTTGGCGAGGCAAAGGAACGAATCATCGAGTATCTCGCCGTGCGCAAGCTGCGTGGCGGCGATCCGGCTGGCCCGATTCTCTGCTTCGTCGGCCCGCCGGGTACCGGAAAGACCTCGCTGGGCGAAGCGATCGCCACCTCCATCGGCCGCGAGTTCCACCGCATCTCGGTGGGCGGCGTGCGTGACGAGGCGGAAGTGCGCGGTCACCGTCGAACCTACGTTGCCGCAATGCCGGGCCTCGTGATCCAGGCGCTGCGGCGCACCGGTGTGCGCGATCCGGTGGTGATGATCGACGAGATCGACAAGATGGGTACCGGTGGTGCAACCGGTGATCCAACGGCGGCGATGCTCGAGGTGCTCGATCCATCGCAGAACAAATCGTTCGTGGACCACTACCTGAACCAGCCGTTCGATCTCAGCTCGGTGCTGTTCATCTGCACGGCGAACAACCTGTACGACATTCCGGCCGCATTGCGCGACCGACTGGAAGTGATCCGCATCGCCGGCTACACGTCGGAAGAAAAGGTGCAGATCGCATGGCGGTACCTGATTCCGAAGCTGTGCGCGGAACATGGACTGACCGAGGAAGATGCGGTCTTCACCGACGACGCGCTGCAATTCATCGCTGCGCGCTACAGTCGTGAAGCGGGTCTGCGCAACTTCGAGCGGCAGGTCGCGGCCGTGCTCCGCAAGCGCGCGCGTCGCAAGGCCGAGGGTGAGATGGAGCCGTGGACCATCACGCCGGAGAAGGCGGAAGAGCTGCTCGGCGTGCCTCAGTTCGCGGCCGAGGAGACGGAGCAGGAGCCGGAGGTCGGCGTGGTGACGGGGCTGGCGTGGACGCCGAACGGCGGTGAGCTGATGCTGATCGAAGCCCTCAAGATGCCGGGCACGGGCCGCCTCACCGTGACGGGACAACTCGGCGAAGTGATGCGCGAGTCCGTCGACGCGGCGTTCTCCTACGTGCGGTCCCGCAGCGCCATGCTGAACATCGCCGACGAGGAGTTCCGCGATACGGATCTCCACATCCATTTTCCCGCTGGCGCCATTCCCAAGGACGGGCCCAGCGCGGGCCTGGCAGTCACGCTCGCGATTGCGAGTGTACTGAGCGGACGTCGCGTGCGACGCGACCTTGCCATGACCGGTGAGGTGACATTGCGCGGCAAGGCGCTGGAGATTGGCGGCCTGAAGGAAAAGGTGCTTGCGGCGTATCGAGCCGGACTGCGGGAAGTGATTGTGCCGCAGGGCAACGCGAAGGACCTGCGCGACATCCCCGCGGAGGTTCGCGAGCGCATGACCTTCACGTTCGTGCAGACGATGGACGAAGTGCTGGATCGCGCGATGCTGCCGTTGGATGCGCCCGTCGTCGCGGAAGCCATCGAGACGGACTCGCCTGCTACCGT
The DNA here is from genome assembly GCA_014377535.1 of Gemmatimonadaceae bacterium. Taxonomy (GTDB): domain Bacteria; phylum Gemmatimonadota; class Gemmatimonadetes; order Gemmatimonadales; family Gemmatimonadaceae; genus JACMLX01. The sequence continues at coordinate 3,312 of JACMPK010000183.1, forward strand.
GCAGACACCAGCGCAAACACCGGTACAAACGCAGGCCGTGCTGCCCTTCCCCGAGCGCAGCCAGGCTGCGGCGCGACGGTCGTAGCTCGCTGCAGACACAATTTCCTGTTGCACCCGACGCGCCGCATGACACACCTGCGGCGCGTCCTGCGTAGAATCCGGCAGCATGGAACCACACCTCTGGCGCGAATTCGCGCTCAACATCGTCCTGCACAGCCTCGCCGGCGGCCTCACCGACACCGTCGCCGTGTGGATGCTGTTCAATCCACACAACCCGTTCCTGGGAGTGCAGGGCGCGATTCCGAAGAACAAGGCGCGTCTCGCGGTAAGCATCGGCAAGGTGGTGGGCGAAAAGCTGCTCACGCCGGACGACATGCTGCAGGAACTGACGCACGGCGGCATTCGCGATGCATTCAACGAACGTGTCGCGCTGGTGGTGCAGTCGCTGCTGGACACGGAACGCGGCTCGATCCGGAGTCTCGTGCCCGCGTCCATGCACGACGAGATGGAGACGGCGCTGCAAGGCGTCGCCGCCACGATTGCCGCGCGTGTCGAGCAGTGGGCGGAGAGCGAGGCGGCACGTCCCGCAGTGATCGGCTTCGTTGCGCGGCTTCGTGAAGCGATCGGCGACCAGACCCTTGCCGACGTGCTGCCGGTGGCGCGTCGCTCAGCGCTGGTGGAACAGGGTCGCTCATTGGCCCTGACGCTCGCACACAGCGACACCGTCGCCGAGGCCGTGGCGGGGACCGTGCGGGCGCAGGCGATGTCACTGCTCACGCGCGATGCCCCACTGTTGCAGACGCTGCCCGCCGAGATGAGCGCGATGATCGACAAGGCTGTCGACGCCTACATCCCGGTCGTGGTCGACAAGCTGGGTGCATGGCTGGCGCAGCGCGAGAGCCGCGAGACGGTGAAGCGCACCTTGCAAGGCGTGATGTCGAAGTTCGTGACCGACCTGCGCTTTCACGAGCGCGTGCTGGCCCGTTTTCTGGTCACCGAACGCGCGCTGGAGAAGGCGCTCGATGCGCTGGGTGGGGAGGGCGTGGATGAACTCTCGTCGCTGTTGCGCGAGCCGGCAATCCGCGACCAGGTCACTCGGGTAGTGCGCGACGGCGTCGAGGCGCTGCTGCGCAAGCCGCTGCGCGACATCGTGGGTTCGCCCGATGCAGATCGCGTCACCGTGCTGTCGGACAGCCTGTCGAAGGGCGCCCTGCGGCTGCTGCGCGCAGAGTCCACGCAGACCTTCGTTGCCGACCGCATCGAGTCGGCGCTGGAAGGCGTGGCGCATCGCAGGCTGGACGACCTGCTGGCCGGCGTGAGCGACGAGACGATTGCAACCTGGGTGCTGGAGGCGATGCGCGGCGATGCCACGCAGCAATTCGTGCGCGACACCGCCGCCCGCGTGGTGGAACAGGCGCTGGACGCGCCGATCGGTCGACCGGCGCGCTGGCTGCCGACGCAGGCCAACGAGCGGCTTGCGGCGGCGCTGGCACCGGCGATCTGGGAATGGATCGTGACGTCACTCCCCGCGCTGGTGCAGAAGTTCGACGTGCCAGCGCTGATCGAGCGCAAGGTGAACGAGTTCAGCACGCAGCGTGTCGAGGAAATCGTGCGTGGCGTCACGCAGCGCGAATTGAACCTGATCATCAAGTTCGGCTTTGCGCTGGGCGCGGTGATCGGCGTCGGCACGTTCTTCATTTCGCAGGCCATCCGCGCACTGCCGTAAGACTGAGCATCGCACAAACGAAATGCGCCTCGCCGATCCGATCGGCGAGGCGCACCTGCATCCGGCTTTCACATCACGCGTGCCGGCCACCACGCGCGTGTCAATTCGTGATCGTGATCAACGCGAGCGATGTCTGACGCGACGCACGAGTCCCGCTGCCAACGGAAATCGTGAGGTTTCCGGGAGGAGTGTTCGAAGAATTGTACCTCACGTCTATCCCGGTCAGCGACGTGCGCGCGGGCAACGTGACGCGCAGATAGCCGTCCGTCCCACGCGGCTGGATGAACACCGTTTCGAACGGCTCGGCGGCACTGATGCTGATGGTCGCCGGCACCGTGCTCGAGGGATCGCGGTTCTTGCTCAACACGGGCGCCGTGAACGACATGTCCGACGTCGGCAGTGCACTGGAAACGTTCGTGAACGTGGCGCCCCTCAGCGTGAAAGTCATGCCGGCAATCACGCCGCCCGATGTTGCAAGCTGCGTGCTCCCCGTCGACTCGCTGCAACCATTGATGCCGGCCGTCAGCGTCAACCCCAGCGCCAGCAGCGCAATTGAACCCATATGTCGGTTTCGCATCAATCCATCGCGAATTCACGGGCAAACGCGACGTCGAACGAAAATGTCTTCGCACGGCTGCGCGTCTCCATCACGTCCGCCACGCGCACGAGACGCGCGGGAACGCCCATGATCTTCTCCTGTGCCTTCTTCCCGATTTCGTCGAGGCCGGTGACCGCTTCGATGGCCCAGTAGCGAATCAGTTCCTCCACAATCTTCAGGTAATCGCGCGGGCCGTAGATACCGGCACGGCGCACGACATCCGCCATCTCGCGGAAGTGCGGCATCGCGACACCCGGCATCTCGATCGACGGCATGATCTCGGCGGCGGATACCATCGCGCGATTCGGGTCACGCTCCATCACGGCCTTGAAAATTGCGCGATAGAACGTGTAGTGACGCGCCTCCTCCTTCGCGACGTTCGACAGCACCTCACCGATGAGCGGTTCGTTCACGCCAGCCAGCTTCCCGGTGTTGGCATGACTCACCTGCGTCGCTCGCTCCTGCAGCGACGTGTAGACGAATACGCGGTATGGGTCCTTGTCCCATGCCGGCTCGAAGCCCGCCTTGATGTACTCGAACTGCATCTTTTCCAGCACCGGACTGTTGAGGATACGGCTGTCGTGCATGTAGTCATGCAGCACGGCGCCATGGCGGTCCTCCTCCGCAGTCCAGAGGTTCGTCCAGCGGGACCAGAAGGAGTCGCTGCCGAGGTACACCGCCAACAGGCGATGGAAATGCGGCAGGCCTTCTTCCGTGAGAAGGTTGAGGGCCAGTGCGACGCGTGCGGGTGTCGAGATGCCTTCACTGCGCTCGCGCAGCTGCTTGACGTAGACATCAGGGTCCGTATCCGGTGCCGGCGCCAGCAACTCGCTCGGGAACCAGAGGACGCGTTTCGCTTCGTGCGTGGTCATCAGGTCGTCGACGAGCGGTTCCAGGTCCGCCAGGACTTCGACCTTCGCAAGCAGTTCATTCGTTGGAGCAGTCATGCGGGAAATATGAGGGATCGCCGGTGCTTCCGGAGGCTCCGGAGCGCAAAAAAACGAGCTGTGCCGGCCACGCCGCGCAAGTCTCGCCTAGTGGAATTTGCCCCGATTCTCCGTGACCGCCACCGTAGCACTCCCGATGCCACGCAGCATCGCCACGTCCCGCCGTATAGTGCGCAGCGATGCTTACCGAGGTGTGAGCGTCACAGCTGCCGCCGTGACGACCGGCGACCGGACGCCGTCGGGCACGTCTTCGAGGACCGTGATGTCACGTGTGCCGACTTTTTCGGTCCGCACGGTCACCCGGCGCCCTGACGCGATGATCTCGCGCTGCCCCTTGGTCGAGACTACCGTCGACCCGTACCGCTTCGCCATCGCGGACGCCGCGGTTTCCGCGAACTCCTCGGCATCCAGTGGCGTATCCCACGCGGTCACGAGCGCAAGACCATCACCAGACGGAAACGCGAGCACCGCATAGCGATCGCCGTCATGCCCGCGTGCGGCAGCCGCGCCGCGCGCCACGTCGCCGAGCAGCTCAGCCAGCAGCAGCCGCGTCTCGAACTCACCGAAGCTGTTCTCATAGCGGATCGTGGCGCCGGACGCCGCCGTGAAGCGCACGACCTCGGCAGCATTGCCCTTCGCACCCCACTTCTCCCTGTGAAGCACCTGGGACGTGCTGGACGGCAGCTCGGCGAGCAATTGCGCGCTGCTGATGCCGTCACCCATCGCCGTGCGCACGAACTCGGCGCCGCCGAGGTATGGAAACAGCAGCCCCTCGGCAATGAACGATGGTGCCGAGCCGAAGACCGGGTTCGAGGCACGCGCATCGCGTATGCTCTCGCGTGCCTTGTCCCACGCGATGGTGCGACTGGCATTGCCGATCATCATCACGGTCGCATGACCCTCGAATACCGCCTGTGCGGCCTCGACACGATCATCGTCATTCTGGATGTTCTGGATGGAATCGAGGTTCACGTACTGGTCCTGCAGCGCGTGCGTGAGTTCGTGCCGGATCACCGTTTCGCGTTCGACGCCGTTGCGCCCCTCGACGACGAAGAGCGTCTTGCGCTTCGGATCGTAGAAGCCGACGACCTGCTCCGTCAGCAGGCGCGTGAGCAGGCCGATCACATCCGCCGTATCCGGGACGACACCAAGTCGCTTCCACACGCCGATCTTGTAATCCAGGTCGCGGCGGACTGCGGGCTTGGCGAACTGGTCGAGGAGAAATTTCTGCACCTCGGCCCGCGACTGCGTCGCGACGTTGGGCGGCGTCTTGAACTTCAGGCCGGCACTCGCCTCGACCTTCGGTACGAGCGCCTCGACTTCGGCGCGCAGATCGCCGGCCTTCGGCAGCGGTTTGCGGTCGCAGGCGACGAGCGCGAGCGCGAAGATGGCGATGATGGCGGAACGGCGCACGATGTCGGGGTCGGAAATTTTGGGGGTACTCACTGCAGCGGCACGCCAAGGTACGTACCGCCCCATTGAAGCAATGCATCACCGGCGAGCAGCATGCCGACAGCGGCCGGCGCCAGGAAAACGCCGAACGGCACGAGGGGCGCCTCGAACTCGCGGCCCTGCTGCCTTGCACGCATCCAGGCGATCGGATACACCACGCAGAGGAAGGCTGTGGCACCGAGTGCGGCGGCGACGAACACCGTGATGATCGCCCGTGTCGGCCCGATGGCCGCACCGACGACCGCCATCAATGTCGCGTCGCCGAAGCCCATCGCTTCTTTTTTCAGCGCGACCTCGCCCAGCCAGCCGATGATTGCGATAAAACCGGCACCGGCGCATGCGCCGTACACCGCCTCGATCGGCGGCACGAACCACGGTCCGCTCGCGCCATTGAGGAAGGCGATGACACTCGTGACGAGCAGGAAGATCAAGCCGAAGACCGTGAAACCATCGGGAATCACGTAGTGCTTCGCGTCGGTGAGCGTGATGCCCAGCATGAGCGTCGCGAATGTCGCAAGGCGCAGCGCGTCGAGTCCGGGACCTGCCATGTACGCTGATCCTGCCCAGAGCAGCGCGACGCTGAGTTCCACCAACGGATACTCGATGGAGATCGACAGCGCGCAGCCCGCGCACTTGCCGCCCAGCCGCAGCCATCCGAACACCGGCACGTTCTCATGCCACGGGATCTCGCGCTCGCACTTGGGGCACCGGCTCGCCGGGCGCACGACTGACAGGCCCGCGGGCCAGCGTGATACGCACACGTTGAGAAAGGACCCGAAGCAGGCACCGAGCAGCGTGAAGGCGAGGATGGTGAAGGCGGTGACGTCCACGAGGCTCAGCGAAGTGCGAACAGGAGAATGCCGGTCGCCACGGCCACGTTGAGTGACTCGACGGCGGCACTGATCGGCAGCGCGATGGTCTGTGCGACCACCGAATGCGTGGCGGAAGACAGGCCAGCCCCTTCGTTCCCCACGGCCAATGCCCATTGCACGGGCACCACGAGTTCCGGCACCGGTGTTCCGGCCGCATCGGCGCCCCACAGGGGAATTCCCCGTTCGGCAAGGAACGAGGCAAGTGCGTCAGCGGTACTGAACATTGTGGGGTGGACGAAGTGACTGCCCATCGCGCTACGGACGACCTTGGCATTCCAAAGGTCAACTGTTCCCGGGAGGGCAATTGTGGCCGTCACGTTGAACGCCGCCGCCGTGCGGAGAATGGTCCCCACGTTGCCTGGATCCTGGACGGCGTCCAGCACAAGCAATCGCAGACCATGCGTGGGCAGCATGTCTATGCTGAATACAGGCGTTTTCGCGACCGCCAGCACGCCCTGCGGCGCGTCGGTGCCGGCGGCGGACTCGAAGGCGCGCTCTGTCACGGTGACCACCGGCACGCCGGCGTTGTGTGCGCGATCGAGCAACATTGCAGCGCGCGGCACGACGCGTGCACTCTCGGCAACCAGGATTCCGTCGACCGGCAGTCCGCTCCTCAGCAGTTCCTCGATCGTTCGCAGCCCCTCGGCTACAAAACGTCCGCTCCGCTCACGAGCCTTGCGACGGTGCAGATCGCGGGCTACGGTCAGCAAACTCACTTATGTCTCCTGTGTCCGTTCAACGAAATTGACGCTATGCGCACCACAATCGACACTCACATGAGCATTGCACATCGCACCACGCACACGTATCGACGTCGCCTGCTGGCTGTGGTCGCACTGGCCGGTACAGCTGCGGGCTGCGCCAGCGTTTCGCCACAGCAGGAAGCCGAGATGGGTGTGAATTATGCGCAACAGATTAATGCGCAACTTCCCATTGTGCGCGACCCCGAGGCGAATGCCTACATGAACCGGCTTGGCGACTCGCTTGCGGTGCTCGTCGATGATCAGGGTCGCAACTGGCGATTCACGATCGTGGACGATCCGGACATCAATGCGTTCGCGGTGCCGGGCGGCTACATCTACGTCAACAAGGGCCTGATCCTGCGCGCGCAGACGCTGTCGCAACTTGCCGGCGTGGTGGGTCACGAGATCGCGCATGTGACGCAGCGCCATTCCGTGAAGCAGATGGAGAAGGGCCAGAAGATCGGCATCGGCGCCACCGTCGCCTGCATTCTGCAGCCAAGCTTCTGCCAGAATGGTGGTGGCGACCTGCTGAATCTTGGCGCGACGGCCATCATGGCGAAGTTCAGTCGCGGCGACGAAAACGAGGCGGATCAGTATGGCGTGAAGTACGTGCTGCGCGCCGGCCTCGATCCGCGCGGGCTGCCCGAAATGTTCGAGATCATGCTCGCCGAACGTGATTCCAAGGGAGGAAGCAGCGCGGGCTTCCTGGCCAGTCACCCTGTCGAAGAAGATCGCATCGCGGCAACACGACGCGAGATCGCAGCGCTTCCTGCAGGGTCGCTTCGCAACGTGACGCGCGACACGCCCGGATTTCAGGCCTTCAAGGCACGCCTTCGGTCGCTGCCGCAGACACCGAAGCCGGCCGGGGCACGGTAGCAATTCCCGCGGCTCGACGTGACGCCCCTCATCGGGCTGTCGGCTGCTCGATGTAATGCCGTGTCAACTCGCCGCGACTGCCTCGTGCTGCAGTGTGCAGACGAACGCCGCGATCAATGATTGGAACCGGCCCGCCGCCTCGCGCGCCGACGCGAGCACCTCGGCATGGTTCAGCGTCTGCCCGGTATATCCGGCCGCGGCATTCGTGATCAAGCTCACACCCACGCAGCGTATGCCAAGCGCACGCGCCTGGATCACCTCTGGCACAGTGCTCATGCCGACCGCATCGGCACCGAGTCGTTCCAGCATGCGCACTTCGGCCGGCGTTTCGTAAGTCGGTCCCAGCAGGCCGCAATACACGCCAACGTCCAGTGGAATACCCATCTGCAGCGCCGTCGCATCCAGCGTCGCGGCCAGCGTACGATCGTACGGTGCCGACATGTCGGGAAAACGCGACTCACCGTCCTGCGACGGTCCGATGAGCGCGTGGCGGTTCGTCAAGTTGATGTGATCGTCGATCCGCATCAGCGTGCCGGGCGTCAAGCTCCGCCGCACACCGCCGGCGGCATTTGAAATGATGAGCGTGCGCGCGCCAAGTGCGTGCATGAGCCGGATCGGGAACGCGGCAACCGCTGCCGGATGCGCCTCGTACAGGTGAAAGCGGCCGGCAAGGCAAAGGATCGGCTGCCCGTCGAGCAGGCCGACGATGAGCGCCCCTGCATGACCTTCAACCGTCGCCTGCGGAAAGCCCGGAATCTCGTGAAATGGCACGCGGGTGGCACTCGTGATGCGATCCGCGAGTCCGCCCAGCCCCGAGCCCAAGACGATGGCGGCGACGGGTGGCTGCATGCCACTCCCGATCCGCGCACGCACGACCGTCGCCGCCTGCTCCGCAGCCGCACTGCCATAATCCTGCATGAACTGGAGGTCGGAGGGTGGCAGTGTGTCGTCGGCTGCGCTGCGGTCGGTCATGCCGATGCTCCGGTGCGGATCGCATCGATCTCGCGCTGCATACGCGCGACCATTGCCAGCTTCTCGGTTTCTGGAAGAAAGCTGCTGCGGAAGCTGTCCAGCGCCATGCCGGCAAGCTCGTCGAACGTGCAGTCGCAGCTGGTGGCGGCGTGGTAGTACTCATCGACCAGTGTCGTGCCCGACATCAGCCGGTTGTCGGTGTTGAGGCAGACGTTCATGCCGCGCGCGAGAAACTGCTTGAGTGGATGCGTCTCGTACCGCTCGGTGGCGCGTGTCTGCACGTTGCTGGTGAGGCAGAGTTCCAACGCGATGCCACGCTCGTGAACCTCCTCGGCGAGTGCCGGATCCTCGAGCAGTCGCGTGGCGTGCCCGATCCGGTGGGCGTGACAGTCATGCACGGCCTGCCGGATGGAGTCCGGTCCGTCACCTTCGCCCGCATGGCAGGTGCAGGCCAGTCCATGTTCCGTGCAGTAATCGAACGCGGCGGCATGCCGCGAAGCGGGATTGCCGAACTCGCCACCCGCCAGGTCGAAACCCACCACCCCACTGTCCTTGAAGCCCACCGCCAGCTTTGCGAGCTCCATCGACAGCATCGGATCGTAGTGACGCAGGCTGCAGACGATGACGCGGGCCGTGATGTCCACTTCACGCTCGGCGCGGCGAATGCCGCGGAGCGGCGCCTCGACCGCCTGCTCCAGCGAGAGACCCTGCAGCGTGTTCAGTGGCGGCGCAAATCGCATCTCGATGTAGCGCACACCTTCCGCGGCGACATCTATCGCGAGCTCGTAGGCAATGCGTTCGAGCGACTCCTCGGTCTGCATCACCGACAACGTCGTGTCGAAGCGCAGCAGGTAATCCTCGAGGTTCCGCGCATCGTCCACGCGCATGTACTCGCGCAGCTCGTCGGCGTCGTCGGCCGGCAACACCACGTTGTATTCGCGTGCCAGCTCGATCATGGTCTCGGGACGAACGGAGCCGTCGAGATGACAATGCAGTTCAGCCTTCGGGAGCCGGCGCAGCAGCGACCGATCGGATGCAACGAGCGACGGGCTCACGAGGTGGCCTCGACAGTGCGCGCGCGGCTGCTGATGGTGCGGTAGATCACACCACCGTAGACAGGCGTTTCCGGCGGCACCGGCAGGCCGCGGCTGTCGGTGATCAGTCGCGTGCCCGCGGCAACGGCCGCCGCTTCGTCAGCATCAGCCAGTGTTATGGCATCCAGCGCGGTGGCGCTCAGCGGCACATCGTGGCCGCGGGTATTCACGTACACACGAACAAAGGTCATGGTCATGCAATCAGTGGCATGGAGGCGGGCTCACGGTGTGACCGGAACGATCCGGTCCACCAGCGGTGCAGCAACGCCCAGTGGACGTGCGCGGATGTAGGCGATCAATGCATCGAGATCGACGATCTCGTTCGGCGTCGTCTCCAATGCAACGCCCGCGAGACCGAGTCCGTCTCCGCCCATCACCATGAAGTCGTTCAGCGTGACGGTGTAGATGCGCTTCGGGTTTATGGCCTTCCCGCCGACGCGGACGTCGATCAAGCGGGCATCGGCGGGGCGCGCCGGATCGAAGCGGAGCTGCACGCCGCTGACATGCGCGCGCAGCGAGGCACCGGCAACGAGCCGCGACAGGTAAGTGCGCAGGTCGGAGCCGCGTACCTTCAGCGTGTAGAGCGTGTTGCCGAACGGCTGCACTTCATACAGACGGCCGAAGTTCGCGTCACCGGCGAGCAGATTGGCACGGATGCCACCGTTGTTCATCACCGCGATGTCGCTGTTCGCCGCCTCGCGCATCGCGTCCGCGACGAGGTTTCCCAGCGCGTACTGCGAGCCGTCGCGCCGCATATCCGTAAGAATTCGACCGACTGGCTGCGCGATGATGCTCGCAACCGCATCGACGGCGCGGCGCGCGATGCGGGTGGCCTGCGGATCAGCGGTGATGGTGTCCGCCATGACGTCCAGCACGTCGGCACTGAGCACCCGTGACGCGTTGATATCACCGGCCTGCCACGCAGTCGAATCACCGATCGCGAGATCGACGATGTCGATCGCCTCGCCACGCGAACGTGCCTGGACGATGGGCACGCCGCGGAGCCGCGTGTTGAGGTAGCTGTGCGAGTGGCCGGACACGACGACATCGACGCGCGACGTGAGACGGTTCACCATCTGGAAGATCTCGCCGGTGCAGGTCGCGCCAGCGGTGCAGAATCCGCCCACGTGGCCCGTGACGACGATCACGTCGGCGCCCTGCGCACGCAGCGCCTGCGCGCGCGCGCTCACCACGGGTGCCGGGTCGATGAAGCGCAGATCCGTCACGTTCACGGCGCGGGTCGTGTTCGGCGTCTCGATCGTGCTGACGCCGATGATGCCCACCTTCAGCGGTCCGCGCTGCACGATGACATCCTGCCTGATCCACGACGGCACATTGCCGAGCGTGTCGCGCAGGTTGGCCGACAGGATGGGGTACGAGGCCTGCGCGATGCGTGCCCGCAGCGTGTCCTGCCCGTAGTCGAACTCGTGATTGCCCAGCGCCGACGCCGCGACGCCGATGGAATCCATCAACGTGACCACCGTGCGGCCGTACGCGAGGTTCGAGGCGGGCGTGCCCTGAAACTCGTCGCCGCCATCCACGATCACCGAGTAGCATGCCGGCGCGATGCATCCGGCCTGCGCGCGGCGGATCGCGGCCACGAATGCACCAGCACCACCCAGCGGCCTGCCGTTCGCTCCGAGGCGCGTTTCGAACGCGCCGTGGAAGTCGTTCATGCCGATCACGCGCAGTCTGGTACCGTTGAACGGCGCGCCATCGCTCCTACGCTCATTCCCACTGCGAGCGAACGATGCCTTTGCCGCGGCTTCAGCCTCGGCCGGCACGATGCGCCAGTTCACGGATGCCCAGTCGGCCGGATCGAGCCGGCCGGCTTTTCGCACCGCGTCCACGATCATCTCGCGAATGTCGCCCCGGGATTCATATACGAGCGGCGCACCGGCCAGCATCGCGTACCCGCCACCACCCGTCTGCCGATAATTGCTCAGCGCGATCGTGAACGAGTCACCAGCAATCACCGGCGTGCCGTTGACCACCAGAGCCCGGATGCGCTGCCCTGTTGGCTTCGACAGATCCACATCGTATGTCGCACCCACGACCATGTCGGCGTTGTAGCCCGGCACCTTGCTGTTCACGAGTGATGACGTGCCGCCCGATGACCAGGTATTCCAGTAGCGCGCGCTGTGCTCCAGAAATGCATGGAGCTGGGCACCGGTGATGCGCACGGCGCGCAACGTGTTCTCGTATGGATAGAGGCGCGCAATCTTCGCGACGGTGACGGTGCCGCTGTCGATGCTCGCATCGAGCGAGAACGCCGGGCTTGCCGCCAGCTGCGCACCGGAGACGCGACGCATCACCTCACCTACGAGGTCCGTCAACGGCAGGTCGGTGGCGCGGGCCAGCTGCGATCGCCATTCGACCGGCGAGACCCCGATCGACTCGGCCGCATAGGCCATCGCGGCGCGATGCGCGGCCTCGGTCACCCGCAGCACCGCGGCCGACTCCACGTGCCCATCGACCTGCAATGACGTTGCGCTGGACGAGGTCAGCCTCCAGCGTCCCGCGACCCTGGTGAAGTTCAGCGTCGCCGCGCCAACCGTCGCTGCCGCATTGCGTGGCTGCATCAGTCGCACGCCATTAACGACGGTGTCGACCATCTCGCGATGCGAATGCCCGTACACGATAAGGTCGAGGCCTGGCACGTCACGCGGCAGCTGCCCGACGACGTTCTCGCCCGGAAGCCCGCTGCTGACCGTGTCGTAGCTGGCGGCACCGTCAAGCCCCGCGTGCACCACCGCGACCACCACATCCGCGCCGGCTCGCCGCACGGCCGCCGCCGCCGTGCGCAGCGCAGGCGCAATCGCGTCGTATCGCACTCGTCCGCGCACATGATCGCGATCCCACACCATCACGCCAGGCGTCGTCGCACCGATCACGCCGATGGTCAGGTCACCGCGACGGATCAGTCGCCATGCAGGAAACGCATCGCGCGGATCGAGCGCCGTGGCATTGGCCGAGAGGAACGGAAAGCGCGCCTGTGTCAGCACGCGGCGCAGCAGGGGCAGCCCGTAGTTGAACTCGTGGTTACCGATCGCCGCTGCGTCGTACCGCATGGCATTCATTGCGGCTATGACCGGGTGCGGCGTCGCGATCGACGCACGTGACGCCACGGTCGTCAGCGGAGTGCCCTGCAGCAAGTCACCCGCATCCACGAGCAGCACGCCGCCCGGGTGTGCCCGACGCACCGAATCGACGATCGTGGCGGCGGCGGCGAGGCTACGCGCCCTGTCCGGACGCGCGTCATAGTAATTCCAGCCACGAAGGTGTCCGTGCACATCCGTCGTGGCCAACACGACGAGCGACCGCGACGAGGGCACTGGCTGAGCCGCCACGCCAGTCGTGATGGTCAAACACCCCATCAGCGTCACAAAACGCCAACGGCGCGATGACATGAGTCTCATGGACGGAACCTAGTCGCACTGGTCTGCAGCCGGGAGCGGCCCTCCTACAGGTGGAAGCGGCTAGCTTGACTTGGTGCCGTTGCCGTCGCGTGCTGGTACGTCGATACCGTTTCGTGACCGGATCATCACGAAGAGTCACACAGTCACAAACGAACATGCCTGTCACTACGGAGGAGCTCTGTCGCACCGCCCGCTGATGATCGGAATTGCTGGGGGTACGGGCTCAGGCAAGACCACCGTGGCGCGTCGCGTGGCTGCGGCGCTGGCCGATTCGTCGGTCGCGTTCGTGGAAATGGATTCGTATTACCGAGACCATGTCGGCCTCACGATGCAGGAGTTGCATCGCGTGAACTGGGATCATCCCGATGCGTTCGACGTGGACCTCTTCGTGGCGCATCTCGACGCGATGTCACGGGGCGAGCCGGTGGAGAAGCCGGTGTACGATTACACGCTGCATGCCCGAAGCGCAGCGACGGTGCGGATCCCGAAGTGCGACGTGGTGGTGGTGGATGGCATCCTGCTCTTCACCGATGAACGGCTGCGACAGCGGCTCGATGTGAAGGTCTTCGTGGATGCCGATGCGGATATTCGCCTCGTGCGTCGCGTGAAGCGCGACATGGCCTCACGCGGCCGTCCCCTGGAGGAGATTCTGGAGCAATACGTGAACACGGTGCGCCCCATGCACCTGCAATTCGTCGAACCAAGCAAGCGATGGGCGGACGTTATCGTGCCGCGCGGCGGTCACAACACGGTAGCGATCGAGATGATCCTGGCAAAGATCCGGCAGCGCCTTGCCACAACGGGCGCACCGCACATTCCGATGGTGCCCGAGGAGCGACGGAAGCACTCCGCTGACGCGCTCCCGCACCCGGCGACAAGGGAACCCACCGCATGACCAGTCCAGCCCCGCACGTGCAGGAGCGCATTCTCGTTGTCGATGATGAGCCGGACATCGTTGCGCTGGTCGCGTATCATCTCGCAAAGACGAATTATCGTGTCTCGACGGCGTCCAACGGCACCGACGCGCTCTCGATCGCGCGCTCCGAGCGGCCGGCGCTGCTGGTATTGGACCTGATGTTGCCCGGCATGAGCGGCTTCGACGTGCTGGAGCACATCCGCGCCGAGGAAGGAACGCGACACATCGCCGTGCTGATGCTCACCGCGCGCAAGGAAGAGCAGGATCGCATTCGCGGACTGTCGCTCGGTGCTGACGACTATCTCACCAAGCCGTTCAGCCCGCAAGAACTGGTATTGCGCGTCGGGGCGATCCTCCGTCGTACCGCTGGCTCGGGCGAGACGCCCGCCGACCTGCTGCAGATCGGACCGATCCGCATCGACCGTGCGGCGCATCGTGTGGCGATCGCGAATGACGAAGTGGAGCTCACGCCGACCGAGTACAAGCTGCTCATCACGCTCGCCGAGCGTCGCGGCCGCGTGCAGGCGCGCGGGCACCTTTTGGAGACCGTGTGGGAAGCCGCTCCCGACATCCAGACACGCACGGTGGACATGCACATCCAGCGCCTGCGTACGAAGCTCGGAGACGCCGGTGACCTGATCGAGACGGTGCGCGGCTTCGGCTATCGCATGCGCGGGGCATCGTCACGCTGACCGTGACGGTGCCTGCGACGCACGGCGGCGAGTGCAGCACCGTGCGGCTGCTGGCGCTCGCCTAGATTCACGCGGTGCGCCTCACTACACGCCTCCTGCTGGGCCTCGTCCTCGGTGTGTCGCTCATGCTGGCGGCGGTCGTGGGCGTGCTGGATCGTCGGCTGTATGCGCGCGTTGGTGAACAGCAGGTCGCGCAGTTGCAGAGCGAGGCGCGCCTGCTGGCCGCGCAATGGACGAACCCCGCTGCCGCCGACGCCATCGCCGATGCGGCCGGGCGTGCCACGGGCCATCGCGTCACGCTGATAGGTGCAAATGGTGTCGTGCTTGGCGACTCGGAGTTCGATTCGCTCCGCCTGCAGGCCCTCGAGAATCATCGCAGCAGGCCCGAAGTACGCGACGCCCTCGCGCGGGGAAGCGGACAGGCGAGGCGCGTTTCCGCGTCGGCGGGCGACGAGGAGTTGTACGTGGCCGTCCGCATGCCGCTTGGTATCTCCCGGGTGTCGGTGCGGACGCGCGCCGTCGAGGAGTTGTTCACGCGTTCGCGTCTCGACATCCTGTTCGTGGGTATCGGCGCAATCGTGGCCGTCACCGGGTTTGGCTGGTTCTTCTCGCGGTCGATCACGCGTCCGATCATTGCGCTGCGCGATGTGGCGCAGGCGCTGGCTGCTGGAGATCTCTCCCGACGGCCTGCCCTCTCGGCGCCAGGCGAGGTCGGCGATCTTGCACGCGCGGTGCACCGGCTGGCGGAGCAGCTTGGCGCCCGACTCGCGACGCTCGAAGCCGAAGAGTCGCTGCTGACGGAGCTGTTCGATTCGCTCACCGAGGGCGCGATCGCAGTCGACGCCTCACGGCAGGTCATGCGCATCAATGATGTCGGCCGTGTGCTGGCGAATGTCGATGGTGAGGTGCCGTTCCCGGTCGACCGATTACCGGATGACCCGGAGCTGCGTTCGGCGCTGCAGCGCGCGCTCTCAGGACAGGTGGTCGAGGCGCGTGAGGTCGTGCTGCATGGCCGTGCCGTATCACTGGTGGCACGCCCATTGACGGACGGCGGTGCCGTCCTCGCCATGTATGATCTCACGCCGATCCGCAAACTCGAGCAGGTGCGCCGCGACTTCGTGGCCAACGTGAGCCACGAGCTGCGCACGCCGCTGACGATCGTGGGCGGCTATGCCGAAACGCTGGTCGAGGATAGCGACGTCCCGCTGGTGAGCCGGCAGGCGTTTTTGCAGACCATCCTGTCGAACACACGGCGGATGCAACGCATTGTAGACGACCTGCTGGACCTGAGCCGGATCGAGTCCGGCGGCTGGCGCCCGAATCCCGTGACGCTGCGGGTGCCCGATGTGGTCGCCGATGTCATGGGTGCGATCAGACCGGCCGCTGACGAAAAGCACCTCGTGGTTCGCGCCGACATCGCCCCTGATGCCGAGGAGGTCTGCGCAGATCCGACGGCGCTCCGGCAGGTGCTGGGGAATCTGGTGGAAAATGCGGTCCGTCACACCGCCACGGGCACCGTGCGAGTGGTCGCGCGCCGTGAGGGCGACTCGGTGACTCTTGCCGTGAGCGACACCGGCATCGGCATCCCGGCCGACCACCTGCCGCGGATCTTTGAACGGTTCTATCGGGTCGATCCGGCGCGCTCGCGCGAGCAGGGCGGCACCGGGCTCGGGCTCGCCATTGTGCGTCACCTCGTGGAAGCGCACGGCGGCCACGTCACCGCCGCGAGCGACAGTGGCATCGGCACCACGATCGTGACCACCTGGCCAAGCCCTGTCACGGAATCGTAACGGACAGCGCCGCAACGTGACCAGCGCCGTTACATGGCCGTTGCACGATCGCGCGATTCCTGTCACATGAACACGCGATCGTAACGGAGTCATGCCACGGCATGGAGGTGGGCGCACGTCAGAGCCCACGGATACCCACGACTCGATCACGATCATCTCATGTCGATTGCATACGCTCGCCGGCTGACTGTCGTCGCCGTCGCACTGCTCGGCTTCGTACAGCAGGCACACGCGCAGACACCCGGTGCTGCGGTGGCGCGCGGCAGGATCACGGGCCGAGTGCTCGATCCACAAGGCAGTGGCATGTCGGACGTCGGCATTCAGGTCGTCGGCACCACCATCGGCGCGTTGTCTGGCGTCGATGGCCGCTACACCATGGCGAACGTGCCTGCGGGCACTGTCACGTTACTCGCGCGGCGCATCGGGTTTGCGTCGAAGACGATCACCGGCATCGCGTTGCGCGGTGGTCAGACCATAGAGCAGAACATCGCGATGGCTCCGGCCACGATGCAGCTCGCGACGACAACGGTGACCGCCACGCAGGAGCGCGGCTCGGTCAGTGCGGCGCTCGACCGCCAGCGGAATGCAGCGGCCATCATCAACTCCGTCACCAGCGAGCAGATCGCGAAGAGCCCTGACAGTGACGCCGCTGCGGCGGTGGGACGCGTGAGCGGAGTGAACGTGCAGGACGGCAAGTACGTCTTCGTCCGCGGGCTTGGCGATCGCTACACCACGGCATCGTTGAACGGTGCACGCCTTCCAAGTCCAGAGCCCGAGCGCAAGGTCGTGCCGCTGGACCTGTTTCCGGCGAGCCTGATCCAGAGCATCACGACGTCGAAGACATTCACCCCCGATCAGCCCGGCGATTTCGCTGGTGCGGCGGTCAATATCCAGACGAAGGAGTTTCCGGCGAAGCGTACGATCGTGATGTCCACGGCCGGCGGCTACAACTCGTCGATCACGGGAGAGAACACGTTCACCGCCGGCAACGCGGGCCGCGACTACTTCGGCTTCGGCGCATCGACCCGCGGGCTGGCGTCGATCGTCCCGACGTACGGCAACTTCGACCCGCAGCCGGCTCAGGGCGAAGTCAACAGCCTGATAAGCACGTTCCGGAATCGATGGAGCGCGCTGCCCGCAAAGGGCGCCCCGAACGGCAGCTTCGGCATGTCGATCGGTGGAAGCGATCCGGTGTTCGGCCAGCGGATCGGCTACCTCGTGAGCGGCAACTACGGCGTACAGCAGAACATCAAGCTGGATCAGGTTCGCGCGTATGCGCTCGCGCGCCGCGGCGTGGAGGAAGTGGATCGTTTCACCGGCACGTCGTCGGGCACCGGAATCCTCTGGGGCGGTCTGGCGAATTTCAGCACCTTCCTCGGCCGGAACACCAAGGTCTCGCTGAACAACACGTACAATCGCACCAGTGACAACGACGCGCGCGTGGAGACCGGCGTGAGCGAGAATCTGGGAACGCGCCTCAACATCCAGCGGCTGCAGTTGGTGGAACGGATGATCCGCAGCTCGCAACTCGCCGTCGAGCATTCCCTCTTCGGCGGTCGTCATCAGTTCGACTGGTCTGCGACCGCGTCCGGCGTGACGCGTGAGGAGCCGGACCGTTCGGAGATCGTGTACACGGTGAACGGCACCTCGACACCGGAGTGGTTCGCGATCGGGACCGAGGGCGCAGTCCGCACCTACGGCAAGCTGAACGAGAACAACTACGAGGGTCAGCTGAACTACCGGATGTCGTTCTTCGAACCGGCCAATGAGCTCAGGATCAAGTTCGGTGCCCTGTACCGCTCGACCGACCGCGAGGCGGCAAACAACGTCTACAGCTTTCAGGGATTCGGCCTGAACAACGCGCAGCGCCAACTGTCCCCGGAGTCCATCTTCGACGGTCGCTTCACGCAGCCCGGCAGCAGCGCCCTGCGCCTGGTGCCGTTGGCGCAGGGTGGCAGCTACGCGGCGAAGGATCGCCTCGCGGCGGGCTATGTGATGGCGACCTGGCAGGTCAGCCCGATGGTCAATATCGTGTCGGGTGCGCGCCTGGAGCGTTCGGAAGTGGAGGTGACTGCATCACCGACGATTGGCGCTCCCGTCACGACGCGCCCGAAGTTCACCGATGTCCTGCCCTCGCTGGCGGTAACGGTGAAGGCGTCGGAGAATCAGAATGTCCGCTTCAGCGTCTCGCAGACACTGGCGCGTCCCGAGTACCGTGAGCTGGCTCCGCTGCAGTTCCGCGACGTGCTCGGTGGTGACAACTTCCTCGGCAACGCCGGGCTGGTGCGCGCGCTGATCAAGAACGCCGACATTCGCTGGGAGTGGTTCCCGACCCGCACCGAGGTGTTCAGCGTGTCGCTCTTCGGCAAGCAGTTCGACAATCCGATCGAGCGCATCTACCTCGGTACGTCGGGAACCCGAATCGTCTCGTACCAGAATGCCAGGCGCGCCAACAACGTCGGCGTGGAACTCGAAGCTCGTACGGGCCTCGGCAAGTTGACCTCGGCGCTCGAGAACGTGAGCGTGTTCAGCAACGCGACGTTCATGCAGAGCAAGATCTCGCTGCGTCAGGGGCTCGCGAGCGTGACGAACTCCAACCGCGCGATGGTCGGCCAGGCACCCTACATGCTGAACGGCGGCGTGACATGGAACACCGCCAGCGGATCCACCAGCGCCACGTTGCTCTACAACACGGTCGGGCCGCGGATCACCGATGCCGGCGAACTGCCGCTGCCGGATGTGAAGGAGCTGCCGCG